>JBKHFA010000125.1:0-10275 GCA_046540615.1 Armatimonadota bacterium | reverse complement strand
AGACTCAAAGCTGCCGCATGAAAACCAGCACACAACTATTGACATACACAGTCCAGACGACATTGCCTTTCCACGCTCTTCGCGCGGGCGCATCTGAAGATACGCTCCCCCGCACGGCAACCACCGAACGGCACAGGTCCTCTCCCGACGCGCGCGGAGTGCATGGCCCTGAACTTGACGAGCGCGCTGCGCGTGTATAACATAGTGCTGCAGTGTAGAACTGGACGGGAGGGGTTGGAAAATGCGTAAGACGATTCTTCTGCTGGCCGTCGTTGCCTTCGCCGCTACCGCATGGGCACAGGGCGGCATATCTCTCGTGGCAAACGGCAACACCGTCGTATGCGACCCGTCGCCGACGATGCACGACGGCCATGTGTACGTCCCGCTGCGCGCCGCCGCGGAGGCGGTCGATGGCGAGGTTGAGTACGACGCCGCCACGAAGCGCGTAAACATCTGCAGAGGCGAGATGTGCACGATCATCATGCAGAACGAGGGAATCACCGTTGACGGTCGGCTCCTGGTGGGCATCCGACAGGTCGGAGAGGCACTCAATGCGAAGGTGGACTGGGACGGAAACGCGCGGACTGTGCATATCACCACCTCCTGACTCTGATTCGATTCCCGCACTCCACGCCGTGGCCGAACTGCCGGTCGCGGCGTTCAACTTTCCTGCCGAGGAGCGATCGGCGTGACCGAAGCATCTCCGCGCCGTGACGGCTTTACGCGCCTTTCGCATCGCGCGATGGCCATCGCTTTACTCGTGCTGGTCGCACTCGCGGCGGGCTGCGAGCGCGGTGATGAGCAGCCCGAGCCGGCGCAGACCATCGACTCCTCGAGCGTGCGCATTGTCGCGTGGCTCGACCCCTCATCCCCCTGTCACCATGGGACGGTCAGCATCCTCGACGAATTTGAGGCCGCGTTCCCCGCGCGGGTGGACGTGAGAATCATCGACATCGGCGCCGAGGAAGGTCTTCAGCACCGCGAGGAGCAGGGCCCTGACGCGGTGACCATCGAGATCAACGGGCATAGCACCGTCGAGTGGGGCGAGGGCGACGACCAGCGCGTCATCACCTTCATGCACCCCCCCGGGTTCTCCTGGACGCACGAGGACCTGCGCGCGGGGATCGAAGCAGCGCTTGAGGGCCGCCTGCGCCCGGCCGACCCGTCCGAGGCTGAGGGCGTTCGGCTGATGGACGTCTCGGTGCGCGGGCAGTCGATCCGTGTCGGTGAGGAGGGACGCGAGACCGGCCAGCTTGTCATCCAGGATCAGATCGTGCTGGAGATCAGCGAGCCGCACGAGGCGCTCGCGCCCGGTCAACGAGTCGCCGCCGCCGCCGCCGCTTTCACCGACGTACTGCAAAATCCGTTCACGCCGAGTCAGCTCACTCTCGAACGCGAGGCGTACGGCGTGGTCCTGATGGCCGGCGTCACTCCGGTGCTCATCGCCACCGAGGCCGACGCTCGGGCGGAGAAGACGTCGCCCGTGGGGCTTGCCGAACGGTGGCGGCTCGCGGTGCGGGAGGCGCTGATTGAGGCGGCGCTGCAGCGAACTGTGCCGCCGGACGAGCCGTCAGCCGACCAGCCGGCCTCGCCGGCGGACGCGATCCCCGACGCTCTGCAGCCGCCGGAATGACCGCCCGCCTCGATCCGCGCTCTTACTCCACCCGCTCGGGTGTCGCCATCTGCCCGCTCATCGTCGGGGGCAGACGCCGGACGCCCTCGCCGTCGATGTCGCAGAAGTAAAGCCGGGAGTCCGACGGCTGACGCGCGTGGCCGTCCGCCCAGAAGCCCGCGAAATCGGGATGCGCGTTCACCGGTCGGCGCACGTAGGTGTGATTGTACTCGCTGCCCTCGGTGAGCTGACGGACCATCTCCCAGCTCTCTCCCCCATCGTTCGAGCGCCAGAGCGCAACCTCGCCGCCCGGGTTGTAAGGCTGCGGGCCCTGCTCGGTCGGCGCGATCAGGGTCCAGCGGTCCCCGTCGATGTGCAGGCTCCCCGTGTCGTAGTTGCTGTCGGAGGTGCATATTCGCTTGAGCCGCCACTGGTCCCCCGTCCAGTGCGCCGCCACCCAGGTGCGCGGATCGTTCTCGGGGCCCGACTCGTAGCCCTTGCTTGTCACCACCAGCACCACCGGCCGCCCGTCATCATCAAAGACGAGGTCCTTCATATATACCTTCAGCCCCTCGGCCTCCCACTCATGCGCGAGGGCCGGGTTGTCGGAGTCGCGCAGCGGGATATGCACCTGCTCGCCGGAGGCGCTCCACCAGCTCTCTCCCCCGTCGGCGCTCTCCATGTAATAAAGGTTCGTCCGCCAGTTCAGGCCCCTCGGCTCCGGGTGGTAGTTGAAGGCGGTCGCGGCGCGCCGGCCGTGAACGTTCGTGACCTGGTAGTGCCCCATCTCGATGCCGGAGAATTCCACGGGCTCCGTCCACTCGCGCAGATCGGCGCCGGTCTTGAAGTGCAGCCGGCGGCCGTCGGTGTAAAGCGTGTGGAAGAAGAACCAGCTTCCATCCGCCATCTGGTGGATCTGCGGATACGAGAAGTTGTCGATGTCCACGAGTTCGAAACTCTCCACCGAATGCGGCTCGCGCGCGCGGTAGACGAACGAGGGTCGGCTCAACCCGTGCGAGCTGACGAACACCCAGACGCGCCCGTCATCGGCGAGCGCGATCACCGGGTTGTCATGCGCATCAGAGGTGTGCTTGTTGCACACGACCGTGGGTCGCGGGACCTCGCCGGTCTCGTGGTCGTAGTACGAGGCCATCGCGACCAGATTCCGCTCCTCGGCGCTGGCGGTCTCGTTGCCCCCGTAGACGAAGAACGTTTTGTTCGCCTCCGGCGAGTAGACCGCGAAGGGAATGTGCTTGGCGCAGTAGGTGCCAAGGCCGCCGGAGTATTTGTACACGTACTCGTCATCCGACTTCTGATTGTAATACCAGATCCCGCGGTAGCCGTCGGCGACGCCGAGGTCCTGCGGGACGGCTTCGATGGCGACCGGCGTGATATTCGCGGCCATCTCCGCATCCGGGAAGACGAGATACTCATCCACCACCACGGTGCCGACGGGGGCCTTAATGACGATCTCCTGCTCGCCCGCCGGGATCGGCACGGCGTAGTGCGCTCCGACCTCGATCGTCTCCTTACCCTGCCAGCGCTGGAGATACCACTCGTCTCCAACGCCGATCGCGAGGTACGCGCCGCCGGCCGATGCCGCGCGCACGTCGAGCACCAGGAGTCCATCGGTCGCAAAGTCGGTCTGCAGGCGCACGATGTTGCGCGGGCCGAGAGGGCCGTAGAAGCGCGTGGTCAGCCCTTCGCCGAGCGCGGCCGCTTCATCGGGGGACGCGTCGCGCAGGTCGAGCAGGTCGATCTCATTACGCGCCTCGGGCTCGTCAGTGGCCGGGGTTATGCGGTATACGTTCTGCGAGAGGTCGACGTCCTGAGTGCTCATCGTGGTCACTTCTTCCCCGGCGAGGGCGGCGGATGCGATGCCCATCACGGCGACGAGAAACAACAGGCGGCAGCTTCGTGGAATGCGCATCGGTTCCCTCACCTCATATCAGATCAGTCTCACGCTGCGAGGGGGTTTCGACGAGAAGACACCGAGGGCCTTCAGGAGCGCTCGCCGTTCGCCACGTCGTCCGGAGGTCGGGCGTAAGCATGTCCCCCCGCTTACTCCACCCAGATCCGCGAGACGTCCCAGACACCGCCGTCGTCAGTTTCAGCATTCTTCGTGTCCACGACCGGGATGATCACGCGAAGCTGGTCGAGGTCGAGTCGCTCATTCTCATCCTGTGTCTGAGGGTCCAGCTTGAACTTCTCGAAGGGCAGCCGCAACTCATACCAGCCTTGCTCCGCGTCGAGGCGATGGCGCGCGACGTACTTCGAACCATCGCGCTCCTCAAGCACCACCTGCATCGGCGCGGCCTGCTCGGCGCGCACGTTCAGGCATATCCGCGAGCGTCCGGTCAGGTCGAGGTAGCCCACCGCCGCCACGAAGCCCGCCCAGCGATACCCGTCAGCGGCGTACCTCACTCGCAGCGCAGACGCGTCATCTCCACCCGGTCCATCCACCAGCGACAACCGCAGTCTGCCGATCGGCAGCGCGTGAATCTCGGTCGGCCGCGCCCGCAGCCGCTCGAAATCATCGATGAACACTCCATCATTCGGCCCTCGCGATGACCGGTGCGGCGCCAGTTGCGAACTCAACTCCACGTTGTCAAGCCACATCATCTGCCGCCCCTGCTTGATCCCGAGCGACTTCCCGGCCTCTCCGTCTATGTTGCTCAGGTCCGCGACCATGATCGAATCGATCTCGTGGACATCGAGGCGCCCGTTCTCATCCTCCGAGCCCTCCGAGAGCATCAACTCGTCGAGGTCCACCGCCACGTCATGCCAGACGCCGCCGGGAGTGTAGAGGTAGCCCTGGTACGATGAGCCGTCGGCCTCCTGCACCCCGTACATCACCGGGCCCCGCTCCCCGAGTTTCAGGCTCAATCGCAGCGAGCGCGCGCGCTCTTCGAGGGATACTCCCGACACGCTCACGATGGCCAGACGCCCGTCCGCCGCCTCCCACGCAAACTCCAGCGCCCCTCTGCCCTCCCGCACATTCTCCGCCTCGCGCGTGATCTCCAGCGATGCCGCACAGGCGGTCGTGTTCCATCCCGCCGAAAGCTCGTTCTGCTCAAAATCAAAGCGCGACGGGGAAGGCTCGGCAGAGCCACCGCCCGGGATCAGCAGCAATCCGATCGTCAGGAGCGCAATTCTCGCGGCCATGGTCGTCTGCATCATATCTCCTCTGCCCGATGATAGATCGTGCCGCGCCGTCTTCGGGGCGACATCCGGGAGAGCGTTTGAAGTCGCGGCACTGTGTCTCGTTATACCATCTGTGCAACCAGTTCCTCCCTTAGGAAAACACAACACCCGGAATTGTTCCACCGAAAAATCGCCCACGGGCTCAGGTGTCCGGCGTGCAGAAGACCCGGATCGGGGTCCTGTCCCGCCCGCAGGGCGTGATTCGCCCGGAGAGTCCTTCCCGGCGTCGGGCCAGGCGCCCGGATTCCCGCACTGGCGGTCCGTGTTCACAGCCGCCCGCCAGCAGACGCTTGCAAGCCTCCCCACTCCTTCGTATACTCACCTGCGAAGATGTTGCACCCTGCACTGATGCCGACACGAACGACGGAGACTCACAGATGTCTCCTCCTCCCCCGCCTGGCGAGGTGGTCGTTGCCGTCTGCTGAAAGGAAGACACCATGACCCGGCGCGAGCGATTTCGCCGCATCATCCATCATCAGGAAGTTGACCGACTCCCCTACATCTTCGGCGGCCCGCGCGCCTCGACATTCGCGGCGTGGCGGAAGCAGGGCCTCAGCGAAAAGCAGCGCCGCAACTGGGCGAGCCTCGTCGGACAGGAGGGCCTTCGCGGAGTCGGCAAGTTCTTCTTCGGCCCCGTGCCGATGTTCGAGCAGAGGGTCCTCAAGGAAGAGGGCAACGTTCGCACGTGGATCGACGGCTTCGGCACCACCCGCGTCGATGCCATCGACCAGCCCACCGACGGCTTCGCGACCCGGCAGTACCTGCGCTTTGCGGTCGAGAACCGCGCGGACTGGGAGCGCGTGAAGGAGCGCCTCGACCCGCACGCTCCAGAGCGCACGCACCCGATCGACGAGCAGGACCCGCCCGAGACGCTCGGGACCTCCGCGCCGAAGCACCCCGCCGGCGGCTCCCACTGGCGCGACAACATCGAGGCCTGCAACTCCTCGGATATCCCCGTGCGCCTGACCATCACCGGCATCTACTGGGGCATCCGCGACTTCACCGGCATGCTCGAACTGTCCATGATGTTCTACGACCAGCCCGATCTGGTCCACGACATGTTCGAGTACTGGGCGTGGTATCTGATGGAGGTGCTCGATGAGCCGCTTCGGCACATCAAGGTCGATGAGCTTATCCTCAACGAGGACATGGCGTTCAAGGGCCAGTCGATGATGTCGCCGCCGCTGATCGAGGAGTTCCTGCTGCCGCGGTACATCAAGCTCTACGACTTCTTCAAGGAGCGCGGAGTCGAGGCCGTGGTGATGGACTGCGACGGCTTCAACTACCAGATTCTCGACGCGATGTACCCGCGCTCGCTCGACGGCATCCAGCCGATCGAGATCGCGGCGGGCAATGACCCGGAGGAGATGCTGCGGCGCTGGCCGGGCATCTTCATCCACGGCGGCGTGGACAAGCGCGAACTGGCCCGGCCTCGAGCGCGCGTCCGGGCCGAGGTCGCGTCACGCTACCGGAGCGCGTGGGAGCACGGCGGATACATCCCGCACTGCGACCACGGCGTGCCGCCGGATATTCCGCTGCGTAACTTCCTTTACTACGTGGAGCTTGCGAAGGGCCTTGCCAACGGCGAGGACCTCGACCGCTACGAGCCTCCGTGCGAGCTGGAGAAGCAGCTCGGTCCGATCGAGGAGATGTTCGATCCGCGCGGCGCAATCGCGAGGGCATACGGCTGAAAGGCAGCAACGAAGACGGGGACGACCGCCGCTTCACTTCAGCATCTCGCGGATCCTCCGCCCGAGTGCGACCGCCGAGAAGGGCTTCTGCAGGAATGAGTAGCGAGCGTCGGTGTGCTCGGCGTTGATTGCCTCCTCCGTCGGGTACCCGGAGATGAAAAGGACCTTCAACTCGGGCGAGATCTCCAGCAGCTTCTCGGCCAGTTCGGTCCCAGACATCTCCGGCATCACCACGTCGCTGATGACGAGGTCGATCTCCCCGCGGTGTTCCGCCTCGCGCTGCAGCGCCTCGTCACCCCCGGCGGCGGTGATCACCGTGTATCCGAAAGAGTTGAGGATGGTCGCGATCAGGTCGCGGAGATTGTCCGCATCTTCGACGACGAGAAGCGTCTCATCACCGCTGAGAGCGGCCCGCTCGCCGTTCTCGGCCTTCTGCTCCTCGACATTCGCCCCCTTCACGCGCGGAAGGTAGACCCGGAACAACGTCCCCTCCCCCACCTCGCTGTGAACCGCGATTGCCCCCCTGTTCTGACGCACGAGCCCGTACACCGTGGACAGACCAAGCCCCGTGCCGCCGTTCCTCTCCTTCGTGCTGAAGAACGGCTCGAAGATGTGCGACTCGGTCTCCTCGTCCATCCCGACTCCTGTGTCAGCGACGTCGAGGCTCACATACTCCCCGGGCCCGGCATCGAACAATTCCGTGAACGATTCATCGTCGAGCGTCGCGTTCGTCGTGGTCACTCGCAACTGTCCTCCATCAGGCATAGCGTCACTGGCATTGAGCACCAGGTTCATCACTATCTGCTCCAGATGCGATGGATCGATCTCAATGTACCCGGTGTCGCCATTAACATCAAGCCGCAGTTCGGTGTGCGCCGGGATGACTCTGCGGAACATTTCCTCCATCTTACTCACCAGCCGGGCCGGGTCAACCACCCGCGGCTTCCACGGCTGCTTGCGGCTGAAGGCCAGAAGCTGGCGCGTCAGCCGCGAAGCGCGCTCGACGTTCGCCGAGATCTCCCCGGCATGCCACCGCACGGGACTTCCCCGCTCGGCCTCGGCGGCCAGCAGATTCGCGTGGCCAACGATCGCCGCCAGCACGTTGTTGAAGTCATGTGCGATGCCGCCTGCCAGCGTGCCCACCGCGTCCATCCGCTGCACTCGCTGAAGCTGCTCCTGCAACTCACGGCTTTCGGTCACATCACGTCCGATCATCACCAGGCCCGTGCCACCCTCCGTCCCCACGAAGGTCCGCAGATGCCACCCGATCAGCCGCTCCGATCCATCCGCCACCGTGATGTATGTCTCGAGTTCCTCGTGCCACTCCCCTCTGAATGCGGCGGCAAGGTGCTCATACGCCTCCGCCCGACGCCCCTCATCGGGATAGAGCAACGTCATCAGATGCCGTGTCGAGCGTATCTGATCGCGAGAGTAGCCGGTAATCTCTTCGGCGGCGCGATTCCAGATGATCAACTCCCCGTGTTCATCGATCACCGAGAACCAGACCGCGGCGTTCTCGATGATTCCCCCGAGGAACTGATTCAGCCGGGCTACCTCCTCCTCTGCCCGGGCCCTGTCAAGCACCACCGCCATTTGCTGCGCGAAGCCCTTCAGCACCGCCCTCTCGGCGCCGTTGAGCGGCACATCCTCCGCGCGCGAGACAGTGACGTGTCCCATCGTCTCCTCACCGCGCGTAAGTGGCATCATGCAAAGATACTTAATGCGAAGCTTCTGAGCCATCGTCATTCCGCTGACCACCGGAGAAGGATCGGCCGACTGGACAAGGTCATTCATAGTGCGGGTGAGGTCCTCCCCGCGCGCCTCCATCAACTCACCGCGCTCGTAGAGTTTCCGGAGCTGACTCCCGGGGCGAAGCGGTATGAGGAGGCTGCGACCATGAATGCCGGCGCCGAAGACCCTCTCCTCGATCTCCCGCGGCATGTTTGAATGCCGCATGACTACCTCATCGCCCGAGCGGCGCATCGAAATATGCACATGGTGGGCGTGGAGAATGTCACGGATGCCGTCAGCGCCCGCAGCGATGATCTCATCGATCGAATCTCCGACATTGAGCATCTCGTTGAGTCGATTGATCAGTGAGAGACGGGCCCGCCCGAGCCGCCGCCGCTCCTCCCGCTCCCGGCGCTCGGTGATGTCCGTGACGACGCCGAGACTCGTCACCACCTCTCCGGCATCGTTTCGCAGCGGCGTGGCGTTTATCAGCACGGTGAGCCGCCTGCCGGACCTGAGGATCACCTCAAGCTGGTAGGAGCCGCGGACCCCTTCAGTGAATCGGCGCTCGATCTGATGCGTCAGAATCTGTCGATTCTCCTCGTCCATCAGATCGCGAATGTCAGTCCCGAGAGCCTCTTCGACCGGCATCTCGAACATCTCGGCCAGTGCCTGATTGGCATACGTGATGGTGCCGTCGCGCTCAATCGTGATCAGCCCGTCCGCCATCGTCTCAACCAGGCGGCGATAGCGCTCCTCACTCTCCTGCAGTCTCCGCCGTACCGTCTGCGCCTCGCGGAGATCAGTCACGACCCCTCGTACACCGACCACCTCACCGCCCTGCATGATCGGCCCGGAGTGAATCAGCGCCGGAACAAGCGTCCCGTCACCCGCTATGATCTCGTATTCGGCCGCCCTCGTCTCGAGATCTCCCGCAAGGATTTCGCCGACCCGCTTCATCGCCCGCTCGCGGTCCTTCTCAGCGATCAGTTCGCTCGCTCGGGGGTGGCGTCGGAGATCCTCGCGCGTGTACCCGAAAAGCTCCAGCCCGCGTTGATTCACGTACGTAAAGCAGCCCTGCCGATCGAGTTCATACATTCCCTGAGGCAGCGCCTCGGCCAACTCGTGGTAATGCTGGCGGCTGTCGCGACGCTCCTCATCATCACGCAACACCCGCTCAATCGCAGGTATCAGCCGTTGTTCGAGGTGATGACTGATGATCCAGTCACGCGCTCCCGCCCTGATCATGTCAACGGCGGTCTGCACATCGTCCGAATCGGAAAGAACCAGCAGGGGAACGTCATCAAGACGGGCAGTCAAAAGATCGAGGCTCTCGCGAACCATCTCGGGGGGACGATCATCGTTGCACAGAACGAGGTCAATCCCTGCACGGCCCTCAGCGTCGTTCAGCGCGGCCTCCATGCCCTGAATATCAGGCACGTGTGTGACGACCGCTTCGCGCGGGCTTTCGCGCAGGATCTCACAGATGCGGCGATACATTCGGCCCGTCGAATCGACGAGCAGCAATCCGAACTTCCTGGACATCCCGAACCCCCTCCGAGATATCACCCGATCATGGTTAGCTCGGGCCGCCGCCTGTGCGCTTCATCGTGCCGCGCACCACGCCCTCATCAGCGATCGCGATGCAGGAGAAGGGGATGCGAATCTCGCCCTTGCCGCCCTCGCTGTCGTAGAACATGACAACCGACTGCTCTCCCGGTCGGGGCTCGCCCACTCCCACGATCACCCCATCCCCCGCCTCGATGCCATTCAGCGCATCGATGTGATCCAGCGCCTGTTCCGACACATCGTTCGTCACGTAGATGTGCATGCGTTCCATGGCAGGCCCTCCCGGCTGTCAGATATCAGATCCGAAGACGTCATGCGGTACATACGACACTTCGGCGCCCGCGATGTTCCCCCTGCCCGTCGGGAGAGCCTGTGAGCGTGATGCGAGGATTCTCGACCCGCCGGCAAGCACAGAAGCGCGCCATCGCCTTGATTTTATCTTCAGGGCCACTCATAATCAGCCCGAGG
>JBKHFA010000124.1:0-10327 GCA_046540615.1 Armatimonadota bacterium | reverse complement strand
GAGAGCTTCCTCGACATCTTCGCGATGGCCGACCACTCCGAGGCGCTGACCGACCGCCAGTGGGAGTACTTCGTCGCCGTCACGAACGACAGCTACGCGCCCGGGGAGTTCGCGACGCTCGTGGGCTTCGAGTGGACGAACCACTGGCCGGGCCATCGCAACTGCTACTTCCCCGGCGACACCGGCCCGATCGTGCGCCGCGGCGAGCAGAGCGTCGAGGACCTGCAGCGACTCTACGACGTCGCCCGCGAGCATGACGCGCTGCTGATTCCGCATCACACGTCGAACGTCAGGATGGGCGTTGAGTGGGAGGCCGGCCACGACCGCGAGCACGAGCGCCTCGTGGAGATTCACTCTGTCTGGGGGAACTCGGAGCGCCACGCCGACGCGGGGAATCCCTTCCCCATCCGCACTCTCGAGGGCGAGCAGAAGGGTCGTCATGTCATTGACGCGCTCAACCTCGGCTACCACCTCGGCTTCGTGGGCGGCGGCGACATCCACGACGGCCGGCCCGGCGATGAGCTTGCGGGCCTGCAGGTGACGCCCGAGGAGTACCGGCACCTCCGTCGCCAGGGAATCATGGGCGTCTGGGCGCCTGAGCTTACGCGCGAGGCCATCTTCGACGCGCTCTGGAACCGCCGCTGCTTCGCGACCACGAATGTCCGGATGCCGATCCGCTTCAGCGTCTGTGGCGAGCGCCAGGGTGGCGAAGTCCGCTGTGACGAGGAGCGGCCGGTCAGCCTGTGGGCGGCCAGCGAAGTCCCGATCGCCCGCGCCACGATCGTGCGCGACGGAGAGGACTGGAAGACGCTGGAGCCGCATGAGCGCGTGGTGGACTGGACCGTCGAGGATGCGCCCTCAGGCGCCGCTTCGTACTACTACGCGCGCATCGAGCGCGAGGACGGCTGGATGGGCTGGTCGAGCCCCGTCCGTGTGAACGGATGACGCTCAGCGCAGGCTGCGCTTGATCGCCTCACTCTCGCTGCCGTCCGGGAGGACGTAGTCGGGTGACACGTAGCCCTCCTCCTCGAACCTTCGCTTGCGAACACACCCCTCGCCGCCCTTCCAGCAGTACTCCTCCACCCATCTGCGCTCGATCAGGCCGGCGTCGCAGGCGCGCTTGATGGCGGAGGTCTGGTTGTACCATCGACATACATTGCGGTCGGCGTACATGAACGATCGCTCCCGATCGGCCGTTTGCTCAGTTCATGCAAAGACCTTCGCTCCGCGCGCGCAAGCTCCTGCCGGTCGGCACGAAGGTTGCAGGCGGTCTCGCGTGGAAAACTGAGTCCACAGACCATCAATATGCAGTCATCGGACGGATGTGAGCGACGTTGCGAGAGACCACCCGGGACGGAAGCCGCGACTTCGATGTGCTGGTCGTCGGGGACCTCAACATCGACCTGATCCTCTCCGGCCTGCCGAAGCTGCCGGACTTCGGTGAGGAGGTGCTCGCGTCGGGACTCGTCCGGCGTCTCGGTGGCTCGGCGGCGAATTTCGCCGTCTGCTGCGCGCGCCTCGGTCTCACCGTGGCACTGGTCGCGAACGTCGGGCGCGACGAGTTCGGCGACTTTTTGCGCGGGAAACTGCAGGAGTGGGGCGTCACCACCGACTACGTCCGCCGCGATCCCGATCTCGCCACCGGCATCACCGTCTCACTCTCCGGCGCCGCCGACCGCGCATTCGTCACCTACGTCGGGACCATCGATTCGCTGCAGGCCGCCGACGTCCCCCGCGATCTGCTCGCACGCTCCCGGCATCTGCACATCGCAAGTTACTTCCTGCAGACGAAGCTCCAGCCGGGGCTGCCGTCGCTGGCCGCGGACGCTCATAACGCAGGCGTCAGTGTCTCCCTTGACACCGGATTCGACCCCGATGAAAACTGGGACACCGGCCTGCTCGATCTGCTCCCGCAGGTGGACATCTTCCTGCCCAACGAGACCGAGGCCCGCGCCATCACCGGCGCGCCCACCGTCGACGCCGCCCTCGCAACCCTCGCCGCGATGACCGACGTCGTCGCCCTCAAGACCGGTGCTCAGGGCGCGCTGGCATGCGCTGACGGCGAGACCGTGCACGTCCCGGCCTTCGCCATCGAGGTCGCGGACACCACCTGCTGCGGCGATGCATTCAATGCCGGCTTCATCGAGGCGCTCCTCGCAGGACTGCCTCTCACCGAGGCCGTCGCTCGCGGCAATGCCTGCGGCGCGATCATGGCCTCAGTGGTCGGCAATGAGGGCGAGATGCTCACGCCGAGCGCGGTGTCAGACCTCGTCGCCGCGGGCAGAGCGCCATCTCAGGGGGAGAGCGGACATTGATCACCCGCCGACGGCGACCGTCGAGCGGGCGTCGGGGGACCGTCATCCCGACCGCGCTCGCCTTTGCGGGCGCGGCGCTCCTGCTGGTCTGGCTGGTCGTCAACTCACTGCTTGGCCCCTACGCGGGCACGCCCCGGCGGCAGTTGCTCGCTGTCGTCTCGATCGTCCTCGCCACCGCGGGCTTTGCCGTCGCGATGGCGGTCGTTGTCAGCGCCGTGACACGGCGCCGCAGGCTCAGCGAACACACCCGACCCGGCGAGGTGATCATCAGGACCTTCGCCGCTGAACTTCTCGACCCCGGTCGTGGCGCGACCGCCCCCCGCGCCCACCCCATCGGCCTGACTTTCACAAACCAGCGGCTCCTCATCCACGACCCGCCGGACAACGCCGACCCGGACGTGAGCCTCGAGCACAATGAGATCGTCAGGGCCATCGATCACGGCCCCACCCCGGGCGGCGTCCTCCGCCGCTTCGTCGCCCATGAACTGCTGCTCAGAGACGGCGCATCTCTCATGATTCGCACGGACGCAGATGCCGGTCTCGACTTCATCGACCTGCGGGGGCGCTACCTTGACCGGCGAAAGCGCGAACTGCGGGCACTTGTCATCGAGGCCACGGGCCCCACCCCCTCCCGCGTGGCGCAACCACTCGACCGCATCCTCGTGGACGACCGGCCGACCGTCTGCCTGCTCGAACTCGATGAGCACTACCTCAGACTCACCGGTGAGCACTCGCCGCCGCTCGCCGACCTTTACTACTACTTTCACTGGGATCACGTGGACGTGGGACCGATCGAACCGGCGGGAATCGAGGGGCTGCCGGAGCGATGGCGCCGACTGCAGCTTCGCTTCCACGGCACCAGTTCCCTCGTCATCTGCGCAAGCAAGCAGAACATAAGCCGCGTGCGGGAGAAAGCCATCGCGGGCGGCGCCGCACAGACCCGACAGCGTCCCTCACCGATCGGCGCGTGATTGTTCCGATCGCCGCCGCATCACGGCGGTCGTCTCCTTCGCGTTGTGCGGCATCCTCGAGACCCGCACGTCCTCGTAGCACCGCGACAGCACGTTCGTCGCCTCACCTACGTGCCGCGCCCGTCGCCGGGTGGTGAACTTGATCGTCATCACCGCCAGCCCACCGGGCCTTAGCAGACGCGACATCTCGCACATCAACTCCGCCGAGCGGGCGGGAGAAAGATTCATGTCGTTGGTGAGCACGTCGAAGCGGCCGATCTCCTCCGGATCAAGCTCCTCCGCGCGAACGCGCAGATGCGTGACATTCGCAAGGTCGCTCGCGCGCTCGTCGAGATCCGCCGGGTCCACCGCCACCACCTCTCCCATCCGGCCCGCGAGCACCCGCGTCCATCCGCCCGGCGCAGCGCCGAGGTCCAGCGCCCGACCGTCCTCGGGAAGCTGCAGCCCGAACTCCTCGATCGCCTCCGCCAGCTTCAACTCCGCGCGGCTGATCGGCCGCTCACCCGGAGCCCACCGGCGCATCCGCTTGAGCTTTTTGCGCAGCAGATCCCGCCCCTCGTTCATTCCCATGAAGCACAGGTCCTGAAAGATCTCCACCGACAGCACCTGCTCGGGGTCCTCAAGGTCCACCGGGGGCTTCCCCCCATGTATGAACGCGTCGGCGAGGGCCATCGTGACGTCCGTGGAGCTGAACTGATGCTGCCCGCGACGCTTCACATCCACCGCGAAACTGCGCTCAGGGTCGGGAGCCTCAAGCCGCGAGGCCGCCTCCTGCATCGCCTCCACCCACGCCTCCTCCGCGCCGATCTGCATCCGCAACGTCACGGGCGTCACATGCGCGATGACGTACGTGTCGGCCTCGCGGATCGCGTCGAGCGCCTCGTCAACGTCCGTCTCCAGCCACGCGACGATGTTCCCGCCGATGTAAAGCGAATCCACCTTCGCACCCGGCAGGAGCCGGCGCAACTCCTGCCGCGCCTCCGCCTCCCACCCGCGCGGGCAGGTCACCAGCAGAATCGGTCGATCGAAGATCGTCGGCTGTGTGTCGAACGCGCCCATGTGTTGCACCCTCACAGCGAAGCCCTTATGCGCATGTTGAAAGAGGAAGGTACACCCGGCCCGCGAATACTGCAAGCGGAAGTCAGGCCCACCGGAAAGGCAGATGCGCAGAACTCGTGACCCGACGAGACTTCAACGCTGACGAGTGGTTCGGAGGCTGCGCACTCGCCACGCTCGTGGCCAGCGTAGTGAGCCTGCCCGCGCTGGCCGTCATCATCGGCGTCCTGTGGGCGTGGGAGCGGACTGTGCGCGGCGCCTCCTCCGCCCGGGATGAGGACACTTGACGCAGATCGGAAGTGGTGTGAGCGATGGAGCAGAAAGTCCCGCCGACAGTCACCTGGAACGACGAGCGCGGCACCGTCCGCATGATCGATCAGACGAAGCTCCCCGGCGAACTTGTGATGCTCGACTGCGATGAGGTCGAGTGTGTGGCAGAGGCCATCGAGCGCCTCAGTGTCCGCGGCGCGCCCGCCATCGGCTGCACCGCGGCGCTTGGGATGGCCCTCGCGGCGCATATCTCCGACGCCGACGACGTGGACGCGCTCGAGTCCGACCTTCGCGAGGCCCGCGAGCGCCTCGCCGCAACCCGGCCGACGGCCGTGAATCTCTTCTGGGCGCTCAATCAGATGGATCGCGTCATCGAAGAGCGCGCAGACGAAGGCCCCGAAGCCCTCCGCGAGGCCCTGCTCGCGCGCGCGCAGAGCATCGTCGAAGACGACCTCCAGCGCTGCCGCGACATCGGCCGCAACGCGCTCGAACTCATCCCGGATGGCGCGAACATCCTCACCCACTGCAACGCTGGCGCGCTGGCCACCGCGGGCTACGGCACCGCCCTCGGCGTGATCCGAGCGGCCCACGAGGCCGGCCGGAATGTGCATGTGTGGGTCGATGAGACGCGCCCGCTGCTGCAGGGAGCGCGTCTGACCGCCTGGGAACTCTGCGCGGAGGGCATCGACGCCACGCTCATCACCGACAACATGGCCGGCTACGTGATCGGCCAGGGGAAGGTGGACTGCGTGGTCGTCGGCTCCGACCGCATCGCCGCCAACGGCGACGTCGCCAACAAGATCGGCACGTACACCGTGGCCGTGCTGGCCGACCGGCACAACGTTCCCTTCTACGTCGCCGCTCCGGTCTCGACGATCGACTACGACCTCGCCTCAGGTGACCTCATCCCCATCGAGGAGCGCAGCCACGAGGAGGTCTCGATGCTGGCCCATCGGGTCGAGGAGCCGATCTGCCCCGACGTCGCGATCTACGCGCCCGCCTTCGACGTGACCCCGCGCGATCTTGTCACCGCCATCGTCACGGAAAAGGGCGTCGCGCGGGCCCCTTACGTCGACTCGCTGCGGGAGATGGCCGACTGAGCGCGGATTTTTTCTTATTCACAAGAAGGAGTCGGGAAGCGCCAAGAACAAGTTACGAGATACACTCGTTCACCGCCCTGATGCGACGAGCGTGGATTCTTACACAGATCAAGCACATTGACAGCGCACAGATCCCCCCAACCAACACCCCGCGTGATCCTGCGTTTTATTGTCGGACGACACAGGAGGGGTAGCGATGACTCGACAGGAGTCCCCGGAGAGGGAGTCGGCGCAGCGCAAGACCGCGCGCATCAAGATGAAAGATGCGCAGCGCCTGTTCGAGGGCAAGCGTCCCGAGCAGGGCGTCGAGATGATGAAGGAGGTGTTGGAACTCGATCCGAAGTTCGTCGAGCCACGCAAGTGGCTGGCCGACTACTACGCGAGAACCGATCAGAAACGCCTTGCGGTCTCGCAGTACGAGGAGATGCTCCGGATCGAGCCGGACAATCAGGAGCTGTGGGAAGGGCTGCGGAAGATCGATCCGGTCACCGCGGACAAGCTTCAGCGTCTACGCAACGCCGCACCAGATCCTTTTGTCGCGGAGGGAAAGGGCGTTGACATGTCTGATCTCGACGACTTCGACGACGAGCCTGAAGCCGACGAGCCGGAGCAGGAAGAGGACGCCGCAGGCGCCCCGTTCTTGGGAGCGCCCGCCAATGACAGCGATCTCTTCATCGGCGAGGGCAACGCCGACGAATACGAACCGCTCCCATGGGAGCATGAGCAGGACGCCGAATTCCGCGAGCAGGTCGAGCAAAACCCCGGCTTCCAGGATGTGATGGACGGCTGCTCGCTCTTCTGGGAGGACCCGCAGGGCTGGTCGCATCTGCTCGGTGAAGCGCGAGCGCCCGCCGACTGCGGCTGGGACATGCTCGACGAACTCGGCCCCGCCGCCGCCGCCGACCTTCACGCGCAGATCCCCACCATCCTCGTCACTTCAGGACACGCCAAATGTCCCATCCCAATGCCCCTCAAGAACCCCACCCTGGTGCTCGCGGAGACCCAGCAGTTCGCCCTCGGCAACCAGGAGGTGCTCTTCGCTCTGGGGATGGGCACCCACAGCCTGCTCAACGGAAACGCCGAGGTTTGCTGGGGCTGCCAGGTGATCGCCGAACGCGAACTGGACTGTGAGTTGCGAGAGCGGGTCCTTCACAACGCCGGCGAGTTCACCGTCGGCTGGGATGAATCAATGCCGCGCGAGGAGGTCAAGCGCATCCGCAGGCTCTGCCACGCATACGAGTTGCGGGCGGTCCTCTCGGCCGACCGCGCGGGCTTGATCGCCTGCGGCAACATCGACTCGTCTCTTCGCGCCATCGCCGCGCTGGTGGCCGAGGAGGGTGACGGGATTACCGCGACACCGGAGGGGCTCCTCGAGGAGTTTGAGGACCTGCCTGCCGGGGAACTTGCCGCCATCCCACTCGCCCGGGACCCGTGGACCGACAGACAGTACGCCGCCTACCGCATTCAGATGCTCCGCTGGTGGGCCACGACGGACGAATTCAAGGAGATCAAGGGCCGCTGAAAGACGGCCTCTCTTCACAGGACGGAGGATGACAATGTCAGACACAACTCTGATCATCAGTGAGGAACTGATGGCGAAGCTGGAGCAGTATGCCGCCGCCGCGGGACAGGAGAGCGGCGAGGCCTTCGCGAGGATGATCCTTCAGCGCGAGATCGACAAACTCGAGGACGCCGGCGAGAATGAGAAGATCGAGGACCGCCTCCGCGGTCTCGGATACATTGGCTGACGCCCGCGACGTCTCCCGCGATCAGACAGCATTGAGGCCGCCCCTTCGCCGGGGGCGGCCTCGTCGTTGTCGTTACGTGGCATGGGCGTCTCGCCCGTGCGTCGTTTGCACCCGATCCCGCAGGCGGCCCGCGCGGAAGGCCGTTGTCTTCGTCTGCCGTTGTGGAAGGGCCGGAGAGGACGAGGTGTCGTTTACCTCGTCCGACGCCGGCCCGGCCGTTCGCCTTTGGCGTTGTCGTATGACCCAACGTGGACGGCAAAAGGCGACGGCCGCGGCGGAATCACACCATCTCGCTCTGCTGCTGGACCTCCCGCAGGGCCCGCCGCGCGGCCTCAAGCTCCGTCTCGACCTCCTGCACAAGCTCCTCCCGCCCGCGGTCGGCCGGGAGCGACTCGTCCGGGCAGGCGATCTCCAGCCGCGCCACGTCCAGGAGGTCCTCGATGCGCTCGATCTGCCGCAGACATTGCTGTTGCGCGGCGCGGTTGCGCGACAGCAACGCATCCACCCGCTGTCCGGGTGGGTCGCCTCGCCCGATCTTCGCCCGCACATCGCCGGCCACCCGGCGCAGCTCGAAGAGACGGTCGGAAAGCTCCTCCGCCTCCTCCGCCAGCCGGTCCGCCTGCGCATCCAGGCCGTTGAATACGCCGCCCGCATCCGTCGCCTCGCGCCGGAGATCCCGGGCCTTGCGCTTGATCCGCCCGATCTGCGCGCGCACCTGCTTCGCAGGCGGCTTCTCACCATCGATCGGCGCCATGACCCAGCGCTTGAGGGCCGCAAAGACTCCGATCCCCGCCACCGCGCCGGTCAGCGGCGGCAGGATCGTCTGTGCGATCGGCGGCAGGTTCAGTCCGCTCAGCCCCACGTTCGCGCCAAGCGCCAGCACGAAGCCGCTGAGCACCGCAAGCGCTCCAGCCCCCACGCTGCTGTGCTGCTTCCGCGGGCGCGGCTGCGTGGCCCCGGAGCGCTGCTGCATCTGCGCGATTCGACGCTGGTACTCCCGCTCCCGCTGAGCATCATCCGCGACTGCGCCGCTGTCGGTGTACGCGTGCTGCTTCGGGGACTGCCGGGAGCGGATGGCGTGGTAGATGAGGAATGCGGCGACGATCCAGCCGTAGGTGAGCAGCCAGCCCACGCCCGCCGTGGCGAATCCGATGACCGTGAGCACCAGCGTCACAAGCATCACCACCCCCACCGCAACCACGCCGCCGGCGACCACTCCCGCGAGAGCGGCGATCGCCTTCAGCGGCGCCCACCGGCCCATGCGCGGCAGGTTCGGCACCTGCACCCGCCTGCGCTTCCCTCGTCCACATCTGTGCCCGCGTCGCATACTCAACGCCCGCCCCCGGCCGCGCGCATGGCCGTCAGAGCAGGCTCCTGCCCTCCATCTGATCGGGAATCGGCTCGCCGAGGATATCCAGCACCGTCGGCGCCACGTCCATCACGTGAGTGTCCGGGCGCAGCACCAACTGCCGCTCGCCCGGCAGCCGCGCCGCAATCATGCCGTGGAAATCATGGACCGAATCATCCGGCCCGATCTCCGTGTCAAATGCGTAGTGTGTGTCATTGCCGACGTCCTGCCCGAGCCGCCAGTTCAGCTCATCAAGGTAGATCAGCAGGTCGGGCGCCTCATCAACGTGCGGCCCCGAGTATATCTCCTGCGGGCGCAGCACCTGGTTGGTCATCCGCCGGCCCTCATGATCGACGATGCCCTCGATGCGCTCGATCAGGTCGTCGCGGACGGCCTCGTACTCCGACTTCGGCACGATCCCCTCCGGCTCCCGGCCCTCAACGTTGATGAAGAGCCGCCCGTAGTACCCGCCCCACGACCACGCGGTCGTGTTCTGCCAGTCAACCATCTCCTCGGTGAAGCGCGTGATGCCCTCCACCGGCTCCTTCAGGGTCAGCAGCCCCTCGCTGATCAGCCAGTCGTTGATGCAGAAAGACCCCTTCATCGCCTTCCCGCCGTGGTCGCTGACCACGAAGACCGCCGCATCGTCGCCCGCGAGCGCGACGAACTCGCCGAGTTGTTCGTCAAGGTGAAGGTAGTAATCCTTCAGCGCGCTCTCGAACTCATTCCCCGCCTCGTACTTCGGGTGGTCCGGGTCGCAGTACTTCCAGAATCCGTGCTCGATGCGGTCCGGCCCCATCTCCACCATCATGAAGAAGTCCCACTCGTCCACCTGCATGAGGGCCTTCGAGACCCGGAAGCGCTTGTCGGTCATCCGGTAGATCTCGTCGAGCAGCCACTGCTTGTCGTCCGTGCGGAAGCCGTCCACGTCGATCATGTATCCGTCCGCGATGGCGTCAAGCTGCTTGCCGAGCCCCGCCGGGTGAGTGTATTCACAGTCTGTGTCGGGCGTCAGGAAGCTTGAGACGAGAATGCCGTTGACCGGCCTGACCGGATACGTCTGCGGCACGTTGATCATGCAGGTGCGCTTCCCGGCCTCACCGAGGATATCCCACGCCCGCGGGAACTTCACCGCCGAGTTGTTGGCGATCCACTTCCCGTCATACTCCCCCACCCGCCGGTTGCGGAAGCCGAAGAAGCCAAGCTGCCCGGGGTTGACTGACGTCATCATGCAGGTCCACGCCGGGACGGTGATCGGCGGATCGGTGGAGCGCAGCCGCCCCGCTGCTCCGCCCTCCACGATCTGCTTGAGGTTAGGCATGTCGTCGAGCCACTGGTCGAGGACAAGCTGGGGCGGCGCGCAGTCCCAGCCAATGATCACAACGCGTCCTGCTTCAGCCATCACGTGGTCGATCCCTTCAGCGCAACATCGCGAGAGTGCTATCAGAGTGTCATCATTATACTCCTGATGGCGGACAGAGGCAACATTCCGGGACGGATTGTGAGCGACGACGGTGCG
>JBKHFA010000123.1:0-10391 GCA_046540615.1 Armatimonadota bacterium | reverse complement strand
TATCTGACCTTCGACATCGGGACGACCGCCCTCAAGACCGCGCTCGTAAATGAGTGGGGCAAAGTGCTGGCGCTGTCCGAGGTAGAGTACGCACCGGAGGCTCCGCGGCCGGGGTGGATGGAGGAGGCGCCTGAGACGTACTGGGAGGCGGCGGCCACCGGGACGCGCGCGGTGCTGGAAGAGGCGCGGATGCCGGGGTACGTGGTGGACGCGATCGGATTGAGTTCGCAGGGGGAGAGTTTCGTGGCGATCGACGAGGCCGGTGAACCGCTGACACCGGTGATCGTGTGGCTCGACGGCCGGGCGCGCGAGGTTGCCGAACGCTGGCAGCGCGAGGGGCTCACCGCCGAAAAGTTCCGCGCGATCACGGGCTACCCGTGGATCGTACACGAACTGACCGTGTTCAAGATCGGCTGGCTTGCCGAACACCACCCCGAGGCGCACCGCGCTGCGAAGTTCCTCTGTCTGCCTGACTATCTGATCTTTCGCATGACCGGGGAGTTCGCGACCGACTTCAACATCGCGCAGATGGGCGGTCTGCTGGATGTCGGGCGCGGCGAGTGGTCCGTGGAGATGCTCGAAGCCGCCGGAATCGACGAGTCGCAACTCCCGTCAATACATGCGCCGGGCACCGTGGTGGGGGAGATCAGCGTGGAGGCGGCATCATTCCTCGGCGTGAAGGCGGGCGCGCCGGTGTGCACCGGCTGCAACGATCAACTTGCAGGTGCAATCGGCGCTGGCAACGTGCGCCCGGGCGTGGTCTCAGAGACCACCGGAACCGCACTTGCAGTGGTGGCGACGACTGAGAACCGCGTGGACAGCGATCAGTTTTTCGTGGGCCGACACGCCGCTGAGGGCGCATGGTATGCGATGCCCTACGCGCCGGTCTCGGCAATCGTACTGACGTGGTTCCGCGACCTCTGCGGAGTGACAGGCTGGGACGAACTGCTTGCGGGCATCGAGGAGGTCCCGCCGGGCGCGGACGGACTGACGGTGCTCCCGCATTTCTCCGGCACGCCGGATGGGCGGGACGCGCGCGGCGCGATCCTTGGGCTGACGCTCAGCCACGGACGCGCAGAGATCGCCCGCGCGATCATGGAAAGCTGTGCGTGCCTGCTGCGCGAACTGCTGGAGCCGCTGGTGGCCGGCGCGTTCACGCCGGAGACAATACGATCTCTCGGGGGAGCGGCGCGATCGGACGCGTGGTTGCAGATGAAGGCGGATATGCTGCAGACGCCCGTGGAGCGGCCCGTCTGCACCGAAGCGGCGTCACTTGGCGCCGCGATGCTGGCGGCGACGGGGCGGGCGCATTTCGCGACTCTGCAGGATGCTGCGGACGCATGGTTCGCGCCGTCGAGTCGTTTTGAACCGCAGCCGGACCTGGTCACGGCGTACGACGACGTGTTCGAGCGCTACGCTGAGAAATGCGCGCTGCTTTATGATGAAAGGACGTAGACCGATGTCACTGCTTTTCCGCGATCAGACATCGCCCATGCTGGCCGAGCAGATCGAGCGCGATGCTCTGGTGATCCTGCCGGTGGGGACCACCGAGGAACATGGTCCGCACCTGCCGGTGGACACCGACGCCCGCATCGCGGAGGCGTGCGGGATCGCGATCGGCGAGGAACTGGCGGAGGATATGCCCGTGCTGGTGATGGACACGGTGCGCTACGGCTACTCGATGGCCGTCATGAAGCGGTGGCCGGGCACGGTGGTGGTGAGCACGCGAACGTTCATGGATTATGTCTACGACGTCTGCTCATCAGTGCTGGAGATGGGTTTCCGAAAGCTCGCGTTGCTCGACTGCCACGGACATCACAGCGGTCTGCTGAGCACCGTCAACCGCGAGTTATGCGATGCCTCCGACACGGCGATCGCGATCCTCAGTCCGGCCCGCCTGTCTGCCGCGGCATTCAACGAGGTTCGTCATTCAGAGCAGGGCGGTGCGATCCACGGAGGAGAGTGGGAGACGTCGCTCGTGCTCGCGATCGGCCCGGAGGTCGTCCGGATGCAGTCCGCGGTCGCCGAGCCGATGAAGTACCGGTCCGAGTTCGTCGCGGGGGACAACTTCATGGGCAGCCAGCGCGTGACGTGGAGCACGTGGTATCTCCAGGAGTCGGAAAGCGGCATCTACGGCGACCCGACCGTCGCCACGGCGGAGACCGGCGACGTGATCATGGATGCGGTGGTGGGGCAGGGGGCACGCTTCCTGCGAGAATTCCGCGCGCACCTGCGAAGCGGACTACCTTCGTAAGGCGAACTGTGCGCGCCAGCGTGTGATTGAAAGGCACTCTGCGGCACAGCGGTGATCCGAGTTTCCCGATGCATCCCATCACCCCGGCCGACGAGGAGCAATGTATGAAAGCAAACGCCGCGAAGCATGCCGACAGCGACATGTGCATCAGGGAGGTTCAGCGCGAGGGAATGCGGGAGCTTTTTGTGACGATGCCGCCCTGCGGAACCGACGAACTCTCTGAGGCCGCCTGGCAGTTGGGGCAGGCGGCCGCTGCGCGGGTCATCAGCGTGGAGCATTTCGACGCGCGGCCCAGCCCCACCGACCGGGACGGCTACGCGGGCCCTCTGACGTGGGTCCTCGGCGATTCAGCAGGCTCGAATCTCGGCGGAGCGCACATGCACGCGGTGGCGGGCGCGGAGCTTGAGACGGTGGAGCTGGACGGCATGCCGGTCGGGACGGTCATCCACGGCCCCCACGCCTCGGAGTGCCTGCTCGGGGGGATCCGTGCCGCCGACACCTCCGCATCGCGCGAGGATCAGGCGCGGGCGACCTTCGAGGCGATCGACCGCGCGCTGCAGTCGGTCGGGATGGACTTCGCCAACGTGGCGCGGACGTGGCTTTTCATCGACGACATCCTCGACTGGTACGATCAGTTCAACAGGGTGCGGACCGCGTTTTTCGAGGAGCACGGTGTCTTCGACCGCCTCGTCCCGGCCAGCACCGGCATCGGCGGCGCGAATCCGTCGGGCGCGGCGATGATCGTCGGCGCCTACGCGGTCGCTCCGCGTGATCCATCGGTCACCGTGCAGGCGCTGCCCTCGCCGCTGCAGTGTCCGGCTCCGGCGTACGGAAGCTCGTTCAGCCGCGCGGTTGAGGTTGACATGCCGGATCTGCGGCGCGTCTTCGTCTCGGGGACCGCAAGCATCGACCCGGACGGCCGGACCGCGCACGTTGGCGATGTCCGTGCGCAGACCGAGCTTACGTGCGAAGTGATCGAGGCGATCCTGCATTCACGTGAGATGGACTGGGAGGATGTGACGCGCGCGACGGCCTACGTCCGCCACCCGGGGGACGCCGGGGTGTTCGAGGAGTACCGCCGGGCCAGCGGGATGCCGCGCCTGCCGGTGATTGTCGCGCACAACACGATCTGCCGCGACGAGTTGCTCTTCGAGCTTGAGGTGGATGCGGTGGGAGC
The DNA here is from genome assembly GCA_046540615.1 of Armatimonadota bacterium. GTDB lineage: Bacteria > Armatimonadota > Zipacnadia > Zipacnadales > UBA5352 > UBA5352. The sequence continues at coordinate 6,960 of JBKHFA010000123.1, read as the reverse complement.
GCAGTGAGTCAGGGGGACAGCGTGGAGCAGAAGTGGACCATCGCGTTTTGCAACGTGACGTACACCGAGTACGCCGGCGTGTCATACGCGGAGTACTACGCCTCGCCCGAGGTAATGCTCGAGGCGCAGCTTGCGGCCCGGGATCATGCCGAGCGGCGGTGGGGCGTCGGGCGGTTCATCACCCCGCATGTGGACAGCCCGCCATGCACGTTCGCTTCCTATCTCGGGATGCGGATCATCTGGCCGGACGGCGATGAACTCCCTTACATCGACTCCACGCGGCCTGTCGTCGCCGATCCGTCCAAGGTCGAGGACCTGCATATCGCCGATCCGCGGGAGCAGGGGCTGATGGCGCGGCGCTTCGAGTGCTGGGAGTACTACCGGGACCACGGGTATAACGTCGGCTTCGGCGGAGCGGGCGGTGGCGTGGTCACGAACGCGTGCGAGATCACGAACGGCGCAGTCCTCGCGTGGCTGGTCGAAGCGCCTGATGCCGCGAAGCGTCTCCTGGAGCGGATCGTGGAGGCACACGAGACGGTCGCAAGTTTCGCGGCCGACCTTGCCGGCGCGGAGTATTCCGGGCTCCGGTACACCGGCGACGACTACTCCGGCCTGATGTCACCGGCGATGTATCATGAGTTCGCGATCCCGATGTACGACCGCCTTTACGCCGGCAACGAGCGGCGCTTCATGCACTCCGAGTTGCTTCGCGCGCCCCATCTACGACTGGCGCGCGAAGAGCTTGGGATCACAGACTTCCACGGAGCGGGCTGTGAGCTTCTGACCCTCGACGAGATGCGAGAGGTCATGGGGCGGGCGTTCTGGACGCAGCTCACGCCGCAGGAGATGCTGGAACTCACGCCGCGTGAGATCGACGCCCGAATCGCGGAGTTCGCGTCCAGCGGCAGCCATCGCATTCAGCTTTATCCGGGACGCGGCACGCCTCAGGCCAACATGGAAGCGGCAATCGCGGCGTGCGAGCGGGAGTGTGCGGGCGGACCTGCGTAAACGCCCTCAGAGCAGACCGCCCTTACGCGCGTTCACCGAGCAACCTCTGCACATCGATCAGACAGTCGAGCATGTCCGCCTGATGGTAGGCGCACTCGTAGTAGCCCTCCGCGCGAACGGTGCGGCCGCAGATTGTGCGCTCTTCGCCGACAGGGAAGTCGTAGAGGCGCGGCAGGCCCTTTTCGTTGTTGAAAAGCCGCTCATAGACGAAACCGATCATCCGTGACGCCGTCTCGCGCCACTCTTCGTTGTCATTCCACGCCAGCGCGCGGGCTACGAGGGCGTAGACCCACGTGTGATACTTCTGCCCGTGGTTCTCCCACGGCTCCCACGCGATCGAGCCATCCTCGTTCACCTGCTCGTTGAGGAACGCGGCTGCGCTCTCGATCGGAGAGACGACCCTGTCGCGCAGGTCCCCCGGCAGAATGCGCAGGTCGCGCAGATTCTGCAGCACCCAGCAGACGGTGGCCGTGTACGAGAGCGAGTTGTCGCCCTCGTAGTTGGAGTAGGGGAGCATCCCGTTGTCGCGCTGCAGGGCGATGATCGCCTCGATGGCGCGAATCCCGCCCTCTCGGAATGCCTCGCGGTCTCGGGCGTTCTCTGCGACAGCCATCCCGACCAGCAGCGTCTCGGCGGCATGGGCGGAGGCGTTGAGAATAAGCTTGTCCTCAGGATAGCCCTCGCTGTGCAGAAAGTTCCCCGGATCCGTCTCCACGGTCAATTGCCAGCGCGCCGCCTCCCGCAAAAAACGCACCCAGGCGTCCTTTGCCGGAAGTCCCCGCTGCATGCAGGCGCACATCCCGTGTGTGATCATCCCCAGCGAGATCGAACTGCGCTCACAGTCAAGGTGGAATTGGGACGGCCGGTCGTTGTTCGTGATCTCGAAGAGACCGCCATCTTCATGCTGCTGCGTCACAACCCAGTCGAAGGCGCGCTCCGCTCGTTCGCGGAGGTCGTTGTGCGACGACTCATCGGCGCGCTTGAGGAACGCAAGCGCGGCGCTCCCGACGGTGCGGTTGTGATGGCTGCCTCCCGCGCGGTAGTCGAGCAGTGGGATGTGATACGCCAGTTCGCTCCAGAACGCGCCCGCGTACTTGCCCGCATCCTCCTGAGCACCGACGAGATAGTCGATGAGACCGCCGATCATCTCCTCGAGCGCCTCTGGCGGGACTGCTGGTGATGCGTCCATCGTCTACCTCCGGATATGCTTTCATCACTGGTGTTGCACCTGGTGCCGGCGGATCGGACATCATCCTACCGTCTCACGGCCATCGGTGCAATACCCCGCGTGAGGAGCAGGATTCTCGGCTCCCCGTCACGAAGCAACACCCAGCGGAGACACACGGCGACCTGTCAGGAGTCCGATGAGCCAGACCACGCGAGTTGACTTCCACTGTCACACCAGCTTCAGCGACGGCTCCCTCACCCCGAGGGAGTTGGCTGACGGACTCGTGGCGAGTGGCGTTCAATTTGCCGCGCTCACCGACCACGACACCCTCAGGGGCCTCGACGCGTTTCACCGAGCCGCCCGACGCCGCGGCATCGGCTACGTCACCGGAGTTGAGATCACGACCCAGCATGAAGGCCGGGAGGCCCATCTGCTGGCCTACGGCTTCGATCCCGACCACGAGGGACTTCGAGAGGCGCTTCGAGCGATCCGGCGGGGAAAGCCTCCTTCGGCACACAATGTCGCGGAAGCGATGCATGGCAGGTCGGAGAATGACAGAGACGGGAACAATGACCGGCGGCCCTTTCGCGGCGGAAGAATCGAGATCGCGGACGCGATCGAACTCGTCCATGAGGCCGGCGGGAAGGCTTTTCTCGCGCATCCGCTGACCCTTGAGCCGAACCCAACGCGTCTGCCTGACCTGCTGGCGGAACTGCAGGCGATGGGTCTCGATGGAATCGAGGCGCTCTACGGCAGATACACCGACGTTCAGCGTGAGCGACTCTGCGAGCAGGCGGATGAGCTTGGTCTGCTTGTCAGCGCCGGCGCGGACGTGCATCAGCCGCCTCGCAACCGTGGTGTGGGCTTCGGCGTTGAAATGCCCGACGATCGCTGGAAGCGATTCCGCGACGCGGTCTGCTGCGGCCCTGACGAAGCGGATACATTTGCATTCTCCGAAGCCGATCAGCCACGACTTCGGATGAAACGCAGGCATTTCCTCCTGCACGTCGTCCTGCCCACTGTGCTGGCCGTCATTCTTTTCATGGGCGCGATCTTCGGCGTGCTGCTTCCCGCGTTCGAGCGCTCGCTGCTCGATCGCAAGCGCGAGACGATCCAGGAGCTGACACAATCCGCGTGGAGCATCCTCCGCGCCTACCACGAGGATGTGAACGCGGGGGCCGTGACGCTTGAGGAGGCGCAGAAGCTCGCCGCGGAACGCGTCGGCGAACTGCGCTACGGTCCGGAGGGCAAGGATTACTTCTGGATCCAGGACATGCAGCCACGGATCATCATGCATCCGTGGCGCCCGGACCTCATCGGCGAGGACGTGTCGGACTTCACGGACCCGCGTGGAGAGCGGATCTTCGTGAGATTCGCCGAGGTGGTGCGCGAGCGAGGCCGCGGCTATGTGGACTACGTCTGGCAGTGGAAGGACGATCCGCAGCGCTTTGCACCCAAGGAATCCTACGTGATGGGCTTTGAGCCGTGGGGCTGGATCATCGGCACCGGCCTTTACACCGAAGATGTGCAGGCGGAGATCAATCAGTTGGAGGGCCGACTGACACGTATCTCGCTCGCCATCACCGGGTTCGTCATACTGCTGCTGCTTTACGTGCTGCGTCAGGGTCTGAAGCTCGAGCGATCGCGCACGGAGGCGGAGGAGAGCCTGCGGCAGTCCACCGCGCGCTACCGCTCGCTGGTGGAGGCGCACACCGAGGGCACGCTGCTGGTGCAGGACGGTCGGCTCACCTACGCCAACCCGATGATGCTGGAGATCGCGCGCTGCGGACAGGACGAGTTGCACCTGCTCGACCTCGAGGACCTGCTGCCGCGCACTCCTGAGAACGAGGAGGCCTGGACGGAGATCGAGCGCGTGCAGGAGGGCGAGGCCAGTCAGCGCGGCTTCGAGGGCGTATTGCATCGCCGCGACGGCGGCGAAGTCGAGTGCGTTTTCGCAGCCAGTCAGATGGAGGAGGGGCTCATCCTCCTCGTGACGCCGGTGGGGGAGACCGCCGCTCACCGCGCGGAGTTCCCCGGCGCCGCGGAAATCGGAGAGGCCGCGCCGATCGGGCTTGTGCTCGCGCGCGCCACCCCGCAGGGGACCATCGTGCGGCACAATCAGGCCGCCGGCCCGCTTCTTGAGGCCGCTCGTGACGCCGCGCCCGACGAACCGCTGTCCCTGCGCGGGCTCTTCTCCGATCCGGAGGCCTGGCAGGAGTTCCTCAGGGAAGCCCGAGAGGGTGGCCGGGCGCAGCGGACCCTGCACGTCTCAACACAGGAAACGCGCAACCTCACCCTCAGCCTCCAGGCCGCGACGGTGCGAGATGACACCGGCGATGTGCGCTACCTCGACTGCACACTCGAAGACGTCACCGCGCGCGAGCAGAACGCGGCCCGCCTTGAGGCCCTCATCGACCGTCTGCAGACCTCGGTGCTCTTCCTCCACGAGCCTGCCGGTCAGATGCGCTCGGCGGCGGTCTACGCGGACCTCAACGACAGCGTCGAATCGGTCGCCCGCAGGATGACGCGTTCCGACGCCTCCGCGGTTCTCGTACGATCCGGAGACGGCGATGTCGTCGGGATACTCACCGATGACGACATGCGCGAGCGAGTGGTCGCTCGCCGGCTTGACGTCGAGACGAAGGCCGGGCAGGTGATGAGCGCGCCGGTGATCACGATCCCCGAGAACGCGGAGATATACGAGGCCCTCGTGGCGATGGAGCGACAGGGCGTGCAGCACCTTGCGCTGAAGGCGCCGTCAGGAGAGATCACGGGTCTTTTGCATCACAGCGACCTGCTGCAGTTTCCGACCTACGGACCGATGGTCCTCGCGAGGGAGATCGAGCGCGGCGAGCGGCCGGGGCAGGTCATCGAGGCCGCATTGCGCGCCCCCACGCTGGCCGGAGCCCTCACCGACAGCGACGCACCGCCCGAGCGCGTCATGCGGATGCTCACTTCCGTCTGTGACGCGGCGACGGTGCGCTTCATCGAACTGGCGCAGGAGGAACTCGGGCCGGCCCCGGCGCCCTTCTGCTTCCTCGGCCTCGGCAGTCACGGGCGCGAGGAACTCACGCTGACCAGCGACCAGGACAACGCACTCATCTACGCCGATTCAGCCGCCGACGACGAGTCAGTCTCCGAATACTTCGTCGCGCTTGGCCACCGCGTCTGCGGCTGGCTCGATGAGGCGGGTTTCCCCTACTGCCGCGGCGAGATCATGGCGCAGAATCCGCGATGGAGCCAGCCTCTCTCGACCTGGCGAGGGTACTTCAGCGAGTGGATACGCTCGGCCGAGCCGCTTGAGGTCCTGGAGTTCATCGCATTCTTCGACTTCCGGCCTGTGCATGGTGAACGCGAACTCGCCGACGACCTGCGCGCCCACGTCTTCGCGGAGACCGAGGCACATCCCGCATTCTTCGCCCAGCTTGCTCAGAATGTGCAGGGCTTCAAGCCGCCGATGCGCCTCTTCGGCCGGATCATCTCCGGCGCGGCAGGCGGGCAGGAGGCGCAGATGCTCAACATCAAGGACGCGATGGCTCCGCTGATCGGCTTCGCCCGCGTCTACGCTCTCAGCGAGAACGTCGAGGTCGCCAACACGCTCGAACGCATCGAGGCGCTCTCGGAAACCGGCGAGCTTTCCGGGGCGAGTCGGGATGAGACGATCGCAGCTTTCACCAACCTGATGCGCATCCGGCTCGAGCAGCAGGCCGAAGCGCTCGGGGCCGCTCGCGAACCGGACAACCTCGTCGCATACCGCGACCTGAGCGATGTCGAGCGCACGCTCGTCAACCAGGCGTTCGCACAGATCGCGGCGGTGCAAAAGCGTATCAGCCACGACTTTCTCGGGGATATGTCACCCTGACCGCACATTGCCGAACCGTCAGTCAGGAGGCCGCCATGAGCACTCAGCCCGATCGTATGAATATTCTCTTCATCCTCACCGACGACCAGGGCGCATGGGCGATGGGGTGTGCGGGCAACGATGAGATTCAGACGCCCAACCTCGACCGCCTCGCCGCTGAGGGCACGCGCTTTGACAACTTCTTCTGCACCTGCCCGGTCAGTTCGCCCGCGCGCTCGTCGATTCTCACCGGCCGCATCCCCTCACAGCACGGCGTGCATGATTACATCAAACGCGGCGACTGGCCGCGCGGAGGCGAGAACGAGCGCCCGATCGAGTATCTCGCAGGCCTCAGCGCCACCACCGACCTGCTCGCCGCCGACGGCTACGTCTGCGGTGTCTCCGGCAAGTGGCACATGGGCGCGCCCGCGACCCCGCAGAAGAGCTTCAGCTACTGGCGACCTTTCCGCGGCGGACATTACTACGACGCCCCTGCGATGATCGGCGGAGAGCCCGTGACTCAGCCGGGCTACCGCCCCGACCGCATCACGGACCTCGGCCTCGAATTCCTGCGCGACGTCCGTCCGGCCGACGATCCCTTCTACCTCGCGATCAACTACATCGCACCGCACAGCCCGTGGACGCACGAAAACCACCCGCACGAGACGTTCGACATGTACTACCATGACTGCCCCTTCGAATCACTGCCCGAGCTTCCGAAGCACCCGTGGCAGGCGGCGTTCCCTGAGTTTTACACCGAAGAAGGCCGCCGCGTTGATCGCTCCGGCTACTTCGCCGCCGTCACCGAGATGGACCGCAACGTCGGCCGCCTTCTCGATGAGCTTGAGCGGCAGGGCCTGCGTGAGAATACGCTCGTGTTCTTCTGTGGCGACAACGGCATGAACATGGGCCAGCACGGGATCTGCGGCAAGGGCAACGGGAC
>JBKHFA010000122.1:0-10397 GCA_046540615.1 Armatimonadota bacterium | reverse complement strand
CGACTTTCTGCGGCAGTGGTATGCGTCAAGCCCCATGATCGTGCCCGGACTGCTTTTTCTCGCAGGCCTGGCTGCGGCGCTGCCCAATGCACATGACGTCGCGCTGGCGACGAAGGACTTTCTGCGCTGGAGCTTTGTCTGGCTGGTCTTCGCGCCGGTGACCCGCGCGGTCTGCTCGACGGAGGCCCGCTCGAGGCTGTGCGCGCGAGCAGTGCCCGCGTTCATCACGGCATTCGCGGCGCTGACGGTCGCCGACCTGGCCCTCGGTGGCGGGGTCGTACGAACAATGCTGGGCATCGCGGGCGTCACAAGCGAAGGTCGCTACCAGTCGCTCTATCAGAACGCAGGGATATTCGCCGGGATGCTGATCGTCGGCTTCCCGCTGGCGCTGGTCCCCGCGCTGACCGAGAGCCGCCGGCGATCGCGACTTCCGTGGATCGTGTCGGCCTGCGTGATGGCCGGGGGCGTCCTGCTTTCGGGGTCACGGGCGGCGGTGGTGGCGAGCCTGCTCGCGGCGGCGACCGTCGGAGCGCTGCTGCGACGCCGGTGGCTCGTGGCGGGGGTGGCGGGCCTGCTGGTGGTGGGCGGGTGGCTGGCGCTTGCGGGCGAACTTGGAGGGCCGCCGGCGGTCTCGCGCTTTCAGGACGCAGTGACACATCGCGGGACCGGGCACCGAAGCCTCAGTCGCCGGATGCAGATCTGGTCGGAGGCCGGCGAACTGATCCAGCGGCGCCCGGTGATCGGATGGGGCGGCGCGCAGTTGCGCTACCATCAGAGACTCGGCTTCAACCGCGCGCACAACGCGTGGCTTGACGCATGGCTCGACGGGGGCCTGCCCGCGCTGCTGGCGATGGCCATCGTGACCGCGGTGGTCCTGCGGCGGGCATGGTGGACGCACTTTGCGGGGCCCGCGCGCTGGCGCGATTCGACGCATGTGGCAGTGCTGGCGGCGAGTCTGGCGGTGCTGGCAGGGTGGACTGTGAGAGCGGGAATCGGCGGAAGGATAGACTGGCTGCCGATTTTCATGTTATGCTCCATGTGGTGGGACCTGCGGGAGCCCCGAAAGACTGATGAGGGCACGGGCGACGACGCCGCGCCCGATGAACCGTGCAGCGCCTGACGTGAAGAGCAGAAACAATCCAGCCGCAGGGACGTGGCGGCGGAGGTGCAGCTTTGAGCGCGATGAGCAGTGACAAGATTCGCAATCGTTTCGATGACGACATCCCGGCCGACATGTGGGAGGAATGTCCGCAGTGTCACCAGCTTCTTTACACCAAGCAGTTGCAGCAGCATCTGTGGGTGTGCAGCAAGTGCGGCTTTCACTTCCGCCTGAATGCGCGCCAGCGGCTTGAGATCACCATCGACGAAGGAAGTTTTGAGGAGTGGGACGACGATCTGCCGCTGTGCGACCCCCTTGAGTTCCCGAAGTACCGCGGCAAGCTCGAGCAAGCGCAGAAGAAGACGTCGTTGCAGGACGCGGTCATCACCGGGAAGGCGCAACTGGCGGGGATGGACGTGGCGATCGGCGTGATGGAGTCGGGATTCAGGGGCGGCTCGATGGGCTGGGTGGTGGGTGAGCGCATCACCCGACTGATCGAGCGCGCGGCCGAGGAGAAGCTGCCGCTGGTCATCGTCAGCGCCTCGGGTGGCGCGCGCATGGAGGAGAGTCTCGTCGCCCTGATGCAGATGGCAAAGACCGCGGGCGCCACCGCGAAGCTCGCTGAGGCCGGGATGCCTTACATCAGCATGCTGACGCATCCGACCTACGGCGGCGTGATGGCAAGCTACGCGTTCCTCGGCGACATCCTCATCGCCGAACCCGGCGCGGCGATGGGCTTCGCGGGGCCCCGTGTGATCGAGGTCACCGGGATGCCGATCGGTGAAGGGGTGCAGACCGCGGAGTATCAGCGCGAGCATGGGATGATCGACCTGGTGATCCCGCGGGGGGACATGCGCGAGACGCTCGCGACGATCATCGCATGGAGCACCGGCGACTCAGGTGGTACCAGCGGTGGCTTCGAGGACGACGAAGAGGCACTGCGGACGGAGCCGATCGAGCGTGAGGCCGGCCGTGAGACCGACGCGTGGGAGCGGGTGGAGCTTGCGCGCCATCCCGACCGGCCTTACACGCTGGATTACATCGAGTCGTTCGTGACCGGCTTCATCGAGCTTCACGGCGACCGCCGCTTCGGCGACGACGGGGCGATCGTCGGCGGACTGGGCTGGATCGACGACCGCCCGGTGATGATCATCGGCCATCAGAAGGGCCGGCAGGCGCGGGAGCGGTCGCGCCGGAACTTCGCGATGGCGAAGCCCGAGGGCTACCGCAAGGCGATTCGGCTGATGAAGCTGGCGAGTCAGGTGGGGCGGCCGGTGGTGACGCTGATCGACACGCCGGGCGCTCACTGTCTCGACGAGGCCGAAGCCCGGGGAATCTCGGAGGCCATCGCATCGAATCAGCGCGAGATGTTCTCGCTGGAGGTGCCGGTGGTGCCGGTGGTCATCGGCGAGGGCGGCTCGGGAGGCGCGATCGGGATCGGCGTGGGTGACCGCGTGCTGATGCTGGAGAATTCGTACTACTCGGTCATCGCCCCGGAGTCGTGCGCCGCGATCCTCTGGCGCAACCGCGCGCTGAAGGAGGAGGCGGCGGACGCGCTGCGGCTGACATCGGACGACGCGTTGCGGCTTGGGATCATCGACGGGATCGTGAATGAGCCTGAGGGCGGAGCGCAGACCGACCCGCAGGCTGCCGCGGATTTCCTGCGGCAGGCGATCGGGCGGACGCTCACGGAGCTTGAAGAGATCGATCGCTCGGAATTCCCACGACTGCGCTACGAGAAATTCCGGAAGATGGGCGTGCCGGAGAATTGCGGCTGACTACGGCAGACGGCTAACGACTGCTCACGGCGGCAAAAGGCGGCTAACGGCGCCACGCGCGAGCATTTTTCCTGGTGCGGACGTACGCTGTCCCGCCCGCCGTTGTCGTTGTGGCCCCGGCGCCCTCGCCGGGGAGGCGGGAAGAGCAGCTTCCGGGCGTGGCGATCGGACGCCGGCTCCTTTTGCGATCGCGGACTGCGTGAATGCAATATGAGTACATTGACCTGAGTGCAGATCATCGAGTCTCGTTCTCCACCGGGAGGACCTTCCGATGAATCTCATCGTGATCGTCACGGACACATTCCGCGCCGACCATCTCGGCTGCTACGGCAACGAGCGCGTGAAGACGCCGAACCTCGACCGCCTGGCCGAGCAGGGGGTGGTCTTCACGAGCTGCTACGCCGATGGTCTCGCGACAATCCCCGCCCGCCGGGTCTTTTACACCGGCAACTCGATCCTGCCTGAAGCCGAGTGGAGACCACTGTCTCCGGGCGATGTGACCGTGGCGGAGATCCTCGGCGAACACGGGTATACCTCGGGGCTCGTCTCGGACTGCTACCACCAGTTCAAGCCGAATCTGAACTTCCACCGGGGTTTCGACTCGTGGGAGTGGATTCGCGGGCAGGAGAATGACAGGTGGCGCAGCGGCCCGCGGGATGGCGTCAACCCGCGCGATCACATGCCCGAGCATCACTGGAATCCGCGCTACGATGAGACGATGAGGCAGTACCTTCTTAATATGCAGGATCGCGAGGGCGAGGATGAGTACATCTGCGCTCGCTCCTGCACTGCCGCGATGGAGTGGCTTGATCGGAACGCATCGCAGACGCCTTTCATGCTCTGGCTGGAACTTTTCGACCCCCATGAGCCGTGGGACGCGCCTCCCCGTTTCCGCACGATGTACCGCGACGAGTACCCCATCGAGGACTACCAGTTCGGCTACGGCGTGAACGTCGATGACGTGCGCGAGGAGGACTATCCGGTTCTGCAGGACCTCTACGCGGCTGAGGTCACGTTCGTCGATGAGCGCGTGGGGAGGTTGCTGGACTATGTGGATGAGATGGGGCTGCGGGAGGACACGGTGGTGGTCTTCACCACCGACCACGGGACGCATCTCGGCGAGGACGGCTGCATTCAGAAGCAGTGGCGCAACCCCAAGTCGATCGTAACGCAGATGCCGATGATCGTCCGCCATCCGGACGAAAGCTTCGCCGGCACGCGCGTCGATGGCCTCGTCAGCGCGATGGACCTTGCGCCGATGCTGATGCGTTTCGCGGGCGTGGAGGACCATCCGCCGATGGATGGCGAGGACATGTGGCGGCTGGCGTCGGGAGAGAGCGAGTCGTTGCATGACTGGCTGCTGATCGGCTTCAGGAAGTTCGCGGCGGTCCGGACGCGACGATGGTATTACTTCGAGGGCCTCGATCCGGACGACCAGGGCCACGGCCCGGGGCTTTACGACGTGAAGGCCGATCCCGGAGAGACGACGAACGTGGTCGATGAGCACCCTGAGATCGTTGAGGAGTTGCGGACGCTGATCGGCGGCTGCTTCCCGCGGGGCGAGAGCGGTTAGCGGGCGGCGGGTGCGGACGGCGCGTGTGTCATCTGCACAATGCTCTTCAAAGGCCGAGTGGCGGGGGACGGCGAAGGGGATGGTGCCGGAGGCGGGATTCGAACCCGCACGGGGTGTTGAGCCCCGCCAGATTTTGAGTCTGGTGCGTCTGCCAGTTCCGCCACTCCGGCACACAGTACCAGTCTACCAGCGCTCTGTGCCTCCTGTCAACGGTTTTGACCCGTCGGGGGAAACGACCTCCAGGCGAGGGCGCCTGGAGTCCGAAACCTTCGGCGAACAACACCCGGAGTCCGGGCGCCCTCGCCCGGACGCGGTTCAGGACGCACAACGCGGGCGTGGTGTGACGAGGTGACTGACGATGGCTTATGCACAAACGGGCGGCCCGGAGCGGAATACCGGGGCGGTGAACGCAGGCTACGGCGAAGGTGGTCCACCGCCACCGCCGCCGCAATCCGGCAACTCTCGCACCACGTGGATACTGATCGCCGGCGCGGTGGTCGTCGGGATGGTCCTGCTGGTCGGGATGATCGTGATGCTCGTCGCGGTCGCGGGGCTCGCCGGGGGCGGCGACGGAGCCCTGAGCGCCCCCGGTGAGAGCGTCGGCGTCATCACCGTCGAGGGCGTCATCACCGCATCAGGCGGTCAGGGTATGTTCGGCGCGCCGTCTGGCGGGGTGCGACAGACCCTTGACCAGCTCAAGCGCGCGGAGGAGAGTGACAACATCAAGGCGGTTGTGCTGCGCATCAACTCCCCGGGCGGCAGCGCGGCGGCCTCGCAGGAGCTTTACCACGCCGTCAAGAAGCTTGCGGATGCGAAGCCGGTGGTGGCTTCGATGGCCGATGCAGCCGCATCGGGCGGATACTACATCGCGCTGCCCGCCGAGCGAATCATCGCCAACCCGGCGACAATGACCGGATCGATCGGTGTGCGGATGAGCTTCCTGCGCTACTACGAGTTGATGGACGAACTCGGAGTCGATGGCGGCAGCATCACATCAGGACCTTACAAGGACATCGGCAGTCCGTGGCGCGAGATGACCGACAGCGAGCGCGAGCTTTTGCAGGGCATGATCACCAACATCTACGATCAGTTCGTAAACGACGTCGCAGAGAGTCGCGGGATGGAGATCGACGAAGTCAGGACAGTCGCAGACGGACGGATCTTCACCGGCGAGCAGGCGATGAACGCGGGCCTGATCGACGAGACCGGCGGGTTCAATGACGCGGTGAAGATCGCGGGCGAACTCGGCGGCATCGAGGGTGAGCCGCAGGTGCGCGACATGGGCGGGCGGGGTGGCCTGCTCGACCTGCTGGGCATGCAAACGAGGGCGATCGCGCATGAGGTCGCCCGCGACGCCGTGACGAACGTGCTGCGCGACATTCGTGTCGAGGACGCCGAGCAACTGCTGCAGATGAGACGATGAGATGATGCCGCGCCATGCGTCGGGGGAGGCCGCGGCGCGCGGAGGATGGAATGTTTCCTCGCGAGACAGATGGCGGATGAAGATGAGACAAAGCGTTTCTGACGCCAACACGACTTCACCTGAGGACGTTACTCGATGGCTGACAAAGTGCTGCTTGTTGACGGACACTCGCTTTTCCACCGCGCATTCCATGCGCTGCCGCCGCTGAGCACCAGCGACGGTCAGCCCACGGGCGCGCTGCTGGGCTTTCTGCAGATGATGATGCAACTGCTCGAGCAGGAGGATCCGGACCATGCCGCGGTGGCGCTCGATCTCCCCGGCCCGACCTTCCGCGACGAGATGTACGAGGAGTACAAATCACACCGCCCTCCCACCGACGACGCCCTCAAGGCGCAGGTGCCGCTGCTCTCGGACCTGATCGAGGCGCTCGGAATGTCCGCCGTCTCGCTCGAGGGCTACGAGGCCGATGACGTCATCGGCACGCTCGCGAAGCGGGCCGCCGAGAAGGGCCATCAGGTCGTCATCGTCACCGGTGACCGCGACCTGCTGCAACTGGTCGATGACAACATCGAAGTGGTCGCCACGCTCCGCGGCATCAAAGACACCCGCCGCTACGATCGCGAGAAGGTGCGCGAGGACTACGACCTTGAGCCCCGGCAGCTTATTGACCTCAAGGCCCTCGCCGGCGACAGCTCGGACAACATCCCCGGCGTGGCCGGCATCGGCGACAGGAGCGCGCACAGCCTGCTGGAGCAGTTCAGTTCGGTGGAGGAGGCGCTTGACGGCATCGACGAGATCCAGTCGACGCGCATCCGCAACCGCCTCGAGGAGCAGCCGGAGGCCGCGCGGCTGAGCAGGGAGCTTGCCGAGATACACACCGACGCGCCGGTCGAGACAGACCTCGACGAGATCGCCTGGGATGGCTTTCCCGTGGACCGCCTGCGCGAATTCGCCGGGAAGCTCGAGTTCTCCGCGGTGCTCGACCGGCTCCCGCAGGGCGAGCAGGATGAGCGCAACGTCCACGTGGAGGCCGCCCACGAGCAGGCGCGCGTCGACGAGACGATCGCCTCGATTCGCGCTGAGGGCTCGATGGCCCTTGCGCTGGCGGACGATGACCTCGCGACCATCGCGCTGGCCGCCGGGCCCGACCTTGCGGTGCTGATTCCGCTGGCCCCGGCCACCGAGGCCGAGGGCACGCTCTTCGCGGAGGCGAGCGAAGACGACCTCGACCTCAGCGGCCTCGCCGGCGTCCTCGCCGATGAGGACATCGACAAGCATGCGGCCGACCTCAAGGGCCTCATCCGCGCTCTCGCGCCGCTGGGCTACGCGGTCGCCGGGGTGGAGTTTGACCCCGAGATCGCATCCTATCTGCTCGTGCCGAACCGCCGCGATCACTCGGTGGGGCTGCTGACGAAGGAGCACCTGGGCTACGCGCTGCCTGAGATTGACGGTGAATCACAGGCGGAGGTCGAGCCGTCGCACCTGCTCGCCGCGACCGAGGCGCTGTCTGTGCGCGATCTCCGCGAGCCGCTTCGGGCGCACATTGAGCAGGCCGGGTTGCTCTCGCTCTACGAGGACATCGAGATCCCGCTGGTGCCGATCCTCGCGGAGATGGAGCTTGCCGGCATCGCGGTGGATCAGGAGAAGCTGGCGAGCCTGGGGGAACGATTCGACGAAATTGTTGGCGACCTGGAGGGGCGCATCTGCGAGTTGGCGAACTGTGAGTTCAATGTTGGCTCGCCGCGGCAGCTTTCCGAGGTTCTCTTTGAGCAGATGGAACTGCCGAAGGGCCGGAAGACGAAGACCGGGTGGTCCACAGGCGCTGCGGTGCTCGAAGAACTGGCTGAAGACTACGAAGTCGCGAAGCTTGTGCTGGAGTACCGGGAGTACGCGAAGCTGCGGTCGACGTACGTGGACGGGCTGCTTCGCGAGGTAGAGGAAGATGGTCGCATTCACACGACCTTTGAGCAGTGCGTGGCGGCGACCGGCCGACTTTCGAGCCGCAATCCGAACCTGCAGAACATCCCGATCCGCACCGAGGTCGGGCGGGAGATACGAAGCTGCTTCGTGAGCGGTCCGGGCAATGTGCTGATCGCGGCCGATTATTCGCAGATCGAGCTTCGAATCCTGGCGCACCTGTCCGGCGATGCGCGCCTTCAGGAGGCGTTCGCGTCAGGAGCGGACATTCACACCGAGACCGCCGCCGCGCTCTTCGGCGTCCCGGCCGACGACGTGGATTACGAGATGCGCGGGCGAGCGAAGACAGTCAACTACGCGGTGCTCTACGGGCAGGGCCCGACGGCGCTTGGCAAGCAACTCGGGATTTCGAGGGAGGAGGCGGAGGCCTTCATCGAGAACTACTTCCGCGCGCTTCCCGGAGTCCGGCGGTACATCGACGAGACCGTCGAGATGGCGAAGGAAGCAGGCTACGTCGAGACGCTGCTGGGACGCAAGCGGCCGCTCCCGGAGATCAACGGGTCCGACGGCCGGGCCGCCGCATACGCTGAAAGAGCCGCGGTGAATACGCCGATCCAGGGCACCGCGGCAGATATCATCAAACTCGCCATGATCGATCTTGCGCCACGAATACGCCGGCTTAATGACGAAACCCGGATGCTCCTGCAGGTGCACGACGAACTCGTTCTCGAAGCACCCGAGGAATACCTCGATGAGGTCGCCGGCCTCGTCAGGGAGGTGATGGAAGCGGCCTGGGAGATCAGTGTGCCGCTCACTGTCGATGTTTCCGCGGGGAACAACTGGCGCGACATGAACGATGTCTGAGGATGCGTCAAGACGCTACTTTACCTAACTCAGTCGGTTGACCTTGATCCTGATGCATGAGGTCGAGGCCTGGCGGGACGGTCGGTCAGGACCGGAACCCGTCCGGCGAAGGAGGACTTCGGATGTCTGCCTGGGATTTTGAAGAAGGCGAAGAGCAGCCCAACGATCAGCCCGACACCGAGAACAACAGCGAGGACGCTCCGGCCACCGAGCAGCCTGAAGCGGAGCAGCCTGAAGGCGCGCAGTCTGAGCAGCCTGAAGCGGCCCCCGAGGCCGAGAAGCCTGAAGCGGAGGCCGCCGAGGCGCCCTCGGAGCAGCCACAGGCTGAGGAGGAGGCTCCTGTCGAGAAGCAGCAGCCTGAGCCCGAAGCACCCGAGGAGCCCGAGGAGCAGATCACGTCGATGGATGACGTGGACCTTGACGCGGCGGCGCCCGCGGATCTGAGACCCGGCGACATCGTCACCGGTGAGGTCGTCTCCATCGATGATGGCGGCGTACTCGTGGACGTGGGCGGGAAGGCCGAGGGCATCGTGCCCATGTACGAATTCCTCGATCGCTCCGAAATGCCCGAGCGTGGCGATGAAATCGACGTTGCGGTGGTTAAACTCGAGGACGATGAGGGCATAACAATCCTGTCGAAGAAGAGCGCCGATTACGAGCGCGTCTGGAATCGCGTGATCAAGGCCATGAAGACCGGAGAGATCGTGGATGCGATGGTCACCGACCGCGTCAAGGGCGGTCTGCGGGTGGACCTCGGCGTCTCGGGCTTCGTGCCTGCGTCACACGTCGCCACACGCGACGTGCGCAATCTCGACCGCTTCGTCGGTCGCTCGCTGCGCCTCAAGGTCCTTGAGGCCGACCGCCAGCGCAAGAAAGTCGTGCTCTCACACCGGCAGGTCGTCGAGGAGGAGCGCGAGCAGCGGCGTAAGGAGACCATCGAGCGCCTCCAGGAAGGCCTCGTCTGCGAGGGCAAGGTCCGCAACATCACCGACTACGGCGCATTCATCGACCTCGGTGGCGTTGACGGCCTGCTTCACGTCTCGGAGATGTCGTGGGGGCGCGTGGAGCACCCCTCCGATGTCTGCAGCGTCGGCGACACGCTCCGCGTCATCGTGCTCGACATCGACACCAAACGCGACCGCATCTCCCTCGGCCGCCGGCAGATACTGCCGGATCCGTGGAAGCGTGTTGGCGAGGAGATCCGCCCCGGATCGACCGTGAAGGGACGGGTCAACCGCATCGTGCGCACCGGCGCATTCGTGGAGCTGCTCGACTACGAAGTCGAGGGCTTCCTGCCGATCGGCGAACTCGTCGAAAAGCGCATCGATTCGCCCGGTGAGATCATCGAGGAGGGCCAGGAGGTTGATTTGCAGGTTCTCAAGCTCCGGCCCCAGGCGCGGCGCATGACCCTCTCGCTGCTCGCAGCCACCCAGGAGAAGCAGCGCGAGGAGATGCAGAAGTACATGGCGGACGAAGAGACGCCGCGCACCACGCTCGGCGACCAGTTTGCCGATGTCCTTGGCGCCGTGGCTGCTGAACTCGGCGAAGAGGGGCCGGCCGAAGAACCCGAGGAGGCCGCCGCCGAAGAACCTGAGGAGGCCGCGGCGGAAGAACCCGAGGAGGCCGCCGCCGAAGAACCCGAGGAGGCCGCCGCCGAAGAGCCCGAGGAGGCCGCTGCCGAAGAGCCTGAGGAGGCCGCTGCCGAAGAGCCTGAGGAGGCCGCTGCCGAAGAGCCTGAGGAGG
>JBKHFA010000121.1:0-10427 GCA_046540615.1 Armatimonadota bacterium | reverse complement strand
AATCCCGTATCCGCCCGCCTTGTCCATCGGCTCACCGCTGGCGACGTACGCCGCGATCTCATCCCCGCTGAGCGCGCGAAACTCAACGCGCGTCCGCACATGCTCGAGAGCCAGCAACTCCGCCGCAGCCGAACTCTCCTCGCTCAGCGCCAGGGCCACCGCGGTGATCACGACGTGATCCCGGCCCGACAGTCGGCGGAGCATTCGGCGCGCGTCCGCGCCATCCTCCGGCTTGCCCAGCACCTCGCCGTCAACGACCACCACGGTGTCCGCGCCCAGCACCAGCCGTCCGGGGCACTCCGCGGCCACGCTCAATGCCTTCTCCAACGCATGCTCCTCTGCGATCGCCGCCGGATCGGCACCCGCCCGATCGGCCTCCTCGGCAACCCCGGAAACGCGTACATCGTGCGCAATACCCACCCGCTCCAGCAACTCGGTCCGGCGGGGCGACGCCGACGCGAGCACCAGCGGCCGGCCGAGCACCTCGGCCGGCAACCTCTCACCGACCGCCCTCGCGTCCTCCACGGCCGCCTCTTCTCTCACGCTGCACTGCCCGCCTTCCACGATCGCCGGCGCTCCCGTCTGCAATGCGCCGTCACAGCCGCCCCGATCTAACGATTGAATACAACAACCACGCGCCCATGATGACACCGCCCACCACGTACGCGATCGACAGGTAGCGGGCCGGACCGCCCTCAGCGACAAGGACGCGCTCGCTGGTGAAAATGATCGCGGACGAGAGGATGATCGCCGCCACCACGACCGCAAATGACAGCCGGTTGATCATCGCGTCAAAGCGATGCAGGACCCGCTCGATCCCGATCGGCTTGACGCGCAGCGTAAGCCCCCCCGCGAGCCCCTGGGCCAGCACATTGCTGACCTGTCGGGGGAGTCGCAGGCTGTAACGCTTGAGCTGTCGCACCCCGTCCAACGCATCTTCCCAGAGGCGACGGGGGCTCAACCAGTCGCGGTAGACGATCTCCGCGGTCGTGCGTGCCGCCGACTCGAAGTCGAAGTCCGGGTTCAACTCAATGCACACGCCCTCGGTCACCGCCAGCGCGCGCGTAAGCTGCGGAAAGATCGAGGGCATCCTGATGCGGTGTTCGAAGATGATCCCCATGATCTCCTCGAGCATCTCGCCAAGCTGACCGCTGGAACTGAGCCGCTCCCCGTAGTGACTGATCAGCTTCTCCATGTCGGCTTCGAGATCCTGAAGGTTCGTGTCCTCACTGATCGAGCCGATCACGACCACCTGATCGAAGACCCCCTGTGCGTCCTGGTCGAGCACCGCGGTCAGCAGCCGGATGAACGCGTCCCGCAGACGCCGACCCATCATCCCGACATTGCCGCAGTCCATGAACGCGATCTGCTCGTCGGGAGTGTAACGCAGGTTCCCCGGATGCGGATCGGCGTGAAAGTACCCCTCGTAGAATATCTGCTTGAGCATGATCTCGGCGAAATCATCCGCGAGCTTACGCCGGTCCACGCCCGCCTGATCCAGCGCCTCGGTGTCATCCAGCCGAATGCCCTCGACCCACTCCATCGTGAGCACCCGCCGCCGCGACAGCGACCACTGGATCCGCGGCACACTCGCGCGCTCATCGTCCTCGAGATTCTGCCGAAGCTGCTCGGTCGAACGCGCCTCCGTCAGGAAGTTCAGCTCATCACGCAGCGAGCGCGCGAACTCCTCGGCCGTGTCCGCCACATTGTGCGCCCGCGCCCACTCCACCCGCTGCTCCACGTAGCGCGCGCCGCGCACCAGGATATCAAGGTCCGTCTCAACCTGCGTCTCAATCCCGGGCTTTTGCACCTTCACCGCAACCTGCTCGCCCGTGCGCGTCACCGCGCGATGCACCTGGCTGAGCGAGGCCGCCGCGACCGGCTTCGGATCGAACTCCAGGAAAAGCTCGTCGAGCGGCTGCCCGAGTTCGGACTCCACCATCTCCCGCGCCTCGTCGAAGCTGACCGGCGGCACGCCCTCCTGCAGCTTCCGCAACTCACGCGCATACTCCAGCGGCAGGATATCCGTGCGCGCGCTGAGCGCCTGGCCCAGCTTGATCGCGGTCGCCCCCATCTCCTCGAACGCCAGCCGCACGCGCACCGCTGGGTCGATCGCCGCCTTGTCCTCCTCCTCCAACCCCCGCCATCGGCTTGGGAGGAAGCGCCCGAGCCCGATCATCTGCACCGCGGACCCGAATCCGAAGCGGGCCAGCACGCCGCTGACCTGCCTCACCCGCCGGACCCAGTTGCCCGCCCGCTTGTGCAGGCTCAGAAGGCCGAAGTCAGACGGTGACATTGATCTCTCTCCCGCACTCGGAACATCTGCCCTCTTCGGTCAGCCGATCCGTCGTGGAGTATCCACTCCGACTCACCACCACCTGCCCGCAGTCGGGGCAGATAGTGTCCCCGCCTCCGTCAACCATCACGTTGCCCACGTACACATAGTTAAGACGCTCGCGGGCAATCTCCGCGGCGCGCTGAATCCGGTCCACCGGTGTCGCGGGCGCGCTCATCTTGTACATCGGATGGTAGCGCGACAGGTGCAGCGGCAGGTCCTTCGACACACTCGCCGCCCAGTCCACCAACTCCCGGACCTGCTCCTCGCTGTCATTCTTGTCCGTCACGAGCAGATTCGTGATCTCCACCGAACAATGCTCCCACGCCAACTCCACCGTCCTGCGCGCCCCCTCCCCCGAGCGGATCCCGCACAGCGAGCGGTAGAACTCGTCGTCCATCGCCTTGATGTCAACATTCATCGCGTCGATCAGCGGCAGAAGCTCTCGGAGTGGCTCCTCGCGGATCAACCCGTTCGTCACCATCACGTTCTTGAGGCCCGCATCACGCGCCAGCTTCGATGTGTCCCGAATGTACTCGAACCACACCACCGGCTCGGAATACGTGTACGCCAGTCCGATGTTCCCCTGGCCCCGAGCATCCTCAGCGCGCCGCACGGCCTCCTGCGGACTCAACTCCTGCGTGGCTGGTGTTCCCTGCGAGATCGTGTAATTCTGACAGAACATGCACCCGAGATTGCACCCGAATGTGCCCAGCGACAGGACCCGCGAGCCAGGATGAAAGTGATAGAGCGGCTTCTTCTCGATCGGGTCCATCGCCACCGACGTGACCTGCGCGTAGTTGGTGGTGCGCAGCGTCCCATCCACGTTCACCCTCACGCGGCAGATCCCCGCATTCCCGTCCGCGATGCGACAGTCCTGCGGGCAGAGCAGGCAGTGAACCCGCTCACCCTCTGTCTCCCAGTACGCCGCTTCCTCGTAACGCGCCCTGTCAGTCCTGCCTCGCATCCCCATCACCAGTCCCCTGTGCGCCCGCGTTACTTCTCTGATGCATACTCGAGCATATCAGGCTCGCCCTGCACGCTCTCGATCAACTCCCGGACCTGCTCGATCTCGCCCTCGCTGCCGAAGGCCGTCAGCCAGACCGCGCCCTCAGCGCCCATCACGCCGCCCGCCGCGATCTGCATCGCGCGCGCGCTCGTCAGCACGCCGATGGCGTCGATCTCCGTCATGATCTCCGCGGGCGTCACCCACAGCGACGGCCCGCGCGACTGCTCGCCCGCCTCCATCAGCATCTCCGAGGCCGCCACGAGATCGTCGGCCACCTGCTTCTCCAGCCCGCACGGGGCTACGAAGTGCAGGTGCTTTCCGTGGCATGGCCCGAGGTACTTGCCCACCGTGCCACCCGTCGAGGCGCCGATGAGATAGCCCACCAGGCCCGCATCCCGGTCCAGCGCGTTCGGCGACTTGATCACTACGTCGCCCGCCGACAGTTCGTCAAGCAGATCATCGTCACCCTCGCCGCGTTCGCCGTCGCGGAAGACCACCTCGGGGATATCCGCGCTGAGCAGCTTGCCTCGCTCAGGATGACCGCTCGGAAGCGTCTTGCCCGTCACGAAGCTGCAGCGGTCGATCTCCTCGCCGAGCAGCTCCTCCAGCACGTACCCGGACGTCGTGCTCCGCGTGACAACGACGATCCCGTCCTCCATCGCGCGCCGCACCTGCGGCATCGCCGCAACGCCCTTCGCGATCAGCCGCTTGCCCTCAGCCACCGTCAGTGAAAACGTGTAGTACGCCTCGGGTGCTCTGTCCATCGCTCTGTCCTCCCGCTGCTGCGATTCTCGGCCACACTGCCAGGGGCTCGCGCTCGCCGGGCACTCACTCATCGACGCCGATGAGGAGATGGGCGCGGTACATACACGTACATCAGCCCGATCTGTGGCTCTCCGGCGTAGTGGTGAGTATATCAGCAAACGGGGGCACTGACAAGGCATGGCAGGCGCCTCGGGACGGCCCTTCAGGGCGCTCGAGGCCGCTCCGCGGGGGGAATACGCAACACAGGACGGCACCTGTCCGGCGCGCCGCATCACGCGTCAGAGAGGTGCCCCCTTGCCGTCGTCCGTGCGCGGGGAGTGGACCTGAGGGGACGACTTACTCAACGCGGTAGAAATGCATCTCGATCCGGTCCGGTGTGCCGTCGTTGGCCCAGAGGATCAGCGTGTTTCCGAACAACCTGCCGTTGAGCGTCGGCTCACATGCCGCCCAGCGCACCAGCAGAGCATCGCGGCCGACTGACCACGTCCCCTCGCTGGTGGCGACGACCTCGCCACGGCGACGCTCCGAGGCCTCGAGGATGCCGTCCGGCTTGAAGGTGAGCGTCAGGCTGTCGGTGGTCTGCTGCCCGAACACGATCTCCGTCATCACGGTCGTGACGGAGGACGAAATCTGCCAGGTGCCCGTGATCTCACCGGGCGCAGTCTCTCCTCGTTCGGCTGAGACGGCACTCTCGGCGCCGCCGCCACATCCGGCCGACAGGATCAGAGCAATCAGAGCAAGCACCAGCGAAAGTATTCTCCACATGATGAGCCGACCTCCGCTCAGTTCCTCGATGGCGCGATCATCGATCCCCGTCCGATTCATTCATCGAATATATCGACGGGGAGATGCAAAACCTTAGCAGGCGAGGTCCACGCGCGTTGCTGAGAGTGTCGGGAACGAAGAGAGGAGGGCCTTCAGATGACGGCGCGCCCCCCGGGGATGAGGGGCGCGCCGCGTGAGAGCGTCTGCCGATGGGGTCAGCCCGCCGGTCACTTGCTGTCGATGATGCACTGCAGATGGCGCGAGGTGTCGTGCGCGAACTGCTCGGGGAACTGCGGGTAACGCGACAGCTCGGCGGTGAGCCAGCCGCAGTAGCCGATGCCACGCAGAGCGTTGATCACGCGCGGGTAGTCCACGCTGCCGGTGAGCAGCGGCACAAACTGCTTTTTCTCGGTGTCGAAGTCCTTGATATGCACCCGCACAATCCGCTCACCGAGCACCTCGATCCAGTGGACGGGGTAGCCGTAGAGCATGATATTGCCGACGTCGAAGTACGCCGCGACGTGCTCGCTGTCGAATTGATCGATGAAGTCTCGCATCTCCACGGGGCTGAGCAGGAACTTGTTCCACACGTTCTCAAGCGCCATCGTGATGCCAAGCTCTTCAGCAGTGGGCAGCAGTTCCCGAACGCTCTTCGCGGCAAGATCGAGCGCCGCGTGATATGATGTGTCCTCATCAACTACGCCGGGGACGACCAGCACGGTGTCGGTCCCGGACCAGTCGGCCACGCGAAGGGAATCCTCGACGCCCGCCACGCCCTCGACGCGCACCGCCTCATCGGTGCTCGACAGCGGCAGCCTCCAGTGCGACCCGGCCATCACCGATGCGATCTCAATGCCGGCTGCATCCGCGGCCGCGCGGCAATCCTCCGCCTCCGCCTGGGTGTTTACGCCGGTCAGTTCGAGCCCGTCCAGCCCGGCGTCGGCCGCAAGCTGGAACTTCTCCTCGACCGACATCTCCGGAGGCAGCGAGACCAGCGTCATCGCTTTCTTCAAAGTGTATGTCCTCCTCGACAGGGATTGAAGTGAAAAAGAGTCGGTGTCAGGTTCCGAACATCAAGGTCAATTCCCTCCCTGCGGAGAAACCTTTTTCTGCGCGCGCCCGATCGCCGGCGGAAGGCGCGCTCCGCGTTCCATGCCAGAGGCACATCCGTGGACGACGGTCACGTGGCGCGGCTCTCGGCCCCCGCGCCATCAACGTACATGTGGCGCGGGCTTCCAGCCCGCGATCCGTCCAGACAGAACACTTACACCGAAGGAGCTATCTGCAATGAAACTCGCCGGACACACCATGGGCATGCCGGAGATGGACATCTTCGAGGCCATCTCGTTCTGCGCCGAGATCGGCCTCGACGGGATCGAGGTTCGCTGTGCCGAAAACGGCCAGATGCACCTTGAGTCGCTTGACGGAGATGAGATCAAGCGCATCCGCGACCACGCGCAGCAGGAGGGCGTCGAGTTCGCCTGCCTCACGCCCTACTACCGCCACTTCGTCACCGACCTCGAAAAGCAGGCGACCCTCGACGGCTTCCGCCTCGCCTGCGGAATCGCTCGAGAGCTTGAGTGCCCGCTGGTGCGCGCCATCACCGGGCAGTGGCCGCAGGAGGGCTACGAGCGCGAGGAGGTCTGGGCGAAGACGATCTCCGGTTACAAGGAGGCGGGCCTCATCGCGATGGACAACGGGGTGAAACTGGCCTGTGAGACGCACAAGGGCTACCTCACCTGGAGCGCCACCGAGGCCGCCGAGTTCGCCGCCGCGGTGGACATGGACACCGTGGGGATTCTGTGGGATCACTACTGGGTGGTCGTGCGCGGCGAGGAGACGCTCGACGAGCAGTTGGCGCTCGTCACTCCGTGGCTGCTGCACGTGCACGCCAAGCAGCTTCAGCGCGACGAGGACGGCAGCCCGCATGCGGCGATGGTCGCCGCCGACGGGGAGCTTGACTGGTGCCTCGTTATCAATCACCTCAAGGCAGCCGGCTACGAGGGCTACATCTCCGACGAATACGAAAAGTTCTGGCACCCCGAGGACTACCCTGAGCCGGAGGTCGGCATGAAGGAGGACGCACAGTTCCTGCGCGAGTGCATCGCAGGGGAGCCGCCGAAGCCCTCGAACGACCCGGCCCCCCAGCCGCTGTAGCGGAGCCACCCTGATCGTAAAGCGGCGCCGGAGAATTCCTCCGGCGCCGCGTCAGTTCCCGGCGGTCGATCATCCGCGTCGCTACTGCCCGCCGTTGTCTTCACTCTCGTCCATCATCGGCCCGCCGCCACCAACCTGCGGGTTCCACCACGTCGCAGCGAACACGCGGTCCCACAGCGTGTTGATATCCGGCCGATCGACCTCCACTCTCTGCAGCGCGCGGCGCGTCGTATTCCCGCGGAAAGCCACCACGCGCTCGCCATCCTCGGTCACACGGACCATGCGGATGGTCAGTGAGTTGATCACCTCGTCGGCATTGACCGTCGCCACCGCCACTCGCCACGCCTGCCGCACGACCGCCTCGGCCAGCCCGTTCTCAGAGACCGCCTGCGGGATCGTGACGCTCACCATGGCGTAACCCGAGTAGGGCTCGACCATCGCGTTGACGCGGCCGGTCAGTGGCCGGTTCTCCCACGTCAGCGAACTGACCGCGTTCATGACCGCCTGGTCGTGGTCGGTCACCGGATCGGGCGAACTCGCGCTGATGCCGCTGGTCCCGCGCGAGGTGACTTCCCGTCGCGGCGCCCGGCGCGGCATCTCCGAAGCCGCCCAGTTCTGCTCCGGAATCGGCGTCGCCCGCCGGGTGTCCTGCGGCGTATCCCGCCGGGTCGTGGGCGTCTCACGCGTGCCCCTGACACGACTTGGCGCGCTCAGGCCGGTGCGCGGCTGCGAGGGGCCGTCGCTGTCCACACCGCGGGTGGTCACTCGCGGCTGCGTCTCCTCGCCGCCTCCCGCGATGCTCCAGATCACGCCGACTACCACCAGCAGCATCGCCGCGGCCGCGAGCCCCAGCCAGACCAGCAGCCGCCGGGGGCTCTCGGCGTCATCCACCAGGTGCGGCTCGCGGCCGGTCCGATCGGTCTCCTTCGCCCGCTGGAGAACATCCGCTCGCTTGGCCTTCAGCGCCTCGGTCTCCTGAAGCTGTGCGGCGAGATCATACCACTCCGCGGCATCCTCCCACATCTCCCGGCGGCGCATCACATCGCCCATCGCCTCATGCACCGCCGCGTTGGTGGGGTGCTGCTGCAGGAGCCGTTTGCACATGCGTTGAGCCGCGACGAGGTCGCCCTCCTCGATCAGCTCTTCAACCCGTCGCAGTTCCTGCAGCATCTGCCGGTCTCACTCTCCGTTCACCATCGATCGGTGTCCGCGCCCTCGGGATGCTTCACCATGCGGACCCTCTCGACGTCATAGCCGACCTTCTCGTAGAAACTCACCGCGCGCTCGTTGACCACGCTCGCGTCCAGCATGACCTTCTCGGCGCCCTGAGCCCAGAGCCAGTCCTCGATCGCCTGCATCAGCCGCCGCGCCTGCCCGCTGCCGCGCAGGTGCGGCGCCACGTATACGTTCTTAATATACCCAACTCGCGAGTCCACAAGCGTCGCCATCAGCGAACCCCAGATGAATCCGCAAAGTTCACCGTCCTGCTCGAGAACCAGCATCATCTCCGTCGGGTCGCTCGCGGCGCGCCGGATATCCCGGGTGTAATCATCGCGGAACGCCTGGTTCACGTGAAAACCCGGGAAGTTCGTCTCGTAGACCTCGAACTGAAAGTCGAGCACGCTCGCGAGGTCTCCTCGCAGGTTGAAGCGTCGCATCTTCGGCTCAGTCTGACGCAGGTTGCGCTCTGCTCTGATGGCGGCCATCATCAGCCCCCTTCGTCGATGATTTCGACGTGTTCCTCCACGACCCGTCGAGGGCACATCTTCACGAACAACCACAATGCCCCGCCCATCACGGCCATGTCATCCATCCAGCCGAGGGGGATCAGGAAGTCCGTCAAAGCGTCGAAGGGCATCAGCACGTACGCGATGCCGATGACCAGCAGCGACTTCGCGAGCGTGCTGACGCGCTTGTCGGCCCACAGCCGCGTGTAAAGCTTGATGAAATTCGGCAGATGAATGAGCATCTTCAACGTGCTCATCTGCCCGGGGGTGAACCCCACTCCAGAGGGCGTCCGCATTATGTCCTCCTGCGCGCGGTCCATTCCCGCGCGCCGTCTGATGTCGATTTCCGGTCCGCCAGTAGTGTACACGCTCGCGCACGCGGAATTGTTCCCGCCCGCCACCGCAAACGCGCCCGTCACGCTCCCCTATCCGCCGAGAAGCTCCAGCGCCCGCTCCGCCGCGGCCTCGTCGATCTCCGCGCCGAGGTCGAGGCCCTCAAGCCGCTCCGCGACCTCCTCCACCGTCGCCGGGTCGGCGTCGCCGGTCAGGCCCAACCGCCCCATCAGCACCGCCGCGTTCTGCTCGCCGACGGCGTCGTCGAGGGCCATCATGATCTCAACCGCCTGCACGTACATCAGCGTGTCCAATTCGGCCGAAGACGGATCGTCGCTGACCGGATCGGGCAGCACGCCGCGGCGCGCGCCCGCGATCATCGCCGATACCAACTCAGGGCGCCCCATCTCCGCCATCTGTCCTCCGAGCCTGCCCACGACCGGCCAGTTCGGAAGTCGCGAACGCGCCAGCAGCCGGTCCACAGGCGGCTCCTCCGCCGTCAGGTCGATCCCCCACGCAACCTTTCCCGGCGAGACGTGAGCACCGTTGGTCTCCACCAGCTCGCCCGGCAGATCCACCGAGAAGCGCAGACCGGCGTCGCCGGTCGTCATCATCATCGCCATCATCTCACCCACCGCGGCGCCCATCTGCTCCATCCCCTCGACCTCAACCTCGCCCTCCTCCTCCGGTTGAGGCTCGGGCTCGGGCGCGGCCTCGCCCCCCTCCGTCGGGCCCGCGACCGGCCCCTCCGGCAGCGGCATGTCGAAGGTGTAGACGGTGCTGAGCGTATGCTGCACCACGCCGAACTCCGGCGCCGGAGCGTCGCCCTCCACGAAGAGCCGCTCACCGGGGCCGGCCTGGCCCTCCCACGCCTGCACCTGCCACTGCCCGCGCTCGAAGGCCTCAAGCTCAGTCCAGTTCTCCGCGACCAGGTTCTCACTTACGTCGGTGGTGAAGTCCCCCTCGCCCTGCTCGGCGATCGACTTGAGCACACCGGCTTCCATCCGCGCCTGCGTCGAGCCATCCGGGGCCATCGCAAAGTTCGCGTCTACGAAGATGCAGCCGCCCGCCAGCGTCAATCCTGTCAGCGCGAGCACCAGCAGCAGGGCGCGGGCAGGCCCGCCCCTCATCAGCCTCCGTTGCGGAACTGCAGATGGGTGACGCTGACGCCGTTTGCCGTCGGAGGGGCCGCCTGAGCCTGCTGCGTCGTGTGCTGCGGGCGAAGTCGGCCCGCGGCCTTCCACCGCCTGTGGTGCTCGAGTACTCACGTTGTCGGAGGTACGCGGGCCGACTTCGGCGCTCGTAAACGGCACTCGCGCCTCAGGCGGCCCCTCCG
>JBKHFA010000120.1:0-10428 GCA_046540615.1 Armatimonadota bacterium | reverse complement strand
AAGACATTTCAACGGGTAGGCGGCTCCTCTGCCGGCTCCGGATCAACGGTTAAGGATTGAGGTGACCCGGGCAACGACTCTCCAGGCGAGGGCGCCTGGAGTCCAGAATCGCAATAAGCCCCGGAGTCCGGGCGCCCCCGCCCGGACGTCGTTCCCATCCACCTGCGGCTCGTGATGGCTTTGTCGTCGCATTCTGAAACGTTGATACGCAGCCTCCTCCGCCGCCGGCAAATGAAGGAGCGGTCGGCCGACGATCCGAGCAGGAACTTCCCCGCGCGGCGCTAAGGAGAGAGTAGAGTTGATTGAGGCGCGAGTGTGGAGGCGATGGGGATGACGTTCATCTGGTCGATTTTCGCGTGGCTTTTGATCGGTGCGCTTCTCGGATGGATCGCAAGTATTCTCTGGCGCCATCCGCAGGGCTGCGTGATGGACGGGGCGGTCGCGATCGCGGCGATGGTCGCGGGTGCGCTGATCTACGGGGCGGTCGTGGGAACACCGCAGTTGATTGCGTTGACGCCGATGAGTCTGCTGGCCGGAGTGCTCCTTGGGATCATCGCGCTGGCGATTGTGCGGGCGTGGCGGACCGACGTGGAGGCGGAGACCCTTCCCCGGGGTGAGGCCGCGGGCTGGGAGCCGGAGGATGCGCCGCCCGCGCCGAAGCAACCTCTGAGCGAGCGTGAGCCCGAGGAGGTCGGTGAGGGCACGAGGCCGGAGGAGGAAACGCCTGAAAAGCCGATCACCGAGGGCGTACCGGATGAGCCGCTGGTTGAGCATGAGCCGAAGGAGACGCAGAGGGGGCCTCGACCGGACGACGGGTCGCCGGGCCCTGAGGAGATCCCGGATCAGCAGGAGGAATGACGTCCGCGAGGGCGGCGTCATGGTGGCGGATCGGTCTCCTGGTCGGAATGAACGAAGGTCGCGTTGAGCGAGAAAGGGGCTGGATCATGAGCATACTTGGTTGGATAATCCTTGGTGGACTGGCGGGATGGATTGCTTCGGCGTTGATGGGAACGCGGCAGGGCTGCGTCATGGATGTCATCGTGGGGATCATCGGCGCGTTCATAGGCGGGCTGGTCTTCAACCTCCTCGGAGGCGCAGGGGTGACCGGCTTCAATCTGTGGAGCTTTGTTGTCGCGGTCATCGGCGCGGTGATTTTCATCGCGATTGTACGTGCCCTGCGGGGCGGGTCGGCGCCGGTCGAGTGAGCCGCCATCGTGCGAAAGGGGTATCTTCCGCGGGTGAGATTGCGGGAGTTTGGGCAGAAAAACGTTCGCGACGCGAACACCGTGGGCGTGGTGAACGTCTGTTCTTATACATAAGAGGCCGATGGCCGCCTGACGCGGTTTACATGAGGCGGGGTCTGTGGTAATGTGAGAGTGCGCACGTTGACAACTGGTGGGGGCGATCGGATTCGACGGATGGCCTGTGAGTCGAGGCTGCAAGCCGAGATCTCCGAATCTCGTAAAACACGGAAACCCCTATAACTGCCAACAACGAACTGGCACTCGCGGCTTAATTGTCGCGTCGTCCGCCCGGCTTTCGCCGGTCAAGCCGGGACCGGGCGTTATGAGACCGGCCGAAGCGCGCGCCTTTGCTTGATTAGCGCGCGGGGGTAACAGAATCAAGCCCGCTGATACGGACCCCGCGCCCGGGGGCCGGATCAGTTAACAAAGCGGGCGCTATGCTTGTAGATGCTTCGGACACCGCTGTTCGGACGCGGGTTCAATTCCCGCCGCCTCCACCAGTTGTCATCTGGCGCACGGACACAGATGAGCCCGCCACGCCAGCGTGGCGGGCTCTGGCATGTACGAGAGGTCGGCGTCGTCCTATGCGTCGCTTTGATGCTCGGCGATCATGTCGCGGATGGTGGTGGTGTCGTAGACTTCAACAACGGCCTCGCGCGCCCGCTCCCACATGGAATGGAAGGGACATTCGCCCTCCAGAGGGCACTCGTCGGCTCCGGCGACCATGCAGTGGACGGGAACCAGCGGCCCCTGCACGAAGCGGATGATCTCGCCGACGGTGATCTCCCGCTCCGGGTCAGCGAGCATATACCCGCCGTGTTTCCCGCGCTGGGAGTCGACGAAACCGCCCTGCTTGAGTTGAGCGAGGATGTTCTCGAGGAAGCGCGGGGGGATAGCCTGCGCTTCGGCAATATCACCGCTCTTGACAGGCCAGTCCTCCTCTCTGAGAGTGATTTCGTAGACCGCCCTGAGGGCGTACTGGCATTTTTGTGAGAGAATCACGGGATGGCTCCTCCCGAGTCATGCAGGCTGATGGGCCCCTGACAGGCGCCCATGCCCGTTGCGTGATATCAAGCGGACAGGCAGTCGGCCGACCAGAGGGTTGCACCTGTCGCGTTACACGCATTCCCTCGGGAGGGCCACGGCTGAACGCCTTGCGTATTTGACCGTCTATCCGTTAGACTCCTCCTACCGATCTTCAGTTCCGGCTGTTGCAGAGAGAAGCTTCTTCACGATGAGAATCAAGCTGCTCGGCTGTGGCGTGTTTGAGCCCGAGCTTGAGGCGCTTATTCCGCGGTCGCCGCACGAGGTGGAGTTCGAGTCACTCGAAGCGGGTCTGCACGACACTCCGAACGAACTTCGGGAGCGCGTGCAGGCGTTGATCGACCGTGCCGGCTCCGAGGGCTTCGATGCCGTGGCGCTGGCCTACGGCCTGTGCGGGCGCGGGACATCGGGGCTGGTCGCGCGGGGCGTCACGCTGGTGATTCCACGCGTGCATGACTGTCTGACACTCTTCCTCGGCTCCCGCGAGGAGTACCGGCGGCAGTTCCGCGAGCACCCCGGAACGTATTATATGACGCCCGGCTGGTTCACCCGGAAGATGGGGATGGATCAGACGGGCCGCCCGCGTTCATGGACGACGGACCCGCGCGATCATCCCCGATTTGACGAGCTTTCGGAGCAATACGGAGAGGCGCAGGCCGAGGAGATCGTAAGCTTCCTCGGAAGCTGGAAGCGCAATTACACCCGCGTGGCGGTGATCGACACCGGCTGCGGCGCGGTGGAGGACTGCACGTCGCTGGCGGACCGCATCGCCGAGAATCTCGGCTGGAGTTGCGAGCGGCTCTCCGGCGACACGGGCATGCTGGCGGACCTGGTGGCGGGCCGGTGGGATGACGACGATCGCTTCGTGGTGGTTGAGCCCGGCGAGCGCTCGGAGGCCTCCGGCGACGAGGACGTGCTGATTGCGGTGGCGCCGGGCGGGGCGGAGCAGGAGCGGCCGCTCCTGGAGGCGCTCAGCGGTGCGCGAGGCGCGATGGGGGAGCGGAGCGGCGTCGGTCTCGGGATCGACGCGGGCGGGACGTACACCGACGCGGTGATCTACGACTTCGCCACCGGAGCGGTGCTCTCGAAGGC
This sequence comes from Armatimonadota bacterium, assembly GCA_046540615.1. Classification (GTDB taxonomy): domain Bacteria; phylum Armatimonadota; class Zipacnadia; order Zipacnadales; family UBA5352; genus UBA5352. The sequence continues at coordinate 7,048 of JBKHFA010000120.1, read as the reverse complement.
AAAGGCTCTGACCACACACCACGATCCTCTCATCGGCATCAGCGAGGCGCTTGACGGGCTCGAGCCGGAGATGCTGGAGCGGGTCGGGCTGGTGGCGCTCTCCACGACACACGCGACCAACGCGATCGTGGAGGACCGCGGGGGGCGGCCCGGCTGCATCGTGATGCCGCACGCGGGCTTTGATGAAAGCCGCGTGCTGTGGCCGCACCGCGCGATCGTGGGCGGGCGGATGAGCATCGGTGGCGAGGAGATTGAGGCTTTCGATGAGGAGGACTGCCGGCGGGCGGTGAGGCGGCTTCTTGACGCGGGCGTGGATGCCTTCGCGGTCTCGGGCTACGGCTCCACGCGCAATCCCGCCCACGAGGTAGCCGCGCGCGAGATCATCGGCGGGGAGTGCGATCTGCCGGTGGTCTGCGGGCACGAGTTATCCGCGAAGCTGAATTTCCTGAGCCGCGCGAACACCGCGGCGCTGAATGCGCGACTGCTGCCGATCATCGATCGACTGCTCGAGGCGGCGAAGCGGACGCTGGCCCGGCGCGGGATCGGCGCTCCGCTGATGATCGTGAAGGGCGATGGCTCGCTGATCAACGTTGACACGGCGCGCGCGCGGCCGGTCGAGACGGTGCTGTCGGGGCCGGCGGCAAGCGTCCTCGGCGCTCGCCACCTCGCGGGTCAGGACGACGCGATGGTGATCGACGTCGGCGGGACGACGACGGACGCGGCGATCATCGTCGATGGCGGGGCGAAGCTGTCGCCGGAGGGCGCGCGTGTCGGCGGCTGGCAGACGTCGGTGGAGGCCGTGCGGATACGCACGATGGGGCTCGGAGGCGATTCGGCGCTGGACTTCGACGCCGACCGCAGGCTGCTGGTGGGCCCGCGGCGGGCGATCCCGCTGTGCTACCTCTCAGCCGCGGGGCTTGCGGACGTCGCGGAGGTGCTCGGGCGCATCGAGCGGCGGGATGACCTGATCTTCACGAGCGCGCAGTCACTGGAGTTCGTCGTCGCGGGGCCGATGGCCGAACACCGCCGCCTGAGCGAGCACGAGCAGCGGCTGCTGGATGCGCTTGAGGGGGGCGCGGTGAACCGACATGAGCTTGCGGCCCGGCTTGGACTGGCCTCGCCGAGACTGCTGAACGTGCGGGAGATGGAAGATCGCGGAGTGATCTCGCGCGCGGCTCTGACGCCGACCGACCTTCTGCATGCCTCCGGAGACTTTGACGCGTGGGACCGGGAGGCGGCGCGAGCGGGTCTGCGGGTCTTCGCGATGCTCTTCGGCGCCGGGGCCGAAGAGCTTGCCGAGCGCATCTGGGCGCGGATCAACCGGCGACTTGCGCTGATGGTCATCTCCGAGGAGCTTGGCGGAGACGGCGACCTCGAGGCGGAGGCAGCCGAGCATGAGAGGCTGGCAGGGCTGGCAGACCGCCTGATCTCCCCGGGTGAGGACGACGCGCTGACGATGGCGCTCAGCTACTCGCGGTCGGTGATCGGGATCGGCGCGCCGGCCGGGGCGTTCCTGCCGCCGCTTGCGGAGGCGCTGGGCGGGGAGGTGACGGTGCCCGTGCATGCTGAGGTGGCGAATGCGGTGGGTGCGATCGTCAGTCACGTGGCCGCGTCCGAGGTGGTGGCGGTGCGGCCGAGTGAGTACGACGCGTTCACCGTCTACGCGCCCGGTGGGCGTCGGGAGTTCGAGTCGCTGAACGATGCCGCGTCATTCGCGGCCGAGGAGGCCTCGCGGATTGCGCGGAGTCGCGCGCTGCAGGCGGGGGCTTCGGAGCCGCGGATCGAAGTTGAGGTCGATCGCCGGACGGGGCGGCTCTCAACCGGTGAGGAGCAACTGATCGAGGTCAATGTGCGCGCGACAGCAGTCGGCTATCCACTCTCCGCCGCGACGTGAGGGCGGACACATGCGAGGTGTTGAGGATGGACCCGCAGGTTCTGATCGATCATTCAGGCCGGATCAAGACGCTGATGGAAGGAAACCTTGAGCAGCACGTGCGGGAGGCCCTCACAAAGCTGATCGAGGCCGAGCAGTGGGAGCTTCTGTCGCACCTGACGTTGACGGGGTCCGAGTTCTCGGTTCGGCGGATGGTGAACATGCTCATCGAATGCGAGCAGTTCGAGCCGCTGGTGGCAGGCGCGTGTCTGCGGCGGGAGATCAGTCGCGCGCAGCCCTCAGCGGTGTCGGGGCTGGGGGCCAAGCGGATATTTCGCGACTTTGAGGCTCCTGATGAGGGGGAGGCCGGGGTGCCCGACCACATCATGGAGGAGGCGAAGGACATCTCGCGACTGGCGGACCAGTCGCGGAGAATTGCGGCGGGCAAGAAAGCGGAGCTTGACCGCGATCCGGTGCGCCAGCACATCGTGGACGGCCTGGCGGAACTGCTCAACACGAACGAGGACGCGATGGATGCGATGATTGCGATCGCGCGGTCATCGGCTTTTGAGGAGACGGCGCGGTCGGCGGCGATGAAGCTGGGGAACAACAAGATCGTGATGGGGCGGATCAGCAGGGCGGGACGCGTGGCGGATATGATCGCGGTGGGCGATGCCTCCGGTTCGCAGGCGGTGCACACGATCATCGCGAGGAACCTCGCCGACTCGATGCCCGAAAGCTCTCACCCGTCCTACCGCGCGGCGCTCGAACATGTCGCCGAACACCACCCCCAGGAGCAGGTGCAGCGAGCGGCAAAGAAAGCGCTGGGGCAGTAAGAAGCGGCAACGAGAGCAACGGCGGCGGAAGCGTCTCGCCGCTGCGCGCTTCTGCAGCCGGGCGCGGGGGTAACTCCGGCCTCGCGCCGGGCGTTTTCTTCATGGCGGTGAGATCGAAACGGCAAAGAGGCCCGGCCTCTCTGAAGGCGAACTTGCCTTCATCCACTTTTTCGGATCACTCGAAATGTGACATTCTTCGTCCGGAGGGCCGTCCCGAGACATCCGCGTCGTTTGCGGAGGACGAAGTCGGTGGCTCCGCTTGCGCCCGGCTCTTGTGCCGTTCGGACCGCGCTGAGCCCTCAGGCGACCACTCCGACGGCAAACGACCTCTGCGCCACCTGTGTGCAAAAAAAGTAAGCTGAAGGCGACGAGGATCGAAAGGACTGTGCGTTGGACTACCGCAGCAGGTGGCAGCAGAAGAGACGCGAACGCGCCACCCGGCAGCGCCTCGTGCTGCTGGTGGCCGCGCTCGCGGTCATCGGGGCGCTCGTCCTGCTCGTGCGGGGGATAGCGCGCCCCGCGCCGGCCGGCTACCAACTGCCCGGCGAGACCGTCTCGTGGCTCACAGCATGTGATGACGGCGTGATCGTCACCACGCGCACCGGCGAGTTGCTCAAGCTCACGGCCGATCTCGAGACACTGTCGGAGGGGTGGACGGGGCCGTTCACGCATCCGGCCGGATTCTGGGGGCGGGCGGCGGTGCTGGGCCGCCACCTCGTAGTGGGCTGCGAGGACGTCCGAATCCGCGCGGTTGACGTTGTGTCAGGAGTGCAGAGCTGGGAATTCGGGGTGCGAGGCGCGGTCCCGGCGGTGTCGGCAGAGGACGGGTCGGTGTACTTCGCATCGGCGGAGCCGGCGTTGTACCGCGTCAGCGCGGATGGCGCGATGGTGTGGCGGACGCCTCTGCGTGACGAAGTCGCCTCTTCACCGATGGTCAGATCAGAGATGGTCGTCGTCGGAACGCTCGGGGGCGAGGTGTGCGCCTACGAACGGTCCACGGGAGAGGAGCGGTGGTGTGTCACGCCGGAGCTGCCGGCGGCCATCTATCCTCGCCCGAGCATGGGGCCGAGCAGCATCCTCGTCGGCGATGACCGTGGGCGACTTCACAGCATCGCGCGCAGTGGCGAGATGCTTACATCGATGCAGTTCGAGGGGCTCATTCGTCAGGCGGTGGCGGTGGGCGATGCGATCGTCATTGCGGGCGACAGTTCGGGGCTGCTCAGGCGCATTAACCCGGCGGACATGACGGAGAGATGGCAGACGCGCCTGCCGGGGCCGCTGGCCGCCGAACCGGTGATCGCGGGCGGCGCTGTGTGGTGTGGCGCGGGACGCAGTCTTGTCGAGATCGATCCCGAAGACGGAAGCACGGTGAGTCGGCGGGATGCCGCGGCGCAGACCTCCGATGTCATCGCCGCCCACGGGCGCATCTACTGGGCGACCACCGATGGCCACATCGGCGCCGTCACAATCGCGGAATGACAGCATTGCACTTCGAATCGAGATGGATGGCCGATGGCGGTCGGTGACAGTCCGAAGCCCTACGTGCGGCGTAACTTCAAGCTGGGCGTGGTGAACGGCGCCTTCTGGCTGCTCGCGAAGGCGCTGACGGACCCGGACACGGTCATGCCGGCGTTTGCGGTCGCGCTGATGGGGGACAACCCGCTCTACGTTGGAGTGCTCGTGTCGCTCGTGCATGCGGGCTGGTTCTGGCCTCCGCTGCTGATGACCTCGACGATGGCCACGCGCGAGCGGCGGCACGTGTACTATCAGGCCTCCGCGGTAGTGCGCGTGGGGGCGCTGGTAGGAGCGTGGGCGGCGGCCTACTACCTCGCCGCGGATCACCCGTTGCTGGCCTTCCTCGCGGTCGGGTTGAGCTACCTTGTTTTCACCTCCGGCGGCGGTGTCGGCCTGATTCCGTTCATGTCGGTGGTGACGGACTCAATCCCCGCGAACCGCCGCGGCAAGTTCTTCGCGATGCGCTTCTTCTTCGGCGGACTGATGGCGTTCGCCGCGGGCTTCTGGGTGAAGTGGCTGCTGAGCGATGCTTCGGGCTTGAGCTTCCCCTACGACTACGCGTATCTCTTCGCTGTGGCGGCGATCGTCGCGGTGGTGTCGCTTTTTTCGTGGTGGGGCGCGGAGGAGCCGCCGCACAAGGTGGAGACGCGCGCGTTCCCGCTCCGCCTGCAGCTTCTCCGCGGGCTCAGGCGCCTTCGGACACGGCCGGGATTTCTGCGCTTCATAGGCTCGCGAATGACGATGTCGATGGCCTACGGGCTCGTGGTGCCCTTCCTCGTCCCCTACGCGTACAGGAACCTTGGGATGGCGGAGGCGATGATCGGGATCGCGCTGGCGTCGCGAGTGATCTGCTACTCGATGTTCAACGTGCTGTGGAGCCGGCTCAGTCGGCGTCACGGCGACCGCGCGTTGCTGATCGTGGCAGGCGCCGTGAATCTCGGGGGCATTCTCCTGGCGCTCTCCACACCCCTGCTGCCTGACGTCTATCTCGGGACGCTGCTGGGACTTGAGTTCGACCTGAAGCTCGCGATGCTGATGGTGGTCTTCGGCGCGATCGGGGCGGCGGACAGCGGTCAGAACACCGGTCAGACGGCCTATCTGCTGGAGTTCGCGCCGGAGCGGACGCGGCCGGTCTACCTCGCCACCTACTACCTCTTCGCATTCCCGTTTGCGTTCATGCCGGTGGCGACCGCGCTGCTCATTGGCGCGCAGGGCCGCTATCTCCTCGCGTTCATCATCGGAGCCGCCGCGGCGGTGGCGAATCTGCTGCTCTACCGCAGCCTCACTCCGCTTCGCGGAACGGCGGCAGGCCGCTCCGCGCCGGTGTCGTAGAACCTCCTCCACGGGGGCGAATGAAAGCGCTGCCGTTCGTCGTCGGCGGGGAAAACGACGACCCGCCGAACCCGATCCCGCCCTGGGGGGCGGTCTCCGGCGGTCCCTTCACGGACGTACGACGCGAGTCGCTTGGAACCGCGCGTGGTCAGCGGGCGGTAGAACACAACCCCAGCGCATGACACCTCGATTCTTTTCCCCTTTTTCGAAATTGCACTTGACAGGTGATGAATAGTGGAGTAATATACTCCAGAATAAACATGGAACTGATCAAGCGGAACACAGGATACGGGCTGCGGGCACTTCTGCACATGGCGGCGAATCGCGACGTGGATTCATTCACGGCCGAGGAGCTTGCCGAGGTGGCGGACACCAGCACCGACTTTATGCATAAGATCATGCGGTCGCTCAAGGACGCCGGGATTGTCAGCGCAAAGCGCGGGCCCAGCGGTGGCTTCAGCTTCGACCGAGAGCCCGAGGACGTGAGTCTGCTCGAGGTCGTCAGCGCGATCCAGGGCGAGTTTCAGGTGAACCGCTGCGTGATTGGGATGAACGTCTGCCCGCGGTCCGGATCGTGCCCACTGCGGCCGACGTGGCTGCGGGTGCAGGAGGAGCTTGAGACAGGGCTGGGCGCGCAGACGATCGGCGAGATCGCGGGGGAGATCTGTCCGGTGGATGAGGACGGCCAGTGAGTGCGTGTGTCATCGGCTGGCGGGGCACAGGTCTCCGCGGTGCAGGGACGACAACCAACTCCGGAAAGAGGAGATGACCATGGCGACGAAGACACTTCGCAAGATAGTACATATTGATGAGGAGAAGTGCGACGGGTGCGGTCTGTGCGTGCCCTCGTGTGACGAGGGAGCGATCCAGATCATCGACGGGAAGGCGAAGCTGGTCTCGGAGAATCTGTGCGACGGGCTTGGCGACTGCCTCGGGGAGTGCCCGCAGGATGCGATCACCATCGAGGAACGAGAGGCCGAGGAGTTCGACGAGCAGGCCGTGGAGGAGCACCTGCGCGAGATCGGCGCTCCCGCGGAAAGCCCTTGCAGCGGAGGCGGATGCCCGGGCGCCGCGGCTCGGGGGCTCGGAGCCCCCGCGGCAGCGCAGGCGCCTGCGCCAGGCGCGCAGCAGCCGTCGCAGCTTCGGAACTGGCCGGTGCAGCTTACACTCGTGCCGGTGCACGCTCCGTGGCTCGACCGGGCGGACCTGCTGATCTCGGCGGACTGCGTGCCCTACGCGCTGGGCTCGTTCCACAGCGATCTGCTCGCGGGCAAGCAGGTCATCACAGCCTGCCCGAAGCTGGACGACGTCGAGCCCTATCTGCGGAAGCTCACCGAGATCTTCGAGACCCACGACATCAAGCGCGTGACCGTCGCGCGGATGGAAGTGCCGTGCTGCGGCGGTCTGACGGCTCTCGTGCAGGAGGCGCTGGAGCGGTCCGGGAGCGACGCGATCTACGAGGAGTTGATTGTGAACATCAGCTAACGGCGGC
>JBKHFA010000119.1:0-10601 GCA_046540615.1 Armatimonadota bacterium | reverse complement strand
CTTCTTCTGCGCCTCCCGGACCGCGCCCATGTCCGTCATCTGCCGGGCGCGCGACGCCCAGACCTCGTACTGCAGTTCCTCGCCCTTCACGAAGCGCTCGATCTCGTCGAGCATTGCCTCCATGTAATGCGCATCCCGGCCGGTGCCTGCGTAATGCGGGCTGAGGATCACGTTGTGCAGGTCGTTGAGCGGGTCCTCTTCCGGCAGCGGCTCGGTCTCGAAGACGTCGAGGATGCCCATGATCCGGCCGGTCTGAAGCTCCTCGAGGAGCGCGTCGGGCTGGATCAGCGGCGCGCGGCCCACGTTGATGATGATCGAGCCACTCTTCATCGACTTGAGCTGCTTCGGACCGACGCGCCCGGTGTTCGCGACGGTCATGCCCGCGAGCGTGAAGACCACGTCGGAGCGCTCGAAGAGATCGTCGAACTCGACAAGCTCCATCCCGCGCTCGCCGGCCTCCTCCTCCGAAAGGTGCCCGCTGACCACGAGTATCTCCTTCGGCTCGAAGGGCCCGAGCAGGTCCACCACGTACGACGCGATGTCGCCGAAGCCCCAGATGCCGATGACGCAATCCTGCGGGACGCGGACCTTCCAGTCCTTGAACCTCTGCATGTACTCCGAGCGCGTGCCCAGCTTGATGTGATCGTGGGCGCGCCGAAGCCCCATCAGCAGCAGCATGATGCAGTGCTCGGCCACCGTGCGGGCCATCAGCGGATTCGCGGTGCTCACGCGGATGTTCTGCTCGAACACCGAGTCCGGCACGTAGGCCGCCACGGAGCCGCCGACGTGGGCGATGATCTCAAGCGAGTCATTCTTCGAGAGCACCGTCTCATCGACCGGCGGCGAGCCCCACGTAGTCATGATCGCGTCGGCGTCGGCCACCATCTCCGCCCACTCTTCGGGCTCAAGCGGCCCCCCGGTGTCATTAACGCGTATCTCCCACCCATGTTCCTCCATCAGCTCCGCCGCGCGCTCCTTCGAGGGCCCGCGGTAGAACCACTCCAGCGTCGTCTCGTTCTGATTCATGAACACGACGGTCGGTTTGTCAGTCATGGTTGTTCGCTCCTTGTTTTGCATCCGACACACAGATGACACTTCAATCCGCGTACGTGCATTCATGTTCGGCACGCAGCGCACATTGTCCTTTGCTGCGACTCGTGGCTGGAGTTGACCGGCGTGAGGTCAGCCGCTACACTGAAGCCTCGCAGACACACGATGAACCCTCGGAGGCATGCCCGTGGATCCGCGCGAGGCCACGCTGAGTGTTGCTGACAAGAGTCCTTTTCTGCTGCGCGACCTGCTGCTGGCGCATGCGGCGGAGTCTGAGCGCGATGATCTCAGGCTGCTGGACGCGTCGCGAGGAGCGGCGAACTGGCAGCTTCGCCGCGTGCTCAACGCATGGCACGCGCTCGGGATGTACGCGGCGTGGGCGCCGGCGACTCCGCCGGGGGACGGTGAGGTCGCGCTGGCGCTTGATCCTGATGGCCCGCACGCCGACCGCTTTGCCGAATTCGCCGGCCTCGTCGATGACCAGCCGCTGCGGGATGGCTGCGAACTGCTGCAAAGCACGTGGGACTGGCTGGCCGGGGAGGTGCTGCCGGACCGCTCGCGCGATCGTGTCATCTATCAGTTCGCCGAGGCCGCGGCCGGACGCGCCTACGCAAGCCCGCCCACGCTCGACTTCGTCCAGCCGATCCTGACACGCTACCTCGCCCCGCTGCTCTTCGGCGGCGACCGGCAGCTTGCGGGGGAGTTCGACGTGATCGGCTGCGAGGGCGCGACCACCGGCATCGCGATGGTCGCCGAGACCCTCGCGCGCAATCGCATCGTGCAGCCCGGCGACCGCGTCGCGATGTGGTGGCCGACCTACGAGCCGCTGCGCGACCTCGTGGAGTGCCAGCTTGGCTGCGAAGTCGTGCCGATCCACCGCGATCCCGACACCGGCTGGGCCGCGGTCCCCGAGGAGCTTGAGAAGCTCAACGATCCGGCGATCCGGCTCGCGATCATCGTTTCTCCAGGCAATCCGGTGCCGGTCACGACCGATCCGGCGAGCCTCGATGCGCTTGAGCGCGCGATGGAGAGCAATCCCGACCTGCTGATCATCGCCGACTACGTGTATATGCACTTCCTCGACGAGCCTGTCGAGACGGAGATCGGGCGCCTGCCGCTCAACACGATCGGCGTGTACTCGGTCTCGAAGGACTTCGGCCTTGCGGGCATGCGCCTCGGCACTGTGCTGATCCATCCGGATGGCGCGGGGCAGCGGGCGCTGATCGAGTTGGCGGGCGAGGCGCGCAGTTGCGCCGACCACCGCTACTGCCGTCGGGCCATGGAGGCATGTGATCTTGAGCTTGCCGAGCGCGTCATCGCCGACAGCCGCGGGGTGAGCTTCACACACATGAGCGGCATCTCGACCTCGCTGCAGGCGCTTATATGCCTCTGCGCCGCGTACGACCTGATCGAGGACGAGAGCGAGCGTTACTTCGCGTGGGTGCGCGGGGTGCTGGCCGACCGCGTGGACGGGCTCTTCGCGGGCCTCGGGCTGCGTCGGCCCCCGTGGGCTGACGGCCCCAGCAGCCGCTACGCGACAATCGTGGACCTGCTCGAAGTCGCGACAGCGCGCGGCGGAGTGGAACTTGCCGAGGCGCTGGAGAGTCGTGACCCCTGGGAGTTCATGACGTGCCTCGCGCGCGAGTGGAAGGTCATCCTGACGCCGGGCGAGGCTTTCGGCGCGGGCGAGTGGTCGGTGCGCGCGTGCTTCCCGTCGGTGGACGCGGAGCAGGCGCGCGAACTTGGCGAGCGCGTGGCCGACGCGGTGGAGGCGTACGCGCGGGGCGGGTAGATCGCCTTTGCGGACGTTAGCCGCCGTTAGCCGCCGTTAGCTGTCGTTAGCTGCCGTTCACTCGGTGGCGGAGGGCGCGCGCGTTTGTTATAATCACCTGAAAGCTTCGGGAGGCGGTCAGCGTGGCGTTTCTGCGGCGACTGGAGGACACGCTCGCGTCCGTGATCGACGGCGGCCTGGCGCGCCTCGACGGCAGCGGTGTGCATCCGATGGAGATCGCCCGCCGTCTGCAGACTGAGATGGCGGAGAATCGTCTGCTGGGCACCGACGTGCCCTACGCGCCGAACCGCTTCACGGTCACGCTCGGCGATCGCGACTTCGCGCACTTCGGCGAGGTGGCCGACGAGATCGGCGAGCAGATCGCTGAATCGCTCGAGGACTACGCCGAGGAGCAGGGGTGGGCGTTCGGCGATCGCGTGCGGGTGACGATCGAGGGCGGCGGCCGCGACGGGCGGATCGCCGTCGAGCATACGCTGGATGACGCCGCGCCGGGAGCGCGGCTGCAGATCGTCGCCGGGGTGCCCGGGGGCGGGAGTTTTGACGTGGCGGAGCGCGCCGTGATCGGTCGCGACCCGGGCTGCGAAATTACGCTTGACGAGCCGGCGGTCTCACGCCGCCATGCGCAGATTGAGTGGACGTACGAGGGGTACGTGCTTCGCGATCTCGGCAGCAGCAACGGCACGTTCGTGAATTCCGTGGAGATCGCTGAGGCGCTGCTGTCGGAGGATGATCTGATTGAGGTGGGGCTGGTGCAGATGCGCTTCCGCAGGCCCGTGTGACAGAGGTGGCGGTGCCGGGAGCGCGCGCTGGTGATGATTCGCGCCTGTGAACGGGCGCGGGAGGTGCAATGTTGGATCTGACCATCATTCTGACCATCGGCAAGTACGCGATTCTTGTCGCGATCTACGCGTTCGTGCTGGTGGTATTTCGTGGCATGATGCGCCAGTTGGCCGCAGAGTCGCGCCGGGGACGCGCGGCGGAGGCCGGCGCGAGTGACGGTTCGCGCCGGGTCCCGCGGCGCAGAAGCCGCGTGCGTCCCGCGGCGGAGCGTCCCGCGCCTCCGGAGGTGCGGCCGCCCTCGCGTGAGCCGGAGGCGGAACCACGGCGCCACGTCGCCCCCCCGCAGGAGGCCGAGCCGCCTGTGCCTGACAGTGAACCGGCGGCGGCGTCGCTGTCGCTCCCCCCGGAGCGTCGGTCCAAGCGGATCGACCTGCTCGAGGAGTCCGATGAGGCCGCCGGGACGCAGCCTGCCGCCCCTCGGGAGCCGGAAGCGGCTTCCGTCTCCGAGCCGCCCGCTTCCCGGGAGAATTCCCCCCCCCATCTGCTGGTGCTGGAGAGTGCGGATGAGGCACTTGAGCCCGGTGCGAAGATCCCGCTCAGCGCGGCGGTGACGATCGGGCGCTCGGAAGAGAATTCGCTGCAGGTGACGGACCGCTTCATCTCCAGCCGCCACGCGCTCGTGTGCCTGCGCGACGGTCGGCGGATTCTTGTTGACCGTGGAAGCACCAACGGGACGTTCGTGAACGGGGAGCGCGTCGAGGACGAAGTCGAGCTTTCAGAGGGCGACCGAATCGCGCTGGGCAACACGGTCGTTGAGTATCACGCAGGTTAGTTGGAATCCGACTTTCCGCCGCAGAAACCATCGCCGCGCCTCCGAGGTGACAGTCATCCGGGACGACCGCCGCACCGAGCTTTTGCTGCTGCTTTTCGCCGCGCTCATCGTGGGCGTGGGCAGCACGCTTGTGTGCGTGGGGATGGGGCTTCCGGTCCTGCAGGCGGCACGGGGACTTGCCGTGGTGGGGGCGATCATGGCCGGTGCGATGATGCTTGACCTCGCCGACCCGCGCCGCGACCGGTGGCTGCTGCCGATCGTGGCGGTGCTCGCAGGCATCGGCTTTGTGCTGCTGTGGCAGCTTAGCGCCCGTGACGCGTCGCGCCAGGTTGTCTGGATGATCACCGGGTCGGGCATCATGGTCGCGGTGTACTATCTGATCGAGGATGTGCGCGACCTCGCGCGGCTGAAGTACACAAGCGGTGTGCTGGCGATCCTGCTGGTCGCGTTGACGCTGGCGTTCGGCGTGGAGAGGGGTGGCGCGCGGCTGTGGCTGGATGTCGGGGGATTGTTCACGTTTCAGCCGACCGAGCTTGTGAAGGTGCTCATGTGCATCTTCCTCGCGGGGTACATCTCCGAGCGGCACGAACTTCTGCGCGAGGACACCCGCAATGTCGCGGGCTTTCAGATGCCACGCCTGCGGCACATTGCGCCACTGGTACTGATGGTGCTCTTTGCGCTCGCGATCTTCGTCGGACAACGCGACCTCGGGGCCGCGGTGCTCTTCTTCGGGCTCTTCGTCGCGATGACGTACATCGCCACCGGGCGCAAGGCGTACTCGGTGATCGCGCTGGTGCTTTTCGCAGGCGGCGCGGTGGCCGCGTATTACTCATTCCCGCACGTTGCGACGCGGGTTGACATGTGGTTGAACCCGTGGCTTGAGCCGACCGACCGCGGCTATCAGATACTGCAGGGGCTCTTTGCGCTGGCCGAGGGCGGGCTGCTCGGGACCGGCTTTGCCACCGGAGGCGGCGGGGCAATCCCGGCGGCGACCACCGACCTGATCTTCGCCGTCGGCGCGCAGCAGTTGGGCCTTGCCGGGGCGGTGGCGATCGTCCTGCTCTTCGCGCTGGCGACACATCGATCGTTTGCGATCGCGTGGCAGTCCACCGACAGCTTCGGCGCGCTCCTCGCGGCCGGGCTGGCCGTGGTCTTCTCCCTCCAGGCGCTGGTCATCATCGGCGGGGTGATCAAGCTCATCCCGCTGACGGGCATCACGCTGCCCTTCGTCAGCTACGGCGGCACCTCGGTGATCGTCAACTTCATCGCCCTCTCGTTGCTCATGACCATCTCGCGTGACTGCGTCCCGCATGAGGGAGAGCGATGAATAACGCGTGGGAGACGGGGCGCGACATCCGGCGGGCGGCGATGATCCCGGCGATCGGCTTCGGGCTGCTCTGCCTGGTACTCGGATACTGGCAGGTGGTGAAGGCGCCGGATCTGCGCGCCAGCGAGCACAATACCCGGGCGCGCGAACGCGTCAAGAACACCCGGCCCGGCGAGGTCCGCGACATCGACGGCGAAACGCTCCTTGGCGTGACGGGCGAGGTCGGGGAGTGGAAGCGAACCTATCCGGCGGGGGAGTTCGTCTGTCATATCACCGGATACAACAACAACAGCGGCGTTCAGAAGGGTCTGCGGGATGCGCTGCTGGGGATCGGCGCGTACGAGAGCCCGTGGTCGGATTTCATCGAGGGGCCGCTTGAGGGCAACGACGTCACGCTGACGGTGAATCTCGAGGCGCAGGAGCTGGCTACGAGGCTTCTGCGAGGCAATCGCGGCGCGGTGGTGGCTCTTGACGCCCGCACCGGGGCGATCCTCACGATGGTCAGCGCGCCGGCCTACGATCCGGCGAAGGTCCTCGACAGCGAGTGGGACTATCAGATGTTCCAGGAGGACCCTGACAGGCCTGAGATCAACCGCGCTGTGCAGGGCCTTTATCCACCCGGATCGGTCATGAAGATACTCACCGCGGCGGCAGTGCTCGACCTCGGCCGGGTCAGGCGGGACACGGAGTTTGAATGTGACGGCGAGTACACACTCGACGGGGCCACGATCACCTGCCCGCGCTCGCACGGCACGGTGACGCTGGACCAGGCCCTGCAGGTGTCATGCAACACGACGTTCGCAAAGCTTGGCGACTATCTGACGGACGATGAATTCGTTGACTACGTTGAGCAGTTGCATCTTCCCGAGCGGGCGCGGGTTCCGATCCCGTCATCTGCAGGCTCAATTCCTGACTTCACCGGCGAGACCCCCGACGTGTTGCTGGCCGAGAGCCTGATCGGGCAGGGAAAGACACTTGTGACCCCGCTGGCGATTGCGCGGTTGACGCTGGCGCTTGCGAATGAGGGCGTCGTCATTGAGCCCTACCTGACAGAGACTGTGACCGGACCCTCGGGGAAGGTTCTCCGCAGGGCTCGCCCGCGGGAGGAGGGGCGCGCGGTGAGCGCCGAGGCAGCGGCAGCGGTGGCAGGGATGATGGTGAACGTCGTGGAAGAGGGAACTGGTGAGGTAGCGGCGATCCGCGGGTTTGAGGTGGCGGGGAAGACCGGATCGGCGCAGAACCCGCACGGCCGGGCGCACTCGTGGTTCACGGCATTTGCGCCCGCGGACAGCCCGCGCGTCGTTGTGACGGTGGTGGTGGAGAATGCCGGCGCGGGGTCGGAGGCCGCCGGGCCGATCGTCCGCGAAGTTATGACGCACCTGCTTGGCCGGTAGACGCTCTGTGATACGCGCCGACCGGGCCCGAGAGCTTCTGAGTAATGAGTGTATTGCGCGATTCGAGGTGAGAGATCAGTGGAGGGTAGCCTGATAGCCGACCGTTACCGCGTCGATCACCTGATCGGTGAGGGCGGAGTGGCGCTGGTGTACCGGGGGACTGACGAAACCCTCGACCGACGGGTCGCGATCAAGGTTCTGCGTCCCGAACTGAGCGACCAGCAGGATGTGGTGGCCCGCTTCCGGCGTGAGGCACATTCGGCCGCGAAGCTGAACCATCCAAACATCGTTCAGATATATGACACCGGCGTTGACGACGGCAGGTATTACATCGTGATGGAGTACCTGCCTGAGTTGAATCTCAAGGAGATTATCAAGCGCTACGCGCCCCTGCCGCTGGAAAAGGTGGTGGAGGTGGGGACGGCGTGCTGCGAGGCGCTCTCCCACGCCCATCGGCAGGGCTTCGTCCACCGCGACGTGAAGCCGGCCAATGTGCTCTTCACCGATGACGGACGCGCGAAGCTCTCGGACTTCGGCATCGCCGCCGCCGCGGGTGAAGCCGGGCTGACCGAGGACGGAAAGGTCCTCGGATCGGCGCATTACATCTCCCCGGAGCAGGCGCAGGGGGCGGCGGCGGGGCCCCTCTCCGACATTTACTCGCTGGGCGTCACGCTCTACGAGGCGATGACGGGCAAGCTGCCCTTCGGCGGCGAGACCGCCGCGGACATCGCGGCCCAGCATCTGCGCGAGACGCCGCCGTCGCCGCGATCGGTGAACCCGGAGATTCCTCCGGCGGCCGAGTTCGTCATCACCAAGGCGATGTCCCGTGATCCGCAGCGCCGCTACCGCTCGGCCGATGAGATGCGCGCTGACATTGAGAAGCTTGAGCGCGGCATGGACCTCGATCAGACGGGCGTGATGCAGCCGACACCCGACGCGACGATGCAGCTTCCGCGCTCGGCGCAGCCGACCGTCCCGCCGGAGCGCGAGCGGCCTGCCGCCTCCGCGCCACCACCCGACTACGATGAGCCGCCGCAGGCCTCGTCGCGGCCGGCCCAGCGGCGCGAGGAATCAGAGGACAGCACCGCGAGAGCCGCGCTGATCGGCGTCGGGGTCGGCCTGCTGGCGCTCCTGGTCATCATCGCGGTCGTGATGCTGATGCGGGCGGCGTTCTACCCGAATACTGAGCCGGCGGTGGTGGAGGTGCCGAATCTGCTCGGCCTGACGCAGCGGGAGGCGCGCGATCAGATAGAGAATCGCGGTCTGGTGATCGGCGAGATCGACCAGGAGCAGACCCCCAACCAGCCGGCCGGTCGCGTGTTGAGCCAGTTGCCCGAGGCCGGAGCGCGGGTGCAGGAGGGCGCGGCCATCGACATCGTCGTGAACACAGGCAGGCGCCAGGTCTCGGTGCCGAACGTCACCGGGACGAGGAAAGATCGGGCGCAGTCGCTGCTTGAGGCCGACGACCTGACGCTCGGGCAGGTGGAGGAATTCTTCCACGCCTCCGAGCCCGCGGGGCTCGTTTACGACCAGGAGCCCAGCCCGGGGACGATCGTGGAGGAGGGCACGGCGATTGCTCTTTCCGTCTCGAAGGGGCCGGAGGAGGACGAGCCGGAGGATGAGCCGGAAGAGGACGAGACCGAGCCGGCGGAACCGGAAGAGGACGAGACTGTCGAAGATGAAGACGAGGAAGAGGAGCCGCCACCGGCAAGCGATCCTTACGTGAGCATCAGCGAGGACGCGAGCTACCGGCCCGAAGAGCCGAGCCTGCGTCGTTTCGAGGTGACGGTGGTGGCCGAGGGCCAGCGTTCAGATCAGGACATTGAGGTCCGCTGGCGCGACGAAAGCGGAAACACCCTGACACAGCAGCTCGGAGGCGGGGCGATGCAGCCCGGTCAGACCGAGACCGTCCCGATCCGCGCAGAGGGCACAGTGACCATCGAGGTGCAGCATGACGGCCAGGTGGTCTTCACGGAGACAATGCCGGTCCCGGAGACTGAGGAGTCAACTCAGTAGGTCAGAGGCACCGGCTGAAGAGCCAGGAGTGATGAAGTATGAGCAAGCTCAAGTGGATAATCCCGATCGCCGTCGTCACGATGTTGATGTCGCACGCGACTGTGCTGGCCGCGCCCACCGTGGCGGGCACAACGAACCTCGTCGCGCGCGAGAACGGCGGAGAGATCGTCGATTTCTCCGGACAGGTCGTCGATGAGAACGGTCAGCCGATCCAGCAGTGGGCGGTCACCAACCTCATCGACGGCAAACATGTGGTCGGCTCGCACACCCCCGAGGATTCCTACGGCTGGTCAACCCAGGGCGTGCCGACCCCTGATGACCCGGCGTGGGTCATCTTCAAACTGCCCGAGCAGCGCCTCATCAGCCGCGTGGTGGTGGACCCGACGACCGATGACCCGGAGTGGCTCGGTCGATGGGCGAAGAACATTCGTGTGTCTGTCTCAACTGAGGGCGCCGACGGCCCCTTCAAGACGGTCGGCACGTACGTCGTTGTCAGGCAGGGCATCAAGCAGACCTTCGACTTCACTCCCGCCGAGGCGGAGTGGATCAAGCTCGAGATCACCAGCAACTGGGGCTCGGACTTCGGCGTCGGGATGGGGGAGTTCGAGGTCTACGAGGCAATCGTGGGCGACGATGTCCTCGATCAACTGATCTCGCGGATGGACACGCTGCTGACCGAAATCAAGCGCTACCGCGACAGCCAGCGCTACCAGCAGGTGCAGGAGAACACCGAGGAGGTCACCGCGCAGCCTGAGACCCCTGACGACGCTGACGACGCTGATGACGGCGACGCCGATGACGGCGACGCCGATGACGGCGACGCCGATGACGGCGACGCTGATGACGGCGACGCTGATGACGGCGGCGACGGCGAGCAGTAGTCTCACACCGCACACACGGACCGGATTACACGGAGGCGGGCCCGCTCAGGGCTCGCCTCTTTGCGTCGGGAAGGTCGTTGCGGTTGCGAGTGGGGACTTGCGCGTCCGGCCGGCCCGCGATCTACCGATATCTGGCAGGCTGAGGGCACCCAATTGTCGCAAGGCAGCGGGCCGACTTCGCCCTCCGCAAACGACGCGGAGACCTCAGGCGGCCCCTCCATAACGACGACGACGCGAATCCGGCCGTCCTGAGATGTGTATAAAGGTAAGGTCATGGAGGGCCCCACGAGACTCGACGAGCAACGAGTGCAGGCGAGGTCGGCCCTGTCGGGTGTGTTCGGGAAGCGCGCAGGAACGACGGGCCGGTCAGGCGATTGATCGTGGGCGAGCAAACGACACTCGCCCACGATCAACCCCTTCGGGGCCGGCCCCTCCGAGCGACCTTACCTTTCCGCATCTCGCGCCGGGTCGTTTGCCGTGGGAGGGGCCGGCCCGAAGGGCGGAGGTAGAGCGAGTGTCGTTTACTCGC
>JBKHFA010000118.1:0-10692 GCA_046540615.1 Armatimonadota bacterium | reverse complement strand
TCATTGTTGCCCCAGTTGGTGCCGCGCTCGCCCCACCAGTCGCCCCAGTTGAAGAAGCCGAACTCACGCTGGCTCTCCTTCAACTGCAGGTGCTGCTCGAAGCGCTCCGCGACGAGCGCGTCCCATGCCTCGAAGACGCCCTCGCGAGGCGGCGCGATCTCGCCCAGCGCCCCCGTCTCCGCGTAGTACTCGGCCGGGATCACCGGGACGATCGGCAGGCGCGTCTGCCCTTCAAGCCGCGCCAGGTTGGGCGCGTCACCGTCGTGGAATGTGAGGTTCATCCGAGTCGTCTTCGACATCCCCCACTTGAAGCGGTAGTGCTGCTCGACGAAGGGAAAGCGCACATGCTCGGGCAGGTCTTCGTAGAAATCCGCGCCGGCAAGCGGCGGGAGGATCTCAATCAGCGCCGCATCCGCCGAGGCGCTCAACGCCTTCGGGTATTCCTCCCAGAAATTCTCGACCGCCACGGCCACACCCTCCCCGGTCTCGCCGCGGTAGTCCATCACTCCACTCGCCCGAGCCTCCTCAGTGTCCTCGCCGCCGAATGACAGCAACGCGTCATGCTTCTGCATCAGGCGCGCATCAGGCCCCGCGGCGCGCTCGGCGATCACACCACCATCAGGCTCGGGCACGAGGAAGCGAGCGTCCGTGCCGCTGCCCGCAAGCGCGACCGGCAGCGTCAGGGATTCGATGTCCGTGAATTCCGTCTCAAGATAGTCGTCGATGTGCGTTGCGGCCACATGCACCGTGGGCGAACCTGCGACGAATGTCAGGCGGACGATCGCGCGCAGGTACTCCTCGCCATCCTCGGAGACGTAGGGCCCCTCGATCCGCACGGTCGTCGCCAGCGGCCCCTGCTTCTCCACGCGCACATCCTCGGGCGCCCCGCCCGCGAGCCGGTGGACCTTCCCGCCCTCGCGAACCACCACGATGCCCTCGGGCATCGCTGCGGCGGGCGCGCCGTCAACCAGCACTTCGTCGAGGATCGTAAAGCGTTCGCGGCTGATCGTCGCCTGCAGCGGGCCGGTGCCGACCACCAGTTCGCCGTCCTGCTCGCTCACCTGCACCGCGTCCGGGACCTCGGCGCGCCGCACCTCTCTGCCGAACTCCACGGCGAAGTCCGCGTTCGCCCCGGCTTCGAGGTCCACGAGCGTCTCAACCAGCGCCCAGCGGATCGAGCCGTCCGGCCACCACGACGTCACGCTCGCCTGTGCGGGCAGTTCCGCCCCCGCGCCGTCAAGCACGCGGATCGTCGCCGGATCGAAGATCGCGCCCTGCTCGAAGGGCACTCCGAAGCTCACCAGCTCATCGACGCGCGTAACCCCTGCCTCCTCCAGCAGATTGACCGCCACCGATCGCCGCTCCACGGCCCCGCTCTCTCCGGCGACACGCGCATCCGCCGCGTAAGTCACCGCGGGCATCTCCCTGCGCTCGGGGAGGTCGCGGTGGCCGGGCGCGGGCTCAACTTCCTCGCGCAGCAGCCCCTTGAAGTGAAGCGTGTCCTCACCCGGCAACTCGGGCTTCGTCCGCACCTCATTGACCGGCACGCTCACCGCCAGCCAGTCGCTGCTGTCTCCCCCGCCCGCCTCACTCTGCACCAGCGTGCGGACACGCACCTGCGCCTGTCCGTCCTCAGTGAAGAGCCTGATGTCGTCGGATATCCACGCGACATTCCCTCGCACGATCCCGCGGACCGGCGCAGCCCCGCCGTCGTAGACGGCGCGGTTGTGCACCGATGCGCTCGCGCGAGAGCCACGCGCGGAATAATGCACGTCGGTCCCGATCACCTCGGGCTTGTCCTGCCGGCCACTGCGCGGATTGTTGTCCGCGTCGAGGTAAAGCAGCGCCCACGTGCCGACTCTCGGAAACTCCCGATCAAACTCCAGCGCCCAGACGTAGCGATCCTCGGCGACGTGCGCCATGTGAACCCGCCTCACCACCGGCACCGTCGCGTCCTCTCGCGGCGGCCGCTCCACCACCACCTGCAGATCGTCGGCGAGGTCCCCGGTCGCTCCGAGCAACTCAGTCACCTCGGCCGTGACCTCAGGCCCTTCCTGAGCGGCGGCCACGCCTCCCGCCAGCAGACCAAGCACCGCAACTGCAAACGTCATCGCCCAACAATAATTGCCTCTGACACGCATGATATGCTCTCCTGCATCCCTCTTTGTTGCGCAGACTCTCCGCCAGGGGTCGTCAGTTCACCTTCGCCCACCCCGCAACCTGCCTCCCCATCGGATTCCCGACAGCCGCTCGCGAGGTCTTTTCGCCTCTCACCGCGAAGATGCACCTGACGGCAAAACCTCATCGATGAGGATCGTGACCGACCATTCGTCGCGCGTCAGGCGTCGTAGACGAGACACGCACATCATCAGCCGGGGGTGCGTCAGATGAAGCAAATGATGCTCGTCATTGCACTGCCGCTGTCACTGACGCTGGTGCTGGCGGCCACGGGCGTGGCGGTGGCGCAACGCGACAACGACCGTCTCCGCGAGCAGATGCGCGACCGCGAACGCGTGATCGACGCGGACCTGCGCGCTCTGAGGCAGCAGGAGCGCGACGCGGAGTTCGGCGGGCGCGTCTACTGGGAGTTGCACAGAAGCATCCGGGCGCTGGAGCGGGAGAAGTCCGACCTCCGGAGCCTCGACAGCGCGCTGCGCATGGAGAATGAGCGGCTGATCGAGCGACGGCACTCGGACTACCTCCGCGCGCATCAGGACACGATGCGTCAGAGACGAAATCTCGCGCAGACGCAGGCCCGCGACCTGTCGTTCGGCTCGCGCGAGTGGCACGATCAGCGCCGCGCGGCCGACTCGTGGCAGCGCCAGCAGCGCGCCCGGGAGCCCTTCGGACCGGAGTACCGCCGGTCACTTGAGGCGCATATCCGGCTGCTGCGGACCCGCCGCTCGCAGGCCGAGTTCGGCTCGCAGCAGTGGCATGCGATCAGCCGCCAGCTCAACGCGCTGCAAAGGGCGCTGCGGTCCGCGCGCTGACGAGCGGCGGCCTGCCATGCCCCGTTCAGTGCGAGGTGCGCGGATCGATCTCCCCATCGTACTGAGGCTCATCGGCAAAATCCGGCTCGTACGCGGCCGCCGGCGACCCCGACGTCACCCGACGCTCCTGCGGCAGGCGTATCAGGACGCCCGGGGGGACCGAGCCGCCACTTTCATTCAGCGTCACCGTCGCCTTCGCCGACCCGAGATTCTCCACCACCACCTCACTCATCTTCGTCCTCCCTCAACCCTGGCGTGAAACTGTCAACCACGCCGGACGATGGCAGTCGATCATCTCGCTGAGAGCAGCATTGGCCGACCACGGAAGCATTACCTCCCCGACGTCGGGCGATCTCACGGCAACATCGTCGAACGAGCGCATCCGAGGCCTGAACCACGAAGGGGTCATGCAGCGTCACGGGGAATGATCCCGCGCAATCACGAACTCCCGACACGCAAGGAGAGCACTACGCATGCAGCGGAAGATGACCGTGATCGTCCTGAGCATCGCAGTTGCAAGCTGTGGGTATACGCAGGATCTTCCCGAGCCGGTCGATCTCAGTGGCGCCGAGGCGCTGGCGCACCCCGCGCCCGCGCCGCAGGTCATCGACGGCCGCGAGCAGACATCGTGGTCGAGTGGCACGCAGGATCTGAGCGAAGTCGCCGCCAACGTGTTCATCAAGCTCGCCGAGCCGGTGACGGTGGGCCGGATGGAGGTCCTCATCCCCATCCATCCCGAGCCGGAGAAGTATCCGATGCGCATCGTGAACATGGACATCTACGCGCAGGCCGGTGACGGCTGGGCGAAGATCGGTGAGATCCGCGGCAACACCGAGCAGCCGAGCATCATGGTTGAATTGACGCCGGCGGAGGTCGAGATTCTGCGCCTGCGGATCCTCCCGCGAAGCGAGACGATCACAGGTTTCGCGATGATCAGCGACGTTCGGCTCTTCCCCCCGGACGAGGGTGTCGAGCCCGCGGGACTGGAGCCGACGCCGATCGAGGAGAGCGAGACCGAGCAGCGCTGGGTGAGCCAGCTTGTGAATCCGCGCCCTCCGGGCCCGAGGGTGGAGTTCGACCCGGAAATCGGCTACCTCGGTTATGTGCGGACGTGGTTTGAGACGATGGCCGAACACGGCACCGACCGCTACGGCGAGGTGCACAGCCCGATGTTCTGCTCCATCCTCGACATGGAGCGGCTGATCCACCCGAAGGCCGCCACGCATCCGAACATGGAGCTTCCCACCGTCCACGGCCAGCGCACCGCCGATCGCACGGACAACGGCGGGAACCTCCAGCAGGACGTCATGGCGATCCTGGCGGCGCACTATGTGACGGAGATCACCGGCGATGAGCGCTACCGCGAGATCGCGCGGGACTATCTGCAGTTCTTCCTCGACAACTGCACCGACACACCGACCGGCCTGTGGCCGTGGGGCGAACACACCTACTGGGACTTCTTCGAGGAGACATTCGCGAGGACCAACCACCACCTTCTCTGCGCGCCGCTCGAGTTCTGGGAGCTTGCGTACGAGCTGAATCCCGAGGCGGTCATCGGCGAGGCCGATGGCATCATCAATCACATCACGGACATGGACACGTTCGTGTTTAACCGCCACGCCGACATCACGCGGGTGCTGCCCGACCCGCGCCCCGAGGACCTTCAGTCACTGGATTTCCCCAACTCGGCCTCGCGCTACCTGCGCCTGTGGGCCTTTGCGTGGTCGAAGACCGGCGATGAGAAGTACCTCGACTGGTCCAACCGGCTTCTCGATCATCTCGAGTGGACGCGCATCGATGGGGACGGCGGGCTGCCGGTCCTGAGCGCCCGTTCGACGCGCCCGCAGCCTGACAGCGCCTGGTGGACGAGCACGATGCTCGTCGGAATGTCGCTGCTGGAGTACGCGCCGCTGCTTGGTGACACGCCGACCGCAGACCGCTTCCGCGAATTCGGCGAGGAGATGATGGCGCTGTGCGCCGAGCAGCCGTTGCCGAGCGCCGACCGCCCGCCGATCTTCCACGTGGAGCGCGGGATGGGCGGTCCGAAGACTTTCTGGGCGCAGGCCTACCGGATGACCGGCAACGAACACTTCCTCGAGGCCGCGCGGCGGATGGCGATGCCCTACCTTGCGCTCGAGCAGATGCCCGAGGATATCCCGCTGCGGGCGCAAAGCTACGGCGTGGCGATCAACCTGATGATGGACATGTACGAGTTCGAGAGCGACCCGAAGTGGCTTGAGGCGGCGGAGAAGTACGCCCGCTGGGCGATTGAGACGCTTTACTTCAACGGACTCTTCCGCGGCACGCCCGACCTGTGGTACCAGGATGCGCACCTCGGCACCGCGACGCTCGTCTACGCCCTCGTGCGCGTGGATGCGGCGGTGGAGGACGCCGGCGTCGAGGTCCCTCCGAACGTCTACGGCTTCTGAGAGCGGGTTGCTCGAAGGACTGCGCTCATCTTTGACGAAGAAGGCGGGCAGAAACTGCCTCACTCGGGCCGCGAGCCCACGGAGAATACACCTGTCACGGGGGTCAATTATGTCCAGCATACCCGAGGTAAAGTTCAACAGCTTTTACACCTACGACGAACTGACCACGTTCCTCCAGACCGCAGAGGCCGGCGCAGAGGGCTTCATGACCCTCGACAGCCTGGCGACCAGCCCCGAGGGGCGCGAAATCCACGTGGCGACCCTGGCGGATCCGGCCGGCGGTGCGGCCGATGCCAGGCCGGCCTATCACGTGCAGGCCAACGTTCACGCCCACGAGGTGCTCGGGACCACCGCCGCCGTGCATCTCATCAACACCCTGCTCACCTCGCCGGAAGCCCGGCGGCTTCTCAGCGAGGTGACGTTCTACGTGGTGCCGCGGATCAACCCGGACGGCGCGGAGGCGGCGCTCGGCACCCTCGCGAGCGTCCGCAGCCGGATGGAGATCGATGAGAAGATCAACGGCGTCATCCCGCAGGATCTCGACGGCGACGGCATGATCCTCAACATGCGCTGGGAAGACCCCGCCGGGCCGATGACCGAGGATCCGGAGGACCATCGCCTGATGGTGCCGCGTCGCCCCGGCGACACCGGGCCCTTCTACCACGTGACGAGCGAGGGCGTCATCCACGAATACGACGGCGGCCCGCTGCGCCAGTCGGTCAACAATTACGACTTCAACCGCAACTACCCGGTGGGCTGGGACCGATCGACGGACAAAGCGCGCTATCCTTTCGAGCAGCCTGAGATGCGGGCGATCGGGGAGTTTCTCTTCGCGCACCCCAACATCTTCGCCGGGATCGACTTCCACGGCGGGCCTCCGGCCATCCTGCGCCCTGCGAGTTTGCCGGACGAGGAGATGCCCGAAGGTGACCTCGCCCTCGTGCTGGAGGTCGGTCGGATCGCCGAGGAACTGACCGGCATCAAGATGATGAGCAGTCCTGAGTACCGCGACAGTTGGCGCAGCCCCGATGCGCGGCCGGGCAATTCCAAGGACTTCGCGCACTTCGGCCTCGGTCTCTCCTGGTACGTCATTGAGATCGGCTGGGGCTTCAGCACCGCCGGCGTTGACACTGAGGAATACTACGAGGCGATGGGCGAGGCGAAGGAGCGCGAGTTCCAGCGCCGCGTGATGCGCTTCGCCGACGAACACTCCGAGGACGACAGCCGGGTGATCTTCGTGCCGTGGGAGGACTACGATCACCCGCAACTGGGGCCGGTGCAGATCGGCGGCGTCACCCGCGCGGCGACCTCCCACGTCTATCCGCCGCATCTGCAGGAGCTTACCGGCGGGACCAGCAGCTTCATTCTCGAGCACGCCACCTGGCATCCGCAGCTTGCGCTCTCGGGCTGTGAGGCCAGCGGCGTCGGTTCGGGCATCTACCGCGTGCGCGGCCGGGTGGCCAACACCGGGCGCTTCGCCACGAACGTGATGTCAACCGGCCTGACCTCGCGCGTCCATGAGCCGGTCCGGGTGAGCATCAATGCCTCGGAGGACGTCGAGGTTCTCTCGCGGCAGAGGATACTTGAGTTCGACGCGATCGAGGGCAGAGGCGGCTTCAAGCCTCTCGAGTGGTTTGTGTCCGCTCCCGCGGGCGCGGAACTGACCGTCCGCGCGGAGCATCCGCGCGGGGGTGTCTGCAGGGAGACGCTCGTACTGTCGTGAGACCGACGCAGACAGGATGCAGGAGAGCTGATTATGACAGGCGCCTCGACGCAGAAACGGACCTTCGCGACGCTCACCGCCCTGCTGATCATCATTGCGATCGCGCCGGCGGCAGTTCACGCGGCCTCGATGGAGATCTGGCCCTCGGAACGCCGCGCCAACAACACGTTCTTCTGCTACGGCGATGATTGGAACTGGATGCTCATCAGCATCTACCCGGAGGACTGGGGCAAGCACCGGGTCGAACTGCCCGAGGAGTTCGTGGAGCCGACCGTGTTGACGGTGACGCTGCCGGACGCAGTCGAGTTTCACGGCGCGAACATCATGCGCGGGGCGGAGGTCAGCACGGGGTTCGAGGCCGAGGCGCTGACCCGCGACGGGAGAGAGTACCAGCAGGTAGAGATACCACTGCCGAACGACCGCCTCCACGAGCGGCTGATTCGCGGGGGATATTACTTTCACGTGCTCCTGTGGTTCACCGCGCCCGAGACGCTCGATGACACGGTGGAGTACGACCTGAGCTACGGCGACCGGGAACTGGCCGCCGGCGACAGTCGCCTGGTCACCGCAGGGGTGATCGACGGTGAGCGGGAGCTTCCCGAGCGCTTCGGCTTCTATCCCTACGGCATTCATCACACCGTGCCGGGCGCCGACTACGACCGCATGGCCGACTTCTGGAGGCGCTTCGGCATAAGCGGGATGGAGGCGCACTGGACGGCAGGCCTGCCATCCGAGGATGATGAGCCGACGAGGTATCACCTGACGTTCGAGGCGAACCGACGCCACGGCATCAACAACATCGCGAACATGACGCTCTTCGGCCGCAAGCACGCGAGCATGTACGGCGCTCGCCCCGAGGAGGTCATGGAGCATGGCGGTCTCGCGCCGGCGATGGACGAGGCCGTCGAGGGCCTGCGGAGCGAGGAGGCGCTGGCGGACTGGGAGGCCGCCCACGCATACTTCGACATGGCGCTTTTCGACTGGGAACCGACCGGCCCGCGCTCATGGCCCGGCTACGACGACCCGGCCACGATCGCGGCTTTCGCCGAGAGCGAGGGCCTTGCGGGTGATCTGACCGCTGAGGAGATCGAGGAGAACCACCGGGAGGCCTACGCGCGTTTCCGGATGGAGCAGATCGCGCGGCCGCTCTACGCGATGCGCGAGACCATCGACGCGGTGGAGCCGATTCCGTTGCGGATCGAGCAGGGCTCGGGGGCCAGCAGTCACATCGACTACGACGTCTACGGCCACGACTTCCCGGCGATCACGCCGATGATCTACCGGCCAGGCCCCCTCGGCTACGCCCGCAATCTCCTGGAGATGCTGGCGAACACCGATGTGCCGTCGGCGAAGGTCTGGCCGGACATGACGATCGGGTGGAGCCGCGTGGGCGTGCATCGAAGCTCGCCCGAGGAGTATGTGCTCGACACCGTCGTGACCGCCGCCGCGGGCTGCGGCAGCGTCTCGCACTGGCCGAACATGCCCTACTGTGACGCGGCGTGGTTCGGGATCCACGAGGGCCTCGCGCGCATCGCGATGGTGGAGGAATTCTACCTCGACGGGACGTCGGCGGAGGACATCAGCCTCGAAGGCGCGCCCTACCGCGAGGAGACGATCCAGCTTGGCAACCGCACACTCGAACATTCGGCCCCTGACTGGCGCGCGTCGCTGATCACGTTCGCGCATGAGTACGACGGCGAGCAGTTGCTGACGCTGATGAACTACCATCCGTCGGAGGCGTGCTTCGTCGCAGTCGAAGCCGGCGACCTGCGCGGGACGTATCTCGTCAACCCGGTCGAGGGCGTCTATCAGACGGCCGACGGGGCGGGCCGGGCGATGATCGAGGTCGCCCCCGAGTCGCCGGGACTGTGGATCGCGACCGACGATGAGCGGCGTATCGACGGATACGAGGAGGTCGATGCGGAGACCGTGGAGGCGCGATTCGCGGCCGCCCGTGACGCGTTCCTCGAAAGCGACGCGAAAGCCGAGATTCAGCTTGGGACGGTCGAGGAGATCACCACCGAATACGACACGACGCAGTTCGGCGGGGAAGATCGTGTGACGCTCAACGTGCGGGCGCCGGAGCAGACGCTCTCGTTCGGGGACAGTGGCGGGCGCGTCTACGCCTGGGATGTCGGTGGGATGGAGCAGTTCG
The DNA here is from genome assembly GCA_046540615.1 of Armatimonadota bacterium. Taxonomy (GTDB): domain Bacteria; phylum Armatimonadota; class Zipacnadia; order Zipacnadales; family UBA5352; genus UBA5352. The sequence continues at coordinate 1,395 of JBKHFA010000118.1, read as the reverse complement.
TAGCCGCCGAGGACTTCGGCACCGACGGTCTTGCGATGGACATGCTCTGGCTGCCCGCAAGCGCGCGGTGGAGTGGCGACGAGGTGGATGAGCTTACGCTGGTCGAATGCACGAATGACGGACGCGAGGCGCGGGTGGTCTACGAGGGCGCGATGGACAGGGGCGTTCCGGGGATCCGGCTTCGCAAGGTCTTCCGCGTTGCCGCGTCGGGCACGACGCTCGGCGTTGAGGTCACGCTGCACAACGATCTCGTCGATCAGGAACCGGTGACGCTGGCGTACTGGTCGCACAACGTGCTGAGCGCCGAGCAGACGCACTTCGTCGGCAGTGACTTTGTGCATGAGACGGAGCGCGGGGTCACGACCGTGCTGCAGGCCGAGGGCCTGCCGGAGGAACTCGAACCCGAGGTGCTGATGCGGGATAAGATCGTCGGCAGGACGGGCCCGGTCTACGCGGAGTATCTTCACGAGCGCAACGCGGGCCTGATCTTCCGCCTGCCCGACGACTTCATGAACGTCTACCGCTGGAGTCACTACGACAGGGTCATGAGCGGGAGCGAGTGGATGTCACAGCCGCTGTCGATCCCGGCCGGCGGCACCGCCACGCTGAGCTTCTCGATCACCGCAGTGCCCGAAGCGACGCCGGAGGCCCTTCAGGACGCGGTCAATGAGACTGCCCCGGAGACGGCCGAAGCGGACGGGAATCTGCTGCCGTGGACTTTCGACGAGGTCGATGACGAGGGCGCGCCGGTGGGCTGGAGCGTGGACATTCGAGGCGAGAACGCGGAGGCGGCGGATGTGTCGATCGCGGAGGATGATTCCGGCGACGCGGTCGTCACCGCGACGATGCCGCGGGAGGCCACCGTGTACCTCGACACCGAGCGGAGGATGAGCCTCGACCCCGGAGACGACTACATGCTGGCGGTGGAGATGAAGGTGGATCAGTTGCATTACACCGGAGACTGGTACCGGCGGCCCGCGGGTGTGCGGATCTACGTCTACGGGATGGACAACAAGCACACATGGCTGGCGGTGCATGGCGAGGGAAGCACGGACGGATGGGTGACGGCGGTGCTGCCCTTTCCGCCCGATGATGACAGGGAGCATTTCGCGAACTCGCGGGTTCTCCTGCGATGTTACAACATGACCGGCACGGTGGCTTTCCGCAATCCGGTGATCCTGCGACGCCCCGCCGGACTGGACATCGCGAAGTCGTTCGAGCTTGGGGACGGCACGCAGATCACCGGCGGGCAGCTTCAGCTGCACCGGTGACCGAGGCGGACACGGGAGCGACCGGGGGCTCGCTTTGAGCGCAGGCTGCATCCGGTTGCGTCAAAGACGGCGGGCCGGTCAGGCGACTGCATTCGGGCGCAGACGACGCGCCACGAGATGCAGC
>JBKHFA010000117.1:0-10693 GCA_046540615.1 Armatimonadota bacterium | reverse complement strand
TCAGCACGTTCTCGGCGGTGATAACTGAGATGCCCTGGCGGTAGTTGTTGTCACAGACCACGTCCCTGACGGTCACGTTGAGGTTCGTGGCGTCGCCGGGACCGCGTCCGAAGTATATCCCGTCGCCGCCGCTGTCGCGGAGCGTCAGGCCGAGGATCGTAATGTCCTTCGCGCCGCGCAGCGAGAGAGCGTGCCGCCACTCCGAGCGCTCGTAAAGGTCGGGGTTGGCGTAGTCCTCCTGCCACATGCGGAAGGTCGCGCCGTAGCCGCTCAGCGTGACGTCCTCAACGCCCCGGGCGGTGAAGAGGCAGTCGCCCCTGCCCTCGAACTCGCCGCGCTTCGCGAGGACCTCGACGCCCTCCTCGAAGACGATCTCCTGATCGCTCGCAAGTTCGATCGGCGTGACGATCCACGGGGAGCCCATCTCCTCGACGATGAGCGTCTCCGCTCCCGAGTTGATGGCGGCCTGAAGGGCCTCGGTGGCGTCCTCGGCGTCAAAGCCCCACCACGACGCCCGCGCCTCGGTGATCTCACCGGCGGCGACACGGTCGATCATCTCCTCGTTGACCTGAGCGAAGGTGGGCGCGGACAGCAGCACCAGTGCGGCAATCGGCAGCACAATGCGCATGATCCAGCCTCCGGACGTCTCCCGTGTGCTCATCAGTACCACCCGTGTTTCAACGCGGCGTCGAAGTACGCCTCCGCGCAGGCGATGTTGCGGTCGGCCTGCTCGGCGGTGCGCTCCGAGCCGCGCCCGCCTCCCCCACCGGTCAGCCGCAGCGTGAAGCCGCCGCCCGGCGCGGCGACTTCGATGGCCGCCCGCACAAGCTCCTCCACCTCGGCGGGTTCGATGAAGACGAATGCCTGGGAGGGAATATTCCCCGACAGCAGCATCCGGTCGCCGACGAGGCGCTTCGCCTCCGCGAGGTCGCAGTCGGCGTAGGGCGGTGGCTCGAGCGGCTCGACCGAGTCGATCCCCATCTCCGCAAAGCGCTCGAGGAAACTCATGCAGCTTCCGTGGCAGTGCGCCCGGAAGCGCCCCCCGCGCGCGTGGATCGCCGCGTAGACTTCGCTGTCGTAGGGAAAGACGAACTCGTCGAAGAGTTCCATCCCGATCCACGGCGGGATGAGCATCTCGTGGGCGTAGCTGATGAAATTCGGGCCGATCCCGGCGTCGAACATGGCCTCGATCGCGTTAATGACGTGGTCATTTGTGACGCGGAGGTAACGATGCATAAGTTCGGGCTCAGTGCGCAGCCACGAGTACGCATTCTCCATCTGCGAGGAGCGCACCAGCGTGCCCAGCGGATGCAGCAACCCGACGACCTGCACGCCACCGTCGCCGACGTTCGCCATGCCCCGCTCGAACGCGTCGCGGAGGGGAGGGCGTGGCTCGAGCGGGACGCTGAGGACGCGCTCGAGGTCCCCCGGCTCCTCGATGTATCTTTTCTCCCAGTGGTAGTCCTCGATGCCGGTCTCAAAGCGCGGGCGCCGGATGACGCCCACGAATTCCCCGGCGGGCGTGTGCATCGTCCACTCTATCCGCTCGTAGTCGCCGGTGTCCTCGATCACACGCTCGGTCCGCTCGGCGGGGTGGCCGAGGAACCCCCAGTCGTAGCCCGCCACGCCGATGAAGTTGTCCGCATGCTCCTCGGCGAGGCGCACGAGGCGCTCGCAACGCGGATCGTCCCGCACGAAGGCGCTGATCGGGAACTCGATCGGCACGCGATCCGGCTCACGGTGATCCCACGCTGTCTCAAGGCGTTCGCGATGTGTCACGTGCATCAGCCCTCGATTTTATTGACGCGCCGTCATCCCCCGTCCGTGTTCCGGCCATCGCAGGCCCTCCACCCACAGCGTCACGTCAATCCGCCGTAGAGTCGCAGGACCGATCCGTTGACCGCGCCTGCTTCTTCGCTGACCAGCCATGCGATGACCTCGGCGATGCTCTCCGGCGTGATCCACTTGCTTGTGTCGGCGCCCGGGCGCGCCTCGCGCGTCACCGGCGTGTCGATGATTGACGGCATCACGGCAGCGCATGCTACGCCCGTCTTCGCAAGCTCCTCCGCAATGCAGGCCGTCAGGTTCAGCACCCCCGCCTTCGCCACCGCGTAGGCGGCGCGCCCCGCAGGGAGGTCCTCCGCCGCCTTCGAGGAGATGCTCACGATCCGCCCGAAGTCGGCCTCGAGCATGTGCGTCAGGGCGTGCTTCGAGCACAGAAACATCGACGTGAGATTCAGCGTCAGCATCCGATCCCACGTCGCACGGTCGGTCTGCGCCACGTTGTCGCCGCCCGCGAAGCCGCCAACCACGTTCACGAGCGCATCCGGCCCCCCGTGCTCAGCGTGGATCTGCTGCATCATGCGCTCGACCTCGTCCTCGTCGGTGACGTCGCACACGATGGTGCTGAGCTTCCGGTCGTCAAGCTCCTCGGCGAGCTTGTCGAGTTTCTCCGGGCTGTGTTCACACACCACCACCCGCATGCCGGCCGCCAGCAGCCGCCTGGTCACCGCGGAGCCGAGGTGTCCCGCGCCTCCCGTCACCAGGCAGACCCTGTCTGCAATGTCCATCATACATCCTCCTTCTGTGCAATCAGGCGCAGCACGCAGTGGCGATGCGGCTCACCGTGCCTGCGATCGACGGTTGACAGATGCTCGCAGCTTTCCACCCTCAGGCCGGGGAAAAGGTCGAGGAACTCCTCGCGTGAGAAGTACGTCTCGCATAACCCCGCGAATTCACTCTCCCGCGGGTCATCGGCGGAGAGAGCGGTCGCGAAGAGCCAGCCTCCGGGCGAGAGAGCGTCCACGATGCGCCGCCCGATCGCGCGGGCCTCGTCCATCGCGAAGTGCCCAAGCACTGTGTCCGCGACGACCATCTCGCGCGGGCCGACGATGCACTCCGGCCGGGTGCAATCACCCACACGCGCCTCGATCGGCAGGCGCCCGCGCCGCGCGTACTCGCGTAGCCTCTTCACCGCAGACTCGGATATGTCCACCGCCTCGACGGTGAACCCGCTGCGCGCGAGGAAGATCGAGTGACGCCCGTCGCCCGCCCCGATGTCCAACGCCCGGCCTGAGAGTTGGTGCTGGCGCACGATCTCACTGAGACGCGGATCGGGACGGAGCCCGAAGAGCGGCCCTGGACGCTGATAGGCGTCGTCGTATGAGCCGGTCAACGTGCTCCTGTCAGCCATGTTCGCACGAACCTGCCCACCGTCATTCAAAACTCCGTTGCTCCGGAGAAGCGAAAGTCGCGGACGCGGAGCGCCGGCGCCCACGCGTACTCGTCGAGCCAGCCCTCGGCGCCGATCATATCCACGCGTGAAAGCGCCTCGAGCAGATTCTCAGTGAAGCGCAGATTACGCGCGCCCCCGACGACCTCGCCGTCCTCGATCAGGAAGGTCCCGTCGCGCGTCATCCCGGTCAGGACGGCGGCGCTGGGGTCCAGCATGTTCGTGTAATGAAAACGCGTAACCAGCAGACCACGCTCCGTCTCGGCGATCATCTCCGCCACGCTCGAATCGCCGGTGCGCAGGAAGAGGTTGAGGGGCACCGGCCCCCATGTGCTCGACGGCGGTCCCGCATGTCCGGTGGTGCGAGCGCCCGATTGCGCGGCGGTCCGCCTGTCATGCACCATCCCCGCCGCCACGCCCTCGTCGATCAGTTCGGTGGACTGCCGCGGAACACCCTCAAAGTCGAACGCCCGGCGGATGCCACGCGGATCGAGCGGCGCGTCGGTGAGAGTGATATTCTGCCCGCAGACCTGCTCGCCAACGCGTCCGCAGATTGCGCTGCGCCCTTCGAGACACGCCTGAGCGTTGAAGGCGAAGAGTCCGAGGTGGAAGATCGCATCCGTCACCGCGGGTGGCTCGAGGATCACGTCCCGGCGTCCCGGCTCCACCACGCCCGGATTTGCTGAGAGAGCGCATTTGTCTGCGGCGCTCTCCGCCAGCGTCCGCGGGCTCAAATCCGAGGCATCCTCAGCGTACGCCTCCGCGTAGCCTGACGAATCCTCGCCGGAGAATACCATCCGCAGATGCGCGACCGTGTTCTCCTGATACGCGCGAAGTCCCAGCGAGTTGGTGACCGCGTGGACCATCACGTCGGCCGAGCATGCGCCTGCCGCGGTCTGGTCGTGCTCCTTCGCGACCTCAAGGCAGTTCCTGACAGCCTCGGCGCGCTCTGACGGGCCGAACTCCGCAGTCTCCTCCGCACCATGCACCGGCGCGGGCTCCTCGCCCGCCGGGGCCAGGCCCGGGAAGTCCTCGTCCGGGGACGCCGCCTCGGCCAGCGCGCACGCCCGCTCCGCGACGTCGCGAAGGCCATCGGCCGAGGTGTCGTTCGTCGAGGCAATCCCGACCCTCTGCCCGAACGCCGCGCGCACATACACCACGGCATCCGTCTCCGCGGCGCTTTGATGGATGTGATTGTTGGCGAAGCGCGTCAGCCCCGAGTCGCTGACCAGCAGATTCACCTCGGTCTGATCCGCGGTCGAAGCTCCGATCGCCCGGTCGCAGATCTCCAGCGCTCTCTCCCGCTCCATCAGCAGCGCCTCACTCATCGTCGCTCACTCCCACCTGCACGTCGCGGAATCGCGCCGCCGACACTCCGTGGCCGACCCGGGCGGTTTGCATCGGCTCGCCCTTCCCGCAGTTCGGCACTCCCCACACGCGCCACGTCTCGGCGTCGGCGACCGCGTCGCAGCTCCGCCAGAACTGCGGCGTGATGCCGGTGTACCCCGGCTGACGAACCATCCCCACGATCTCCCCATCCTCGATCAGCCAGCCGATCTCACACCCGAACTGAAAGTTCAGCCGCCGGTCGTCGATGCTCCAGCTCAGGTTGTCCTCCATCAGAATGCCGCGCTCGGTCGAGGCGATGATCGCCTCACGCGTCTGCTCTCCGGGCTCGAGGTTGATGTTGGTCATGCGGATCAGCGGCATCCTCCCCCAGCCGTCGGCGCGCATGCAGCCGTTGCTCCGCTCGAAGCCAAGCTGCGCGGCGGTCTCGCGGGACGTCAGGTAGCCGGTGAAGATGCCGCTGCGCACGATCCAGCTTCGCTGCGCGGGAACTCCCTCGTCGTCCCACGCGAAGGAGCCGAGGCCACCAGGGATGGTCGCGTCGGCGGTGATGTTCACCGCATCCGAGGCGTAGCGGAAACTGCCGAGTTTGTCGGGGGTCAGGAAGCTGGTGCCCGCGAACGACGCCTCGGTGCCGAGCACCCGGTCAAGCTCGATCGGATGGCCGCATGACTCATGCAACTGAAGCGCGAGCTGGCCGCCCGCAAGGATCACGTCTCTTCGACCTGACGGACACTCGGGCGCGTGCACGAGTTGCCGCGCCTCGGCGGCGGTCCGCTGAGCGTGGGACGTCATGTCAAGCTCGTCGATCACTTCCCAGCCGCGGGCCATCACCTGACCGCCGTGAGACGATGGGTACGAACGCCTGCAGGCCCCGCAGTCGCCGACTGCCGTCGCCTCCAGTCCGCCACCGGTCTCAACGCGCTCCTGGTGGATCGAGGCGCCCTCGCTGGAGCGGAAGTGCTTGCTGCTGCGCAGGACGCTGACGTGCCCCACCGCCACCTCGACATCCTCCGCCCGCATGAGCCGGTCGCACTCCATCAGCAGAGCAAGACGGTCGTCGAGCGACACATCGGCGGGGTCGATCGCGACCTCGGTCGCAGCGCTGCCGAGGGCCGGCTCAACCTCCGCGAGTTTCACCGGCTCATCGACCGTGCCGGCCGCTGCCCGCGCAAGCTCGACGGCGCGCTCGGCGGCTTCGCGCGCGGCGCTCTCGGAGGGTTCAGCGCAGCCGGCGAAGCCCCAGGCGCCGTCGGCGATCACCCTGACACCCAGCCCTTGACTGCGGCTGTCGCTGAGCGCCTCGACTGACCCGTTCTTCACACGCACTCGCTCGCTCCGACTGTCCACGCCCCGGGCATCGGCGTACGAAGCGCCTCCGGAGACGGCCGCTTCGACTGCGACCCTCGTAAGCTCTTCCATGCTCATCGCGCTCCCGCACTCTCAGATGACAGAGCGCGGCGACAAAGCGCCGCGCTTCCGTGCAGATATGACGCGCCGTAGGTTATCACTTCGACACGCGCGCCGAATCGCCTACACGATTCCGTCCGCGAAGTCGCGCGCGGAGAAGGGTACGAGATCTTCCATCTTCTCCCCCACGCCAACCAGCTTGATCGGGATCTCCATCTCATGTGTCAGTGACAGCAGCGCTCCGCCCTTCGCGGTGCTGTCGAGCTTTGTGATCGCGACGCCGCTGACATCCACGATCTCATTGAACTGGCGCGCCTGGTTGATCGCATTCTGCCCGGTGTTCGCGTCGATCACCAGCAGGCGCTCGTCGGCGGGGCGCCCGAGGGATCGCTCGATGATCCGCCCCATCTTCCGCAACTCCTCCATCAGGTTGACCTGCGTGTGCAGCCGACCCGCGGTGTCCGCGATGACGAAGTCGATCTCCCGCGCCTTCGCCGCATCCAGTGCGTCGTACATCACCGCCCCCGGGTCGGCGCCTTTCGCCTGAGCGATCACCTCGCAACCCACGCGCTCGCCCCACGTCTGAAGCTGCTCGACCGCCGCCGCGCGGAAGGTGTCCCCCGCCGCCAGCAGCACGCTCAGTCCCTGGCTCTTGAGCATGTGCGCGAGCTTCGCGATGGTCGTCGTCTTCCCCACGCCGTTGACACCCAGCACCAGCCAGACGGTCGGCGGGGTCGACGCGAAGACCAGCCGGTCCTCCCACGGCTTGAGGTGTTCGTACATCACGTCGCGGAGCAGATCCAGCAGATCCTCGTCCTCGGTGATGCCGTGCTGCTCCGCGCGCTCGCGCAGGTCCTCCACCAGCTCCATCGCCAGCGGCGCGCTGACATCGCCCATCACCAGCGCGGCCTCAAGCTCCTCAGTCGTCTCCTCATCAAGCGTTGCGCGCCCGCGCAGAACATTGCCCACGCGGCGAAATATGCCCTGAAGCATGACTTCCTTCTCCTGTCAAAAGCGAACGAGCGCATCTCTGCGCCCCGATGGTGTTGTTGTGCCCGTGCCGCAGGCTCACTGACGTCAGCCCGAACCCGACACGCCCGCCGTGTCCTCGCGCGCCTGCTCCGAGCCACGCGCGCTCCTCTCCCGATCGCGCGTCGCCATGTCCTGCGCGTCCTGAAGCTCCACGGATATCCGCTGCGAGACGCCCGCCTCCTGCATCGTCACGCCGTGCAGCAGGTCCATCGCCTCCATCGTCCGCGGATTGTGCGTGATGACGATGAACTGCGAGCGCTCGCCGAACTCCTTGAGCAGCCCGACGAAGCGGTCGGTGTTGCTGGCGTCGAGCGCCGCGTCAATCTCATCGAGCACGCAGAAAGGACTCGGCTTGACCTTGAGCATCGCGAAAAGCAGCGCCAGCGCCGTCATCGCCCGCTCACCGCCCGACAGAAGGCTCAGATGCCTCGGCTTCTTGCCCTTCGGCTGGGCGAAGACCTCGACACCGCTCTCCAGCGGATTGTCGCCGTCGGTGAGGTAAAGCTCGGTCCGCCCGCCCTCGAAGAGCGTGGTGAACGTATCCTCGAACGCGTCGGAGATCTGCTCGAAAGTCTCGAGGAACTCGGCCTCCGCGGCGGTGTCTATCTCCTCGATGATCTGCCGGATGTCCTCCCGGGCGGCCTCGAGGTCATCCCGCTGGCGCTTGAGGAACTCCTCGCGCGCCGAAAGCCGCTCGCACTCGTCGATGGCGCTCAGATTCACGTGCCCCAGCGACCTGATCTCGCGCTTGAGCGAGTTGACGTCCCGGGCCAGCTTCTGCCGGCTTGGCTCATCCTCGCCAAGCCGCCTGAGCGCCTCCTCGGGGGAGACCTCGTAGACGTCGCTGAGCCGCTCGCGGATACTCTCAAGCTGCGCCTGCTCGCGCGTCAGCGCAACCTCCGCCCGCTGCACCTTCTCCTGCTGATTCTCCAGCACCCGCCGCAGCTTGCGCCCCGAGGCCTCGAGCGCCTGCGCCTTCTCGCGCAGATTCCCCACCGCCTCCGCCCGCGTGCTCACGACCTCGCGCAGTTCGTTCGCGTGTTCGCGCTGCTCGGAAAGCGACTCGCTCGTCTCGGCCAGACTCGCCTCAAGCTGCTCGATCTGCTCGGTCAGAGCCGCCCGCGTCCTTGCCGCGGTCTCGACTTCCTGCCTGGCCCGCGTCAACTCACCCTCCGTGCGCTTCACCAGCTCCTGCAGCGATCGATGCTTCTCCCGAAGCTCCGCCAGCGCAACCTCGTCCTCGGTCAGCGATGAACGCTTCTCCTCGATCGCGCTCGAAGATAGCTGCTGCGAACGCATCTCCTCGAGCTTCGCGCCAAGCTCTCTGACTTCGGCCTTGCGCTCCTGGGCGGCATCCGTCAGTTCCTGCTGCCGCTCGGCGCTCGACGCTACGCGCTTGCGCAGATCGTCGATCTCATCATCCATCTCCTCGGCCGCCGCGATCGCCGTCTCCGCCTGGTCGCGCACATGCACGGCATCCCGCTCGGCCTCGGACAGCTCCGCCCGCGCGTCGGAGGCGGCGTTCGCGGCCTCTTCCACGCGCTCGGACAGTTCCTCGGCCTCCTGCTCGAAGCGTTCCTCGAAGCGCCAGACATTCGCCAGCGCGTGGCGCAGACGTTCCAACTCCGCGCTCACCTGGTCCATCTCACGCGTGCGGGAGAACACCTGCGCCGGCTCGCCATCCTGCTTCGAACCGCCGCGGATCGCCCCGCCGCGCTCAATGACCTCGCCCTTCAGCGTCACCGCCCGGCACTGATGACCGGCGCGCTTGAGATGCCTCCGCGCGGCCTCAAGGTCCTGCATCACGAGCGTGTCGCCGAGCAGATGATCGAGGATATGCCTGAGGTCACGCGGCGCCCTGATCAGATTCGATGCCACGCCGAGGCAGCCGTCACCCGAGGCGAAGCTCGCCGTCCGCGGCGCGATCGACGAGAGCGTGGCCAGCGGCATGAACGTCGCCTCGCCCTTCTCATTCTCCCGCAGCCACTCGATGCCACGCAACGCCTGCTCCTCAGCTTCGACCACGATCCACTGCAGACGGTCGCCCAGCGCCGCCTCGATCGCAATCTCGTAACGCCCGGGGACCTCAAGCAGCCCCCCGACGACACCCCGCACGCCCTCCAACTGCCCGCTCTCAGACGCCTCCATCACCGCGCGCACCGCGTCCTCGAAGCCTTCGTGGCTCGCCTCAAGCTCCTGCAGCAGCGCAAGTCGCGTCTCCGCGGCCGTCGCCGAGCCGCCGAGGATATCCCGCTTCTTGCGGTGCTCGCGCAGCGTCTGCGTCAGCCACTCATGCCGAGCCGTCAGCTCCTGCAGCCGCTCACGAGCGGCCTCGACGTCGCGCTTGAGTTGCTCGCGCCGCTGCCGAATCTCGTCGATGCGCGCCCGCGCCTGCTCCGCCTGCTCCCGGAGAGATTCCCGCTGGCTCTCAAGCCGCTGCACGCGCTCGCGCAGTTCTTCCTGAAGGCTCTCCATCGCCTCAGCCTCGCGCTGCAGATTCTGCCCCTCCTGCGCGCGCTGCTGCTGATGCGACTGCAGCTTCCCCAGCCGCGACTGCGCCTCACGCCGCTCGCTCTCAAGCTCCTTGAGGGCCTCGCGCCTCGCCGCGATCTCCTCGGCCAGCGCCCTCCCGCGCTCGTCAATCTCCTCGCGCTGCTCACTCAGCCGCTCAAGTTGCGCCGACAGTTCCTCGACCCGCGAGCTGTCACCGCGATCCGATTGCTCAAGCTCCTCGAGCCGCTCGCGCGCCGACCGCAGCTTCTCCTCATTCACCGCGTGCGAGCGCTCGGTCTTCTCAGCGGCCCGCTCCGCCTCACGGGCCTGCTCCCGCAGCTTCCCAAGCTCGTTCTCAACCTGATGCAACTGCGCCTGGATCTTCTCATCCTCCGCCTCAAGCTGCGCCAGCTTTGACCGCGTACCCTCGGCGTCGGCCTTCCCCACGCTCTGATCGTTGCTCAGCTTGCCGAGCCGCTCGCTGCGGCCCCGGTAGTCGATGGCGAGGAGCTTCAGTTCAAGCTCGCGAAGCTCCCCGTCGAGGTCGCGGTAGCGCCGCGCCTTCTCCGCCGCCTGCTCCAGCGGCTCGCGCTGATTCGTCAACTCGTAGATGATGTCCGCGATCCGCCGGACATTGCCCTCGGTGGCCTCAAGCTTGCGCTGAGCCTTCCTGCGCCGCCGGCGGTACTTCCCGATCCCCGCGACTTCCTCCATCAACTCGCGCCGGTCCTCGCTGCGCACCGACAGGATCGCCTCGATCTCACCCTGCCCCACGATCGAGTACGACTCCTGCCCCACGCCGGTGTCCACGAAGAGATCGTGCACATCGCGAAGCCGGCAGGTCGAGTTGTTAATGCCGTATTCACTCTCGCCCGATCGGTAGAGTCGGCGGAAGACCTCGACCTCCGTGAAGTCGATCGGCAGGCGCTCATCCTCATTGTCAAGCAGCAGCCGCACCTCCGCCATCCCCAGCGCGCTGCGCTTCTCCGCCCCCGCGAAGATCACATCCTGCGAAGTCTGCGTGCGGATGGCGCGGTTGCTCTGCTCGCCGAGCACCCACAGGATCGCGTCGGCAACATTGCTCTTGCCAACGCCGTTCGGCCCGACGATCGCCGTCAGGCCGGCGCCGAACTCAAATTCCGTGTGATCGGCGAAGCTCTTGAAGCCTCGCATCGACAG
>JBKHFA010000116.1:0-10698 GCA_046540615.1 Armatimonadota bacterium | reverse complement strand
AGCATCTGCCCGATCAATTTCCTGCCGCGGGACCTGCGCATGATCTGCACCTCTTGATTTGCGACCAGAGAAAAAGTTGGCGTTCGCGAGGACGTATTGTTCGTTTGAGTATAGCCCCCGCCAGCGTACTAAGTCAAGCGTACGCGACGCCGACGAGGCGGCTGCGTCCGCTTCCGACTGCACTCTCCGCGCCTGCGCGAACGCCGTTCCATGCAGTTGTGGCCCATCTTCCCGGAATCCGCCACCGAAACCTGCGCCGACACAATATTTTAACGTTACTCGTCCCCGCCGGGTGCGGCGCGGCGTCGCGTGTACAGGCTCGTTCCCTACGCCCCGGGCTCCGCGTGGCGGTGTACCGGCTTAGTCCTCGCGCACACTACCGTTGGACTCTCAGTATAACCGGCCATGCCCTCATTCACACATGGCCGCGGCCGGGGACCCCGGCGAGCCGCTCACGCCTCCGCGGGCGCTCCGTCGTCGGCCGGGAGAGCGCAAGACCACGCCGGGGAGGCGCGCGAGACCGTCAGGCCGTAGACCGCCGCGGCCCCGGCTCTTTTGAGCACGACGGCACATTCGTCCAGTGTGGCGCCGGTAGTGAATACGTCATCCACGAGGATAAATGAGCGCCCCTCCATCCGCCACGACCTGGGGGCGACGAACGCGCCGCGGACGTTCCTTCGGCGTTCCGGGCCGGTGCAGTCGGTCTGAGGCAGCGTGTGCCGGACGCGTTCGAGGCCGTCGGGCCACACGGGCATATCAAGCTCCCGCGCAAGCTCCGCGCAAAGCAGTTCGGCCTGGTCGAATCCCCGCCAGTGCCTCCGTCGTGGATGCAGCGGGACCGGGACCAGCGCCTCGCACAAATCGAGCGGGAGGCCCGGGCCGTCAGCAGCCTCGATCTCGGCATGTACGAGATCGGCGAGCATCGCCGCGAACGTCGCGACAAGCTGTCTTCGCCCGCCGAACTTGTACCGAATGATCGCCCGGCGGAGTGTGCCGGTGTGCAGTCCCGCGCTCCGCACCCCGCTGAGCCACCTTCCGGCCCTGCACTGCGGGCAGACTGCGCCGGGCAGATTCTCGGGGGACGTGTCCGGCATGATGACGCCGCAGGATGGGCAGACGCGCTCATCCATCAACTCGACGGTCTCGCGGCATTCGTCGCAGAGTGGATCCGCGGAGAAGCCGCCGCAGACCTGGCATCGCGGCGGGAAGAGGAGGTCAAGCAGTTGTTCGCCGATCGCCCCCGGGGTCATGGTGAGCGTGCTTTTCGCCACGCGCGGGCCGGGACCTCCGCCCGGCCACGATGAACTCGATCCTCGCAGCGGTCGTCTCACAGAGCGGTGGGTGGAGAGCGTTGCGATGGGGAGAACCTTCACGCTGCCGTCTGCCGTCTGCCGTCTGCCGTCTGCCGTCTGCCGTCTGCCGTCTGCCGTCTGCTGGCCGCTGGCCGCTGGCCGCTGTCGTTGACTTTCTTAACATAGTTATGCTACGATTTCCTCGATGCGCGCGGCCCCTGAGAGCAGCCGAGGGCCGGGCGCAGTTGATGGTACTGGATGGGATGGTCCGGAGGACAGTTTGATGATTCGGATACGCTGGGGATTGCTCCTTTCGACATTCGCACTGCTGGTGATCGGAACGCAGGCGGCAGTGACGGAGCCTGTGGTGGAGACACTCGACAACGGCACGAGGCTGGTCGTGGAGGTTGATCATTCGCGGCCCGTCGCCGCCGTGCGTGTCTACGTGGGCGCGGGATCGATCTACGAGGGCGAGTACCTCGGCGGGGGTATCACGCACTTCCTCGAGCATACCATCAGCGAGGGCTCGCGGAGCCGCGCGCTGGAGGAGATCGAGGCGGAACTTGACGCGATCGGCAATACGTATAACGCGTACACCACGAAGGATCACACATGTTACTTCGCGACGACCGCCCGCGAGGACGTCGGTCGCGCGATCGACGTGATCTCGGATTTCGTCCTCAACCCCACCTTCCCCGAGGAGCATGTCGAGACCCAGCGGGGGATCATCCAGCGCGAGATGGCGATGGGCGACGATGACCCGATGCGCCGCATCAGCCATCTTCTCTACGAGACGCTTTTCACGACCCACCCGGAGCGCTACCGCATCATCGGATATCCGGAGATCTTCAACGAGATCACGCGCGACGACATCGTCTCCTATCATAAGGAGATGTACGTTCCGGGCAACATCGTCGTTGCGGTCGTCGGCGACATCGACGGGGCGGAGGTGCTCGAGCAGCTTCGCTCGACTTTCGGCGAACTTGCCCGGCGGCCGAAGCCGGCCCACGAGCTTGCTCAGGAGCCCCGACAGATCGCCCCGCGCCGCCGTGTGAGCGAGGACGCGTCACTGCAGCGGGCGTACCTGCGCGTTGCGTGGCCGACCATCGATCTCTTCGATCCCGACCTTTACGCGCTGGACACTCTCTCAGGCTACCTGACCTCAGGCACCTCGGCGCCGCTGGTGCGGAAGCTGCGCGATGAACTCGGGCTGGTCGACTCGATCAGCAGCTACTCGGCGACACCCGCGCGGGAAACGGGCTTCTTCGCCTTCACGGCGACGCTCGATCCGGAGAATCTCGAGCGAGTCGAGCAGGAGATCATCGCGGCGCTCGATGAGGTCAAGGACAATCCGCCGCCGAAGCGCGAGATCGAGCGGGTGCTCAAGCAGGTCGAGGCCGGGGAAGTCTTCGCGCAGGAATCCGCCGAGGGGCGCGCATCGACGCTCGGACGGAACCTGATGATCACCGGCGATGAGGATTTCACCGAGCGCTACGTCGAGGGCATCCGCGGTGTCACGCCACGGCAGGTCAGCGAGGTCGCGCGGAAGTACTTCGATCCCGATCGCATGACCGTCGTCACCCTGCGCCCGCCGGTTGATGACGGCGCCGCGGCGGCCGCCGAGAGCGCGGCCGAGGCGGCGCAGACGCATGCGCGCACACTGGACAACGGCATGCGCGTGGTCGTGCGGGAGAATCACGCGGTCCCGGCGGTGAGCATCACCACCGCGACGCGCGCCGGACTGCGCTACGAGAGCGCCGAGGACGTCGGCATCACATCCCTGATGGCGGAGATGCTCGTCCGTGGGACCGAGCAGTACTCACGGGAGCAATTTGCCGCAAGCGTCGATCGCCTCGGCGGCAGCATCGCGCCCTACTCCGGCCGCAACAGCTTCGGGCTGACGGCGCAGTTCCTCGCCGAGGACGTGACGCGGGGGCTTGAGCTGACGGCGGAGGCGCTCTTCCGCCCGACCTTCCCGGAGAACGAGCTGGAGCGCGAGCGCCAGCTTGCGCTCGCCCGCATCGCCCGACAGGATGACAGCGCGGAGACGGTCGCGCTCAGGACGCTGCTTGGCGAACTCTACCGCGAGCATCCCTATCAGTTCATGCCCGCGGGGACCGAGGAGTCCGTCAGCGGCCTGACGAGGGATGACCTGCAGTCATTCCACGAGTCCTACGCGCGCCCGGCGGCGACCGCGGTCGTGATCGCGGGTGACGTCGATCCCGAGGCGGTCTTCGCGGAGATGGAGCGGCTGACGGAGGACCTGACGGCGGAGGAGCCGCAGGCGCCTGAGACTCCGCGCGAGCCGCCGATCGAGGAGCCGCGCGAGGAGATCGTGGAGCGCCCGCAGCAGCAGCAGGCGCTGGTCGCGGTCGGCTTCCACGCGCTGGCGGTGGACGACCCTGACGTGCCCGTCCTTGAGGTACTCGACGCGGTCCTCTCGGGCTCCGGAATGCCCGGCGGGCGGCTGCATGAGGCGCTGCGCGGCCGACAGCTTGTGTACTTCGTTCATGGCTTCCCGATCCTCGGGCTCGATCCGGGGCCCTACGTCATCTACGCCGGCACGGCGCCGGAGACCGTCGGAACCGTCCGCGAGCAGATCGAGGGGATTGTGACCGATCTCGCCGCCGACGGTCCATCGGAGGACGAACTTGAGCTGGCGAAGGGCATGGCGGTGGCGAGCCACCGGATGGGGCTTCAGACAAACTCATCGCTCGCGCAGACGATGGCCCTTGACACGATCTACGGCCACGGTGAGGATCACTGGGAGAGCTACGCGGACCGGATCAACGACGTGACCGGTGACCAGGTGCGACAGATGGCCGAGCGCCTGCTCGATCTGCAGGAAGCGGCGATGGTCGTAACCACGCCCGGGGTCACACCCGAAGAGAACGAGGGATAGCGGACAGATGGCAGATGATGACGGACGCGGGGCGGGGGAAGACCCGATGACGGCAAGAGATTACTCACAACTGGTCGCGCGGGAGATCTGCGACGCGCTGTCGCGCACCGACGACGAGCAGGTGAACACGCTGCTCGACATGATCGAGGACGCGAGTACGATCTTCGTCGGCGGCGCCGGGCGGAGCCTGATGATGATGCAGGCGTTCGCGATGCGCCTGATGCACATCGGCTTCAACTCATACGTGGTCGGCGAGACCACCACCCCGGCGGTCGTTGAGGACGATCTGCTGATCGCCGGTAGCGGCTCGGGGCAGACACGCATGACCCTCGCGCTCGTGGAAGCGGCGAAGGCTCGCGGCGCGCACACGGCCGTCATCACCGGCCACCCGGACTCGCCGCTGGGCCAGGCCGCCGATCACTGCGTGCACATCCACGCGCCGGTGGTGTTCGTCAATTCCGAGCGGCCGACGCGCCAGCCGCCCGGCACGCTCTTCGAGCAGTGCCTGCTGGCGCAGGGTGACGCGATGATTCTGCAACTGATGCACCGCCGAGGAACCACCGAGGAGATTATCCGGCGCCGGCATACGAAGTTCGAGTAGGAACGCCGGCCGCATACAACGAAGGACGAATTGATGACAGCACAGTCAGACCTTGGAGAAACCGACGCGATGGCGGCCGCTGAGAGCGAGGAGGAACACACCTCGAGCGGGCGCAGGAAGCTGATTCTGATCGTGACGGCCGCCGCGCTGGCCACGATGCTGGTCGTTGGCGCCATCGCGCTGGCGATCACCACCGCCTCATGGGTCAGAAGCGGCGAGATCGCACAGAACGTCACCATCGCCGGCATCGACGCGGGCGGCATGACAGGCGAGCAGGCCGTGGCGGCGCTCAGAGATCGCTGGCTCCCGTCGCTGCCCGACACCGTGAGCATCACCTTCCCCGGCGGCGAGTGGGAGGCGGAGCGCGATGAACTCGGGGTCCGCTTCAAGCTCGACGTGGCCGCACAGAAGGCGGTGCGCGTCGGCCGGGAGGGCGGACTGCTCGACCAGATGCGAGCGCGATTGAGCAGCCGCCGCGGCGTCGTCGATGTCGAGGTGCCTGTCGAGTTCGACGACAACACACTCGACGCCGCGATCGGCGGCCTCGCCGCGACCGTTGACCGCGATCCGGTCGATGCGGACATCAAGGTGGCCGGGACCGACGTCGAGGTCATCCCGGGCGTGATCGGCCGCCAACTTGACATCCAGGCGACGATGGACGCGGTGAAGTCGGCTTTGACAAACCCCGGCGCCGAAAGCGTCGAGGCCGTCGTCGAGACCGAGGAGCCCTCGGTCACGGCCGAGGACCTCTCGCACATCGAGGTCGTGCTCGCGTCATACAGCACGCCTTACCGGGCCCATGAGACCGACCGCACACACAACCTCAAGCTCGCCGCCGCGCGACTCAACGAAGTCGTCCTGCATCCCGGCGAGCAGTTCTCATTCAACGGAATCGTAGGTGAGCGGCTGGCGAAGGACGGCTACCGCCAGGCGCCGATCTTCATCAACGGTGAGGTCGAGCCCTCACTGGCGGGCGGCATCTGCCAGATCGCGAGCACCATGTACAACGTTGCGCTGCTGGCGAACATGGACATGGTGGAGCGTCACAAGCACTCCCGCCCGGTGGATTACGTCCCGACCGGCCGCGACGCGACGGTGTACTGGGGCATCTACGACCTGAAGTTCAAAAACTCCCTCAAGCACCCGGTCCTTCTGCTGACCTCGGTCGGCGGTGGCGAGGTCACCTTCAAGATGCTCGGCAGCCGGGAGGATAAGGCCGACGTCGAGATCATCCGCGAGGGCCTCAGTCGAATCCCCCGCGGGGAAAAGGAAATCGAGGACCCGGAACTCGAGGAAGGCAAAAGGGAAGAGGAGAAGGAAGGTCGCGATGGCTGGCGAGTGACGGTGTACCGCAAGGCCACTCGGGATGGGAAGGTCATCCGCGACGAGCGGCTTCACAGCGACGTCTACGCCGCACAGACCCGCGTGGTCCGGGTGGGCATGAAGCCCCCCGAGGACGAGGAACCCACCGAGGATGATGCGGAGGCGGAGCGCGACACTGCAGTGTCGGCAGATGATGGCTCCGAAGGCGCCACGAGTCCACCGGCCGTCGAGCGCGCCGAGCCGGACGAAGAGCAGTAGATTCGCGCTCGCCCCGATTGCGCGCTTGACTTTGCCGCGCGCGGGCAATATACTAACCGATGAATTATCGGCTTCCGGCGGGCGAATCGTGTCGGGATCCGGGAAACAGCCTCACAGCAGAGGTGGTTGCCTGTGCGCGAGCGACGCCAGGGCCGCACCATCGTCATTGTCATCGCACTCATAGCGATTGCCGGCACATTCGTCTTCCTCGGCCAGATCTTCGCTCAGGAAGAACCTCCCCCCGGCATGGAAGATGAGATGATGATGGAGGACGACATGATGATGGGGGGACCGGGGATGGCGGGCGGTGCCGGTGATGCGGGCGGTCTCGCCTGGACCGAGCAGGATATGCCCGAGGAACTCACAAAGACCTACGAGGAGTTCCTTGCCGAGACTGGCCAGCCTCGGGCCGCAATCCCGGACAACTTCATCCACGATGACGAGGGCGAGCCGAAAGTCAACACCGAGAATCAGTGGCAGCAGCTTCAGCGGATCTACGCGGGCCGCGCCGAAGCCGCCGTCGCGGTCGGTGAGGCAGGCAAGCCCGGCTTTGGGCTCGCAACACGCGTCCAGCGGCAGATAGCCGTCAAGGAATCTGAAGTCGCGGACGTCACCTACCTTTATGAGAAGGGCCTCGACAACTTCTCATTCGAGATCGGCTTTCCGCAGTTCGAAGACAGCGCCATCCGCCCCGGCGCGAGCAGCGTGCCGATCGAGGTCGGCGTGATCATGAAGGTCAAGTCAGGCGTGGCCCAGCGCTACCCAAGCCTGGTCTATCGCAAACTCAAGAAGTACGACTTCTACGGAACCGACCGCGAGATCTTCCGCATCCACGACTACGACGGCGGCATGTGGGACCCCAGGGAGATCTACCTTTACAACGGCGCGGTCTCCGAGTGGAACAACCTCTGGCAGCAGAATTCGATCCAACTGACGCTTTACGACGCAAGCGGCGACCGCATCGTCTCCAGCACCCAGCCGGCGGGGCACACCGGCGGCATCCTCTCGAAGCTGCTTTACCCCGACGAACTCAACTACGCGCCCATGCATGAGACGGTCATCCCGCCGCAGGACAAGTCGTTCAAGGGCGGCAACCTCAACCTTCCGGGCAAGAAGGGCTGGTACTACAGCTTCAGCTTCAATATTCCGCTGAGCCAGCTTTCCGGACTCGATCGCGCCGAGGCGGTGCTGCTGGGCGCCGGCGGTGTCGAGGGTTCGCGCGGGCAGACGAGTGCCGCGCCGCCGTCAGGTGTCGATGATTTCGGCGGCTCGCGCGCCAGCGTGCAGGCCGGGGCCGAACGTGCGACGGATACCGCGCGCCGCGGCGTCGGGATGGCCGGATACTCGATGGGTCCGGGCTTTTATTGATACCCGCCTGACACCTCCAGCAGACTCAGCGCGCCGCGGATTCTCCGTGGCGCGCTTTCATTTTGCGCAGGTCTCCCGCCGCAAATCCGCGAACATCCCTCCAACGAGCACAAACTCATCGTGAGGAGATGACCCGCCATGCTCAGCACCACGCTACTTGCCGCCGTGCTCGGCGTTACACTGCCCGGGGACGGGCTCATCGACTACGACACGCGCTGGGAGTACCCGCACTACCTCAACGCCCGTCCCGGCGACGGTCAGGTCGTTGACACCAACCCGCCCCGGATGTCGTGGCCCTACGTTGAGGGCACGACTGTCGAGGGCCATCCCGCGGAGCGCCTCTTCACGCTCCAGATCGCGGCTGATGACGCGTTCGCCGACCCGGTGGTCGAGGTGATCGACACGCCTTACAACTTTTACAACGCGCTCCCCGTCCTCGACGAGGGCGAGTGGCACTGGCGCGTGGGCTACCGGCTTGCGGACGAGGAGGACGTCCGCTGGAGCGACACGCGTACATTCATCATAACCCCGGACGCCGTCGAGTGGGATCGCACCGTCATCACGCGCGCCCACGAGATCCTCGCGCAGAAGTCTCACCCGCGCATGGGTCCCGCCGACGGCGACTGGGCAGCATTGCGCGCCGCGCTCGAGGACGACCCCCGAGGCGCGGAGTACGTGGAGCCCGTGCTCAGGCTGGCCGATGCCGATCGACCCGACTGGTGGGATGATTTCCCGCAGACCGATGACATCGATGAAACCGGTCTCGCGGGCCGGGACTGGATCACCATCACGAGGTATCTCGCAGAGGCCGCGATGGCCTGGCGGCTCACCGGCGATGAGAGTCTGCTCCCGGCGAAGGACCACGTCCTGACCCTCGCGAGCTTCCCGAAGGGCGGGCAGACCTCGCCTGAGTATCATGCGCAGGTGCGCAAGTGGCCGACGCAGATCAACCAGCACCTCGCGGTCTGCTACGACCTCTGGTATCCGGACCTCACAGACGCCGAGCGCGCTTCCATCCGCGAGGCGATCGAGTGGCGGCTTGAGGCCACCTACCTGCAGGCGAAGTCATGGGCGCGCGCCGATGACACCGTGGACTGGCGCGGTGTCGGGGTCTTTGCGGCCTCGCACCCCTACGAGAACTTCGTCTGGTCGCTCCCCGCGGTGCTTCTCACCGCCGGCGACAGCGAACTGGCCGACGAACTCACTCCGCTGGCCCTGCACTTTCTCACCGGCGTCACCGCCACCCATGGCCCTGACGAAGCGTGGAACGAGGGCCTCGCATACGGTGGATGGAAGGGCTTCTCGATGATCCAGGCCGCGCTGGCCACCCAGCTTCTGCTGCCCGAGCTTGATCTCGCGCGAAGCCCCTACTTCCCGCGCCTCGGTGAGTGGTACGCGCACATCTACCCGGTCGGCATCCAACGCCTCCCCTTCGGCGACTACGCTCAGAACCCCGAGGGCCAGCGGGGCACACAGCTTCACCTCTTCAAGTTTCTCGCGTGGCTCACCGAGGACGGCCGCGCCACCCACCGCTTCGAGGCGCTCGCCGAGGAGAGTGGCGACCGCCCATCCGGCTGGCCGTGGTGGGACCTGCTGGCGGCGCCGCAGCTTGAGATGGCCTCGCCCGAGCCCTACGCGCCCGACGCGGTCTTCCCGGTTGCCGGCTGGGTGATGGCGAGCACGCAGCCGCCGTCGCTGCGCGAGGATTTCGCCGACGCCACCGGGATGATCTTCAAATGCCGGCCCATGGGCGGGCACTCCCACTCATTCCGCTCGGAGGGCGACTTCGTCTGGTACGCCCACGGGCAGACGCTCTCGGTCGGGGCAGGCGGCGCCTACCCCGATCCGCACTCGCGACATTCGATGAGTCACAACGTGGTGCTCGTCAACGGTGAGGGGCAGGAGTGGAACATCCAGCAGCCCGCCTATCCTTACATGGGCCGACTGCTGGCCTACGAGGAGGCCGACGGGCACACGTGGTGGGTCGGCGACGTGACGCACGCCTATCAGACAGTGGACGGCCTCAAGCGCTGGCTGCGGCACGTGGTCTTCGTGGACGACCGCTGGTTCGTCATCTTCGACGACCTGGCGATGGACGACGACGCGGACCCCGCGAAGTTCTCATGGCTGCTGAAGGTCGATCAACCGGTCGAACTCGCGATGGAGGACGGGAACCTCCGCTGGCAGATCGAGGACGTCCACGCGAGGGTGGCGCTGGCCGAGCCGGAGGCGATGGACTTCGTAAACCTGCAGGGCCGCGACGGCTACCGCAACCTGATCAGCGGCGAGGACATCTGGGATCACACCAGCGAGCGCCTGGAGAACGTGGGTCGCGAGCTGAGCGAGGACCTGATGCTGGCGCACAACATCTGGGTGACGAACCACGAACCCGCGCGCGAGCACACCTTCCTCGCCGCGCTGACCGCATGGCCGGACGGCGAGGACGAGCCTCAGATCACGTTCAGCGGCGACCGCACCGTGACCGTCACCTGGCCTGACGGCGCCGAGCGGACGGTGTCCTTCGACCCGGCGGTGGACGCGGACATCACGGTGGACGTCGAGGCCGTCCGCGCGCACCAGCTTGCGACCGAGCCGGAGTGACGACGGCGGGCGGGAAGCCGTCCGGCGTGCCCTTATGCACGACTCGAAGTGGTCCGGAGATCGTTTGTCGTCCGAGCCGGCCGCCAGGACTTCGCTTGCGAAGTCACCGGCCCGCCGTTACGTCATGCGCCCGGAAGACTCTGACCGCCGGTCTCCGACTGGCCGACAAGAACGACGGGCCGGTCAGGCGACTGATCCCGGTCGAGTAAACGACACTCGCCCGCGATCAGCCCTTCGGGCCGGCCCCTCCGACGGCAACAACCTCCCGGCCGCCAGGACTTCGCTTGCGAAGTCACCGGGCCCGCCGTTACGTCATGCGCCCGGAAGACTCTGACCGCCGGTCTCCGACTGGC
>JBKHFA010000115.1:0-10729 GCA_046540615.1 Armatimonadota bacterium | reverse complement strand
AGCAGCAGATGCTCAACCGCATGACGCAGGCGCTGGGCGGGCGGGCGGCCGAGGAACTGGTGATCGGAGAGATTCACACCGGCGCCCACCAGGACCTGAAGGTCGTGTCGCAGATCGCGCGCTCGATGGTGACGGAATACGGGATGAGCGACTCGCTCGGCCCGATCACCTACGGCAAGAAGTCCCAGCAGGTGTTCCTGGGCAAGGACCTTGGCGAGGAGCGCAATTACTCGGAGGCGATCGCCGAGCAGATCGACCAGGCGGTCCGTGAGATAGCCGATGAATGCTACGCGAAGGCCAGGGAACTGCTCTCCGGCCACCGCGAGGAGCTTGACCTGCTGGTGGAGATGCTGCTGGAGCACGAGTCGCTTGAGCGCGCGGACGTCGAGGCGCTGCTCGAACACGGCGTGATGGCGGCGGACCTTGAGCAGCAGGAAGGCGAAGACGAGGTGTCAGATCAGGACGGGGACAGCGGCGAGGCCGCCGAGAGGGCGCCCGACGCCGCCGGCAAGCCCGAGCGCGGGACGATCCCACCCGGGCTTCCCGAACCCGAGACTCCCTGACAGGTGGTGGCAGCGATGAGCGAGCACACCAGCGAGGCCGACCATGCGGCGGGCGGCGATGAGCCGCTCGATGCGTGGCTCGGCCTCGGCTCGAATCTCGGGCGGCGGGCCCGCATGCTCGCCGGAGCGCTTGAGGCGCTGAGGGAGACCGAGGGCCTCGCGCCCGTCGCCGTCTCTTCGGTGTACGAGACTGAGCCGGTCGGCGTGACAGATCAGCCTGTGTTTCTGAACATGGTCGCGCACTTCAGGTGCGGCCTGAGCCCCGACGAGCTGCTCGCGGCCGTGCAGGCGGTTGAGGGCAAGCTCAGGCGCATCCGCACGACGCGCTGGGGGCCGCGCACGATCGACGTGGATATCCTGCTGCTGGGCGATCTGTCGATCGACACCGAGCCGCTGACGGTGCCGCACCCGGAGCTGACGAACCGGCAGTTCGTGCTCGTGCCGCTGGCGGAGCTTGCACCCGACCTGCCGCTGCCGGGCGGGAGGACCGCCGGTGAGCTGGCGGAGCCGGCAAGCGAGGCGGTGCAGCGTCTCGGCACGCTGGATGAAGTGCTGAGGCGTGAAAGAACCTGACGCGACGAGGCGGGGAGCGATCGGATGTTCGGCACGGCACAGGCGCGGGAGCGGGCGGAGGTCTTCGGCGGGCTGGCCGCGATGGTAAACGCCGGCGTGAGCATCGGCGAATCCCTCACATCCGTGGCCGAGGATATGCGCCCGTCGCGAATGCAGCGCGCGCTGATGCAGGTGGGGCGCGCGGTGTCGGGTGGAACGTCGTTCACCGAAAGCCTCGAACGTCATCCGGATGTCTTCTCCCCGCTGACGATCGCGATGGTCCGCGTCGGTGAGAGCGGGGGGCGGCTGGCGGAGGCGCTCCGGAACGTCGCCGACTACTTCGAGCGCGACTTCAAACTGCGGAGTCTGCTCAGACGCGAATTGACCTACCCGATCATCCTCGTAATCGCCATCCTCTTCATCCCTCTCGCCGGCAACATGGTGCGGCTGTGGATCACCGAGAGTTTCACCGCCGCGCTTGTCGCCGGGGCGGGCCAGCTTTTCATCTACCTGGTGGTGTTCGGTGTCCCCGTGGTGCTCATCGGTCTGCTCGTCAGGGGCTTTCGCCAGTCGAGGCAGGGCCGGGAGCGACTCGATCGCATGAAGCTGAGCATCCCGCTGATCGGCAACGTTCTCCGCAAGCTGGCGCTGGCGCGTTTCTGCCGGGCGCTGGCCTCGCTCTACTCGGCCGGCGTGCTGCCCGGCACCGCCCTGCGGCTGGCGGGGCAGGCCTCCGGAAACGCGGTTGTTGAGAGGGAGCTTGGCGGCAAGGCGCGCAGGGTGGAGGCCGGTGAGGGCCTCGCCGACGCGCTCGACGAGTCTGCGCTGATGCCCGGGACCGTGGTGCGGATGCTTAAGACCGGCGAGCAAACGGGGGACGTGGACGCGATGGCGCACAACGTCGCCGAGCACCTTGAGATGGAGACTGAGACCTCGATCAGGCAGATGGCGGTCACCGTCACCCCGGTGGCAGTCGTGATCGCCGGGATCATCGTCGCGCTGATGGTGCTGGGATTCTACGCGAACCTCTACTCATTCTGACGCGGCGGACGTGAGGCCGAGTGAGTGATGACAGCTTCGATCCGTGGCGAACTCTCGGGGTTCCGGTCGGCGCCGGGCCCGACGAGATCCGTCACGCATTTCGGACGCTCGCCCGCCGCAAACACCCCGATGTGAATCCCAAATCTCCCCGGGCTCACGAGCAGTTCGTCCGCCTCCGCCAGGCCTACGAGACGCTCATGGACGACGAGATGCGCGCGCGACTTGAGCGCGAGGCCCTCGGCGCGGACCTCGACCTGCTGGTTGTCGTCGAGGACCTTGAGCAGACGCTGCTGGACGCGTACGATCTGCTCGAACGCGGCGACGTGGCCGGTGCGCGTGAGCGTTACCTCGAGCTTGCCCGCGAGCAGCCGGGCGACCCGCGAGTGCTGGAGTTGCTTGAGGCGATCCATCGGGTCGAGGAGCGCGCGCCCGCCGCGGAGGCAGGGGAGCGCCCGTCTCCCCCGGCCCCGTCTGAGCCTGAAGCGTCTCGCGCGCGTACCCACGAGAGCTACCGCGACCTGTGGGAGCCCGAGCCGACGGAGCCACGCTGGTGGCTCGCGGGGATCGGCGGGGTGGTCGCGGCTGCCTGTGTGATCGGTGTATACCTCGTCGAGGCCGAGGCCCTGGTGGCCGACTACGCGCCGGCCGAGGTGGGTCTGGCGGTGCTGGCGGGCTTCGCGGGGATGACGCTGGTCGCCGCCAGCGGGCTGGTGGGCTCCTTCGACTGGGAGCTTGGCGAGATGATCGGCGGTGCCGGGCGCGGCGCGCCGCTGTGGCTTTACCTCGGCGCTGCGGGGATGGTGTCACCGGCGCTGGCTCTCATCTTCTACCTCATCTTCACGCTGCTGGAGCAGACCAGGTGGTCGTGGGACGTCGCGGGCTTCTTCGGAGGCGTCTTCGCCCTCGCGGCCCTGATGGGCGTGGCGCACGGCGGGGCCATCCTCGTGACCACGCTGGTGGCCTCAAACGCAGTCTTCGTGCCGGGTCTGATCGGCTGGGCGATGGGCTCGATCTTCCGGCCCGGCCACTGGTGGGAGTAATTCGTGTATGACCTCGCGGCATAAACGACCATCGTTGACCGCTGCTGAGATTGAGGATACGTTTTCCACGAGGTGAAAAGAAGGGGGATCTCCGCGACCATCGAAGTAATAAGAAATGCATTCTTGCGGAGGAGGTAGTATCATGCAACGAGGGTTCACATTGATCGAGCTTCTTGTCGTGATTGCCATCATCGCGATCCTGGCGGCGATCCTCTTCCCTGTCTTCGCCAGGGCTCGCGAGAAGGCCCGACAGACAGCCTGCCTCAGCAACGCCAAGCAGATCGGCCTCGGGACGATGATGTACTGTCAGGACTACGATGAGCAATTCCCGGCGGCGGTTGCGCGAGATGTCGATGCCGGCGTCTCGTGGTACTGGGTCCAGGCGGTGGAGCCCTACGTGAAGAACGAGCAGATATTCCTCTGCCCCTCAAGTGAGGACGAACTCACCAGCTACGGCGCGAACCGGAAAATGTTCAGCGATGACTGGTACGTCGCTCACAAGAGCACGAAGCTCGCGGCAATCGAGAAGCCAGCCAGCACGATCATGTTCTGTGAATTCGGCCACGACTGGGATGGAAATGAACTTGGTGGCACCTACTTTCGCGTCTACGAGCCGAGCCGCATCGGCTCCGAGATCTACGCGGGCAATGCTGCGCCGGCGCCCCGGCACATGGAGCAGGCAAACATCATCTTCTGCGACGGTCACGCGAAATCCATGGGGATGAACGCCTTTTACTACGGCCAGGACCCTGAGGACCGCTGGTTCGATCCGGCCGTCGGCGGCGGATAGCAACCCCGGTCTCGAACGAGCGCGGCACCCCAGAGGGCGGAGCGCGGTCATGCCTGCGCTCCCCCTCATTTTGCCAGCAGCCGCCGACATTTCCACGACCGCTTTCGTCGTTCGGTCATCAGCCCTCACGGCAGGTCTCCCGCCGCTCGCGGAAGAAACTCCCTCCGCTGACACTCACGCGTAGCGGAGGCGCTCCCATGCTCGAACGATGTCTGCTCATCGCGGCGCTCACGATCGTCTGTGCATTCGCCCACGCTGGCGGGAATCTGCTGGTCAACGGCGGCTTCGAGGAGCCACCTGCCCCCGATGGAAGCATCCCCGGCTGGGTCGCGAACGAGCACCTTCAGCTTCAGGACCTCACCCTCGAGGAGCGCGCACACTCCGGCGAGCAGGCCGTCCGCATCCTCTCAACGCAGCCGACCAGGGACGAGGGCAGAAGCGTTCTGAGTCAGACGGTGGAGATTGAGCCCGGGCGCGACTATCAGGTGACGCTGTGGGCGAATCGCGACTCGTTCGTCTGGGGCACCGACTTCGACGTGGCGCTGCTCAAAGACGGCGCGGAGATCGGGAGGCAGAACGTCTCCCTGCGCACCAACAACACCTGGCGCCCGGTGACGATGTCTTTTCCCTCCGGAGAGGCGAATCAGGCGCGAGTCGAGTTGATCACGAACAACTGGGGCGACTGGCGCATCACCGTCGGCCGACGGCTGTGGGTCGATGATGTGACGCTGGTCGAAGTCGATCACGAGCGCGACATCATCATCGAGAGCGCGGGTGCGGCGGCCTCCGCCGATGTGGACGTGTCCGAGCCGGGACTCTATCACCTGTGGGCGCGCGTTCGGTGCGAAGAGCCGACGCGTTTCACCCTCACGGTCGGCGACGATGACCCGCGCGTTTTCCGGGCGTACACGACCGGTGAGGAGTACTGGGTGCGCCCGGTCATCCCGGAGCTTCTCATCAACGAGGGTGTGCAGCGGATCGCGGTGCAGGCTCAGGACGACGGCGCGCGGATCGAGCAGATCATCCTCACGATGGATCCGTTCTGGCGGCCTGACGACTACCAGCCCTTCATCTCGCCTGAGGACGCGCTTGCACGGCAGCGCGCGCGTGGCTTTGAGCCGGTCGAGCGCACAAGCGTGCCGCTGACGCTCAGCGCCATCGGCGGGCGCGGGCACGCGCTCCCGCCCATCCGCCTCGGCGTCACGCAGGGCCTGCCCTTCCCGCGCGGCGTGCTCGGCGACTCGGCCAACGTGCGCATCGCCGACGGGCGGCCGGTGCAGGCGGAGGCGCTCAATCGCTGGCCGGATGGCAGCGTCAAGTGGCTGCGGGTCTCCACATTCGCGGAGCCGGGAGAGACGGTCGCGCTGGACTGCGGATCGGCGGTGACAGGGGCGGGCGTGAGGCCGGACGTTCTCGCGAGGCGGGATCGGGGCGGCGTGAACGTGAACACCGGCGCGCTCCGCTTCACCGTGCCGACCTCCGGGCCGGCGCTCATCGAAGACTTCACCGATGGCGAGCGGACGGTGGAGAGCATCGTCGGCGCGGTCAATGAGGACTATCTGACCGGCGGTGACCGCGAGGTCGAGATCGAGGAGGCCGGGCCGGTCCGCGCCACCGTGCGGATCAGTGGCGCGCACGTCAATGACGCGGGCGAGAAGCTGCTGGACTACGTGGTGCGCGTCTTCGCGTACGCCGGTGAGAGCCACCTGCGCGTCGAGCACTCCTTCGTGCTGCGCGATGACATCGTTGAGGTGGAGATCGACAGCCTCACGCTGCGGATGGCGACGCCGGTCGGGAGCGCGGTCTTCGATGGCGACACCAGTGTGGACACCGCCGCGGGGGTCGCGACGCTGCAGGCCCGCCTCGCCTCGGAGGGAAGCAGCATCTGCGACCGACCGTGGACGGTCGAGCAGGCAGGGGCGGCGCTGGCGGAGGGCACTGAGGCGTCGGGCCGACTCATCGCGCGGGGCCCGGGGCGCCTGACCGTGGACGTGATGGACTTCGCGCGTAACGCACCGAAGACGCTGGCGGTCGAGGGCGATGCGGTGCAGGTGGGCCTCGTGGGCGGGCCGCTTACGTTTTACAAGGGCATGATGAAGACGCACGAGATGCTGCTCGCATTCGGTGACGACGGCGAGCAGGCTGCCGACGCCTTTGAGGCGCAGCCGCTGCTGCTGGCGGAGCCGCAGTGGTACTGCGATTCACGCGCCACCGGCCACTGGCCGATGGCGGGCGCGCCCGATGACTTTTCGGGCTACGCGGCGGGCATCGATGTCACGATGACGGACTGGCGCGCCCGCCAGGAGCAGGCCGATCTCACCCCGAACTTCGCCGGAATGCTCAACTGCGGGGACGCGGTCTACTCGGGCGGCGGGAACAACCTTGAATCTGCGCTGGGCGAGGGCGCGATGATCCAGTTCTTCCGCACCGGACGGCTGGATTACTTCGACTTCGCCGACACCTCCATCCGCCACTTCGCGGACATAGACATCGACCACTCCGACTCCACCGGCGGCCTCATCTACGTCCACGGCCCGCACTCGCGCGACAGGCTCGACTACGGGCGCGCCGGTGTCAACGGGCACTCGTGGTACAACGGCACCGTGCTCTACGGCCTCTTCACCGGCTCACAACGGGTGCTCGACACCGCGCCGCAGGTCGGGGAGTACTACTCCCGCTGGCCCTTCGACCCGCAGGAGTACATCCACTACTGGCGGCAGATCGCGTGGAAGGCGATGGACCTGACCCAGGCATTTGAGGCGACCGGCGACGTCCGCTTCCTCGAAGCTGCGCTGGAGGACATGCGTGTCACGCAGGCGCAGCAGGATCAGCTTATTCACCTGTGGCCTTACATGTTCGCGGTCGGCATGAAGGCCGTGCGACAGTACCACGACATCACGCTCGATCCGGGCGCGCGCGAGCTTTACCTCCAACTGATGGACGGCTTCATGCGCCTGCGAGACCGTCCGGCCGACACCGTCAACGGCGAGTGGCCGAAGACCTCCGAGCAGTTCCTCGGCAACTTCCCGAATGACCGGTCCTGCGCGTATTACAACGAGGCCGCGCACGCCACGTGGCTGTCCGGCGACGAGCGCTTCGCCCGCGCGGCGGGGCGTGATCTCGCGTTTCAGATCGCGTTCAATGTGAATGACCCGACGCTGCTGTGGGGGTCGGCGGACCTGGTCCGCGCGATGGACCAGCTTGGGATCGACGAGCCGGAGATGAGCGCGAATCTGCCGGCTGCGTTCATGTCGCCGGGCAGGGTCAGCGAGGGGCGCGACCGGCCCACCATCGCATTCCAGGTGGTCGCGAACGAGGACCGCGACTTCGCGATCGAGCTTTTCAAGACCGCCTACCGCAAGTACACCCACGACTACCGCGGCGCGGCCACCGTCTATGCCCCCGACGGCGCCGAGGTCGCGAGCGCCGATGTGCGCATGTCCGGTCTGCGGCGCTACCGCCTCGACGTACCCGCCGACGGGGAGACGGGCGTGTACACGGTGATCGTCACCGTGGACGACCCGTGGCGCTGGACACTCGACGCGGTGGAGTTCGAGCTTGAGGCGGGCGCGCACACGGTGCGTGTCTGCCCGCGTTACGACCGGGAGTTCATCGACGCGGTCTGCATCGCGAAGGCCGGGGAGTACTTCCCGACCCTGGACGGCGATCCGCCGGCGGGTTCGGTGATTCTGCAGGCTGAGGACGGGGAGATGGAGCCGGGCTACGAGATCGTCGAGTGGGCGGATGCGCTCGGCGGGAAGGCCATCCGCGCGACCACCACCGACAGGCGCGATGACGGGCCGTGGGTGACGATCCCCTTCGAGGTCCCTGAGGCCGGGCGCTACCGCTTCTTCGCGCGGGTGTGGAAGCCCTACGCCGACCTGCTGAATGTGCAGATCGACGATCAGGAGCCCTTCCAGTGCAAGCAGTCGCATGACATGGACGCGAACGCCTATCCGGTCTGG
Organism: Armatimonadota bacterium; assembly: GCA_046540615.1. Lineage (GTDB taxonomy): Bacteria > Armatimonadota > Zipacnadia > Zipacnadales > UBA5352 > UBA5352. The sequence goes on along the minus strand of JBKHFA010000115.1, from coordinate 2,778 downwards.
TCGATCGCGACGACGCTCGGCGAGGAGGCCGTCGTCAGGCCCTACTGCGAGGTCGGCAAGTACAACATGGGCGAGTACACCGGCGAGGCGCTGCTGCCGCACCCGGCGTTGGAGCAGTAGGAGCCGGGTCTCGCAGGAGTGAGGCGGCCCGCGTTCGGAGGACCTCCCGGACCGGCATGGAAGTACCCTGCGAGACAAAGCGAATGATGGAGGGCGGTGCGTCCGATGGTGCGCGATGTGCTGATGGTGACCGCGGCAACCATGATGATCTCAGGAGCGATCCACGCCGAGGTGGTGCTGGTGGATGACGGACAGCCCGCGGCCGCAATCGTGACCGCCGAGAGGCCCTCGGCGGCTGCGCGAGAAGCCGCGACCTTCCTCCGCGAGTACATCGAGCATATCTCCGGCGCCGAACTGCCGATCGTCACCGAGGCGGAGGCGCCCGACGGCGCGCGCATCCTCGTCGGGGGCTCAGATCCCACCGAGGCGTTGGGCTACGCGCCCGATGACTTCGCGCTCGAGCAGGCCATCGTGCGCGCACATGGCGACGCCCTGGTGGTCATCGGCGACGATGAGAAGCCGACCGGGGGCGCGCTCATGGGCACCCGCCATGCAGCAATGATGCTGCTGCGCGAGCTTGGCGTCCGCTGGCTGTGGCCGGGCGATCTCGGCACCGTGATCCCGCAGCAGACGACCATCGCGCTGCCCGCTGACCTCAGCCTCGACTGGACGCCACATCTGCTCAAGCGCGGCCTGCGCAGCGCCAGATACAACGATCGCGTGCAGCGCGGCCTCGATGCGCTCGGCTGGTCGGCGGATGATTTCAAGGCCATGCACGCGCGCGACATCGGCCCCTGGTACGCCGCACACCGCACGGGCGGCTCATTCGCGGGAAGCTACGGTCACGCCTACGGGGATTACTACCAGCGCTTCCACGATGAGCACCCGGAGTGGTTTGCGATGCAGCCGGATGGCACCCGCGACCAGGGCAACATCGGCAACCGCTCGCGGCTCTGCGTCTCGAACCCGGAACTGATCGCGCAGATCGCAGAGGAGAAGATCGCCGAGCTTCATGAGCGCCCGGACGTGGATTGCGTCTCGATCTCCCCGAATGACGGCGGCGCGGCCACCTTCTGCACCTGCGACGCCTGCGAAGCCTGGGACCACCCCGACGGGCCGATCATAGAGTTTTACTGGCCGGGCGTGGAGAACCGGCGGAAAGAGCATGTCTCACTGACCGACCGCTACGCGCGCTTTTACAACGAGATCGCGAAACTCGTGGCCGAGGAGCACCCCAACCGTCTGCTCGGCGCCTACGCGTACTCGGCCTACCGCACGGTGCCGATCGAGCAGACGCTCGAGCCGAATATCCTCATCGGCTTCGTAGGCGTAAGCTACGTCAACCGCGAGAATTACGAGGCCGACATGGAGACATTCTCCGGGTGGGCCGATCGCTCCAGCAACATCTTCTGGCGGCCGAATCTGCTGAATGGCGGGATGGGCTTCCCGCAGAACTTCGCGCGTCCGCTGGCGGGCGATGTCGCGGCGATGGCCGACCGCGGTCTGACGGTCACAGACTTCGACTGCCAGTACCAGCACTGGGCGCTGAAGGGCCTGACATACTACGTGCTCGCTGAGATGCTCGCGGAGCCGGACGCCGACCCGGACGCGATCATCGACGACTATTGCGCCGCGGGTTTCGGCCCGGCGGCGGAACACGTTCGGGCGTACTTCGATGCGCTCGAGGCCGTCACCGACCAGGTGTACGAGGACAGCGCGTACATCGGCCGCAAGCAGAATCAGGAGGTGCTCGCGGCGTACTACGACGACGAGACGCTCGCCACCCTGCAGGCGCACCTCGACGCCGCGCGCGGCGCGGCGGCCGATGACGCGACGGTGCTGGAGCGGATCGACTTCTTGCAGGTGGCGGTTGACTACGCGCGGGTCAACCGCGACTTCATCCTCGCCCGCCACGCGGTTCGGTCGGGCGAGGCCGACCGGCGCGATGAGATGCAGGCGGCCGAGCAGGCCCGCGAGGACTTCTACCAGGAGGTCGGCCTGAGCTGGGCGATCAACTCGGCCTATCTCAAGTTCTACGGGTTCTGATAGCGGATGGGACGGCCGGGCTGCTCAAGACCGGCCGCAGTTGACCGGGCCCGCCGGGTCATGTACGCTTGTATCAGCCGCCGCTCACCACGCACCCGAGAGAAGGGCGTCATGTCAGCCGAAGCGCAGCCAACGCTGCCGATGGAGATTCCCGAGCCGGTCGAACGCGCGCGGAGGCCACGCCACTCCACGCGCACCTCACCGTCGAGCCGGCGTGGCGAGCAGACGCTCACGCTCCTCCAGCAGCCTGTCGTCGAGCGGTGCGCGATGTGCGGGCACCGGCAGACGGTGCCGGGCGACGCGGCGATCTGCGACGGCTGCGGAGGCATGGTCTTTCGCGCGGCGGAGGCGAACGGCGACTGACGACGGCGCCCTCGCCCAGTTGGACTCCGGGCACCCTCGCTCAGTCGGACTCCGGGCATCCTCGCCCAGTCGGACTCCGGGCATCCTCGCCCAGTCGGACTCCGGGCGCCCTCGCCCGGAGAGTCGTTGTGGCGGGCCTGATGCGGCGAAAACGGCGTCCAGGCGAGGGCGCCTGGACTCCAGACTCAGAGCGAAGTGCTATCGGGAAGAGATAACACAGATCAGCCACCGGCAGCTTGCGCCCCCTGCGGGCGCATTCTGAGATTGAGACGCCGCAGCAGCGTTCGGCAAAGACCCCGGACTCCGGGC
>JBKHFA010000114.1:0-10747 GCA_046540615.1 Armatimonadota bacterium | reverse complement strand
TGCGGTCGCTGGTCACGCATCATTTCGACCTCGACGAGACGCCCGAGGCGATGACGTTCGTACACGAGCGGCGGGACGGCGTCGTGAAGGCGGTCATACGCCCGTGAGGGGCGTTTTGGTCGTTGGAGGGGCCGCCGCGCGAAGCGCGGGGCCATCCGCGCGTCGTCTGCGCGGATGGCAGTCGCCTGACCGGCCCGCCGTTGAATCGTACGCCTCGGGAACCGGGGCCCTGGGAGGACCGGAATCGACGGACCTGCAAGAACGACGGGCCGGTCAGGCGACTGAGGTCCACTCGCAAACGACGCTCGCGAACCTCAGCCCCTTCGGGGCCGGCCCCTCCAGACGGCGTACGAACCGAATGATTATTCCGGAGGAAGTGCGTAGAGGCAAGCCTGACGACAAACGACCCTCGCGCGGCGTTCCGGCGTTGCCGTTGCTTGCCACCTGTCACTCACGACTTACGTCTTTCCGTTCCTGAGGAGCACAAACAATGGACTGGGAATCAATTCAACCGCTGCTGCCGGGGCTTGTGATGCTCGCGGTGGTGACCGCGATCTTCTGGTTTGTCGTGATCCGACCGACGAAGAAGAGCCAGCACGAGCACCAGGAGCTTATCAAGAATCTCGTCCCCGGCGACCGCGTGGTGACGGTGGGCGGCATCTACGGAAAGGTCCTCAGAGTGCGTGAGGACAACTTCGACCTTGAGGTCGCGAAGAATGTGGTCATGACCTTCGACAGACGCGCCGCCCGCAAACTCCAGGACGAGGACTGACGCGCACACGGGGTGACACACGCGGTTATGAGCGTCACAGCACTCACCGTCATCGTCGCAGTACTCGCCGCTCTCGTCATTGCGCTGGGGGTCGCTTTCTTCCTGCTCCGGCGCGAGGTGATCGAGATGCGGATCGAATCGGCCACCGCGCGTTCGGTCGCGGACGCACTCCGCGACGGCCGCGATGAGGAGGCCGTGCGCGAGTTGCTGGCCTATCTCGAGGGCGCGCACAGCCGGATCGAGGCGCTGTCGAGCCACGCGCGGGCCCTTGACGAGACGCTGCAGCGGTTCAGCGAGCGATCGAAGTCGCACCTGCAACGGATCGGCGTAGTGCGCTTCGATGCAAGCGACGACGTCTCGGCCGGACTCTCGTGCGCGCTGTGTGTGCTTGATGCGAATGACACGGGCTTTCTGATCACCACGCTCTACGACCTCAACCGCTCGCGGACATTCGTCCGCGCGGTGCGCGGTGGCCGGACGGACCGGGAACTGCTGCCCGAGGAGGCCGAGGCGCTGGAGAGTGCCAGGGCCGCCCCGCCCGGACCACGCGCACAGAACTCGCGCAAGCGGCAGGCGCCGGAGGCGGCTTCCCCGGTGGGCGCCTCACCCCCCGCCGGGCCGCCCGGCGCCGATGAGAGATCACCGGATGCCGATGAGGGGCCTGCTGATGCGTGAGACCGTCGAGGATTTCGCGGACTTTCTGCGCATAGACCGCAACCTCGCGGAGAACACCGTCAGCGCCTACTGCACAGACCTGCGCGACTTCGGCGACTTCCTGCGGGGCCGCGGAGTCGAGGCATACACCGACGCTTCCCGGCAGGACGTGATCGACTTCGTCAGCTTCCTCCAGCGCGACCGCGGCCTCGCCCGCAGCACCGTTGCCCGCAAGCTCTCCTCCGTGCGCGGACTCTACCGCTTTCTGCTGCTCGAAGAGCGCACCGATCTCGACCCGGCCGCCGACGTGGACCTTCCGAAGCCCGCGCAGCGCCTGCCGAAGGTGCTGAGCGTGGAGCAGTGCCAGCGGCTGCTGGAGACACCCGACCGCTCGACCCCCGAGGGCCTGCGGGACGCGGCGATGATCGCGCTGCTCTACGCGGCGGGCCTGCGCGTCTCGGAGCTTGTGGCGCTGCGGATGCATGAGTTGAGTCTGAGCGAGGGTCTCGTGCGGACCACGGGGAAGGGCGCGAAGGAACGGATCGTGCCGGTGGCGCCGCTGGCGCTGCATCTGGTCAAGCGCTACCTCGATGAGGCGCGAGACGAGTTCGATCCGGAGCCGAGCGAGGACGGGATCTTCCTGACGAGGCTGGGGCGGCCGTTCAGCCGCGGCGGATTCTGGGCGACGCTGAAGAAGTACGTGACGCTGGCGGACCTGCCGGAGGACACCTCGCCGCACACGCTGCGGCACTCATTCGCGACACATCTGCTCTCAGGCGGCGCGGACCTGCGCGCGATCCAGGAGATGCTCGGGCACGCGAATCTGCAGACCACGGAGATTTACACGCACGTTTCGACGGAGGACCTGCGGAAGATCTACGAGGAGGCGCACCCGCGGGCGTGAAGAGCCAGCTCCCGCGCCGGCCCGGCCGTTGGCCGTTTGTCGTCAGTCGTTGTCGTTGTGGCGCCGGCGCCCTCACCGGGGGTCGTTGCCCGCAGACGGCGTCGGGCCTCATGCAGAAAAAAGCTGAGTTGCTCCGCAACGAAATCTCTCAATAGTTGTCGAACCTTCACACTGGGATGGGTTGAGCGTTCGCACCGCCGCTTCGATTCGGGGCTGCCGGTGGGGCGAGCCGGGGATGTACCGACAAATCGCATAGCCCCGCACAGAGTCAGGGAGGGTCACATCATGAAACGTCTCGTAGTCTGCATGGTCATCGCCACCATGCTCGCATCGATGGGCGCCGTCATGGCCCAGGAGGGCCTCGAGGGGGAAGAGTGTTGGACGGACCGCGTCTGCATGTCGGGGTACTTCCAGTTCCGCTTCGTTGACGACGATCTCCGCGACGAGAGCACAAACTTCGACCTGCGCCGCGGCTTCTTCACGATCCAGGGCGACCTTGATTCCCGGACCACCGGGATCATCACATTCGCCCGCGTCGGTGAGGCCGCCGATCCCAACATCGACCTCTACAACGCTTTTGTTGACTACCGCTTCGCCGACCGCTACGGCGTCCAGGCCGGCCAGGTCCCGACGTGGTTCGGGCTTGAGGCGTGGGAGGGCTCTTCGGTTCGCCTGCCCTTTGAGCGCGCCAAGATACTCGAGGGCGGCCCCGGCGGGTGGGGTTTCTGGTACCAGGGCGCCGCTGATCGCGGCGTGTGGCTGCGCCGGACTCCCGAGGGCAATGAGCCGCTCGCGGTCCTCGGTATCTGGAACGGTCAGTTCCGCAGCGACGACGCCAACGGCGACAAGAACGTGTCGATCGACCTCAAGTGGGACAAGCCCTGGGGCCAGTTCGGCGCATCGTGGTTCGACGGCGAATTCTACAACGCCGCGACCGACATGACTCAGGACCGCAGCGCCGTGGACCTTTACGTGCGCAAGCACGCGACTCCGTGGGGCTTCCAGGCTGAGTGGGTGGACGGCGAGATGTTCGGCGCCGACCGCGACGGCTTCTACCTGCAGGGCATGTATGACCTCCAGGGAGACGGCGAGAATGTCGTGTTCGCTCGCTACGAGGAGTTCAACGCGAGCGTTGACGCGGCGAACCATGCCGAGTTCGACGCATTCGCGATCGGTATCCGCCACAAGGTCTACGAGAGCAGCCACATCACCGCGCAGTACAGCACCGGCGACTGGAACCGGACCGGCACGGTGGACGACGCGTCCAGCAACGAGGACGAGGACCTCTGGGGCATCCAGTGGCAGTACAGCTACAACTGAGCCCTCGCGGTTGAGGACAAACGAGAACACGGGCAGGCCGCTTCATGTGGCCTGCCCGCTTCTTGTACGCACCTGACATGCGGGAGGAGAAGTTTCGGTGGTGACGAACCTCGTACGTGGCCGGGGGAATCTTCCGCTGCCATCTGCGCCCTGCATTACGCACATCTTTGCGGGGCGAGGCCCCTGACTGCAATGACGCGACACGCCGCCGCAAGTCGTGCGGAGGGGCCGCTCCGAGCGCCCGCTGTCGTGACGCCCGCTTCGCGGGGTCCTGCGGCGCGAGGAGTGAGGCGCGCCAGCGCCTCAGGTTCCACCCCGGCCCGCGAACTGCGTGAAACTGATCAATCTGTCTTCTGCGAACGACAACGACGGGCCGGGGTGGAACCTGACGCCTGCGTAAACGGCACGCAGGCGTCACCCCTGCGACGATGCTGGCGCATCGACGCAGAGGCGGCCCCTCCAACGGCAACAACGCCTCTCCCGATTTGTGCGTAATGCACAGGTCATCTGAGGCAGGGGGAGCGGTTTGACACGAACTCAGGAGAGCCGAGACCGCGGACGGGGTGTGTGAGAGTGCTCTACTCAGCGTCGCTCAAGGACATTCGGGATCGCACCGTGACGGACGTGTATTTCACCCGCACGCGCGAGATATTGCGGGCGAAGGACGCGTCGAAAGAGGTCACAGCCGAAATTCACTGCTCCAGCCTGCCTGATGCGTGGGCGTGGGGCGTCCTCGCCGGGGTCGAGGAGGTGGCGGCGGCGCTGGAGGGCTTCCCGGTCGATGTGCAGTGTGCCCCGGAGGGCAGCCTCTTTCGCCCTCGCGAGCCGGTGATGCGCATCTCGGGGGACTACGCGGAGTTCGCGGAGATGGAGACCGCGGTGCTGGGCCTGCTCTGCCAGGCGTCCGGGATCGCCAGTCGCGCCAGTCGCGTGCGCATTGCCGCCGGAGACCGGACCGTCATCAGCTTCGGCACGCGGCGCGCCCATCCGGCGATTGCGCCGATGATCGGTCGCGCGTGCTACCTTGGCGGCTGCGACGGGGTGGCCGTGGTGAAGACGGCCGAGATGCTCGGCATCGACCCGTCGGGGACAATGCCACACGCGCTGATTCTCGTGGCAGGTGACCTTGCGACGGCGCTGCGGTGGTATGACGAGGTGATCGATGACGAGGTCCCGCGCGTCGCGCTGGTTGACACTTTCAGAGACGAGAAGTTCTCCGCGCTGGAGGCCGCGGAGACACTTGGTGAGCGCCTTAACGCCGTGCGCGTGGATACGCCGGGCAATCGCCGGGGCGACTGGAAGGCGATCCTCGAGGAAGTGCGGTGGGAGCTTGACCTGCGCGGTCACGAGCACGTGGAGCTTTTCCTCAGCGGCGGCCTCGATGAGTACTCGATTCCGCAGTACAATGACATAGCCTCCGGCTACGGGGTCGGGACGTCCCTTTCGGGCGCGCCTCCGGTGAACTTCGCGATGGACATCGTGGAGATCGAGGGCGAGCCGATCACCAAGCGAGGGAAGCTCTCGGGCGTCAAGAACGTGGCCGTCTGCCCGGCCTGCGGCGAGCGCACACTTTACGCTGAGGGGCGTCACAAGACCGATCAGTGCGCATGCGGCGCGCGCACGCGGGATCTGCTGGAGCCCCTGATCGAGGGCGGCGACGTTGTGGCCGATCTGCCGAGTATTGAGGTCATCAAGTCGCGCCGCCGGCAGCAGGTGCGAGGGTGGGTTGACGCGCACCCCGACGCAATCGACTTTATTGACTGAGGTGGACTGAAAGACATGAGTCAGGCTGTGATCGTGATTGACATGCTCAACGATTTCGTCCGTGATGACGGGGCCCTCAAGTGCGGCAAGCGCGTGGGGAAGATCATCGAACCGATCTCCCGGCGCCTCGTGCAGGCCCGGCAGTACGGAGAGACGGTCATATACATGTGCGATCGGCACCGCCCGGACGATCCTGAATTCGACCAGTTCCCGCCGCACGCGGTGCAGGGGACCGAGGGCGCGGAGATCATCGAGGAGCTTGCCCCCGAGGAGGGCGACTGCGTTCTTCCGAAGCGACGCTACAGCGCGTTCTTTCAGAGCGAACTGCTTCTGACACTGCTCGAAAACGACGTCGATGAGATCGAGATCACGGGTGTCTGCACGAATATCTGCGTGATGTACACGGCCGCCGATGCCGTGAACTACGGCTTTGAGGTCTTCGTGCGGGCCGACCAGGTTGCCGCGATGGATAATGAGGCCCATGAGATTGGTCTGCAGCAGATGGAGGAAGTACTGGGTGTCGAGGTGAAAGAGTAGGGAGTACCGTGGATTGAAGCCGCACAGAGACCTCACAAACACTCAGGGAGAGTGATCAGTCTTTCGATGAGCAATTCAGAGCCGGGAATCACCTCCCGATTCACAGGATGCATGCTCGCCGCCGCGTGCGGCGATTGTCTGGGCGCGGCCTACGAGGGCTACTCGGGCACCGACCTGGCCGAGGCATACTACGACGGGCGCTTTCAGCCGTCCTCGCTGACGATGAGCGAGTGGACGGATGACACCTCGATGCTCGTCGCCACCGCCAAGTCAGTCGCGGCGTGCGGGGGGATCGACGGCGAGGACCTCGCCCGCCGCTATCTCGCCTGGTACGAGGCGGGCGGGCGCGGCATCGGACGCGCCACCTACCACGCGATGAAGCGGCTGGAATCGGGCACACCGTGGCGAGAGGCCGGCGAGAAGGGCGAATACGCGGCAGGCAACGGCGTCGCGATGCGCGTAGCGCCGATCGGCCTGCTGCACGTCCGAATGCTGGAGGGCCTGCGGCAGGATGTCCATGACTGCGGGATAATCACCCATCGCCACGACGAGGCGATCGACGGCGCGTACGCGGTCGCGTACGCGGTCGCCGAGGCGGCCTCGGGCGATCTCGACCCCGACACGATCCTCCACGAGATACTCGATCAGCTTGAGCCCTCGCGAGTGACGGACGGGCTCTCGGAGTGCGCGCGCCTGCTTGAAATCGAGGAGCCGCCCCTGACCGCCCTGCCGCGACTGTCCCTCGGCGGCGCGGCCTTTGAGACGGTCCCCACCGCCTTCTACTGCTTCCTGCGCACGCCCGATGACCTGCAGGAGACGCTCGTCTCCAGCATCGTCGCCGGCGGCGACACCGACACCCGCGCCGCCATCGCCGGGGCGATCACCGGGACGTACAACGGGCGCGAGGCGATCCCCACGCGCTGGTTGCAGGAGTTGCCGTTGCGCCGGGGCATCGAGGGCATCGCCGAGACGCTCTGCCGGGTGGTCGTGCAGCTTTAGGCGCAAACGACGCGGCGAGGAGGGGCTCCTCCACGACGGTTAACGAGTCGCCTCATCGCACTATGAGATGTGCATGAAGGTCAAGTCGCCGTGGGGGGCCGCCGCGAGCGTAGCGAGTCCCGCCCTGCAAAGCGGCGGCGATCGTGCGGAATGAGGAAGGACCCGCGGCGTCCTGTCGCGAAGTTCGCAGCATGAAACTCAATGACGACGCATCTCATCGCCCCGACTGGGCAGACGGTTTCTTCAGCATCCGCAATCAGATGCAGCGCTGGATCGACGCGGCGCTCAAGCGCCACGACCGCATCCCCTACCAGGGCGGCCATGACGAGGGCACGTTCATCTCCTCGTGGTTCGGCTACCACCAGCTTTTCGGCGCCTCCCGGGCCCTGAGCTTCGCGGAGTATATCCGCGACGGCTTCGCGAAGTGGTCGCGCGAGAACCTGCTGCACGGCTTCTACCCCACGGGCGAGGCGCACCATCAGACGGAGATATTCACGTTCTTTCTCTGCCGACTCTGGCGCGTGGCGCCGGACGATCAGACGGCGGAGCTGATCGTGGACGCCGCCCACCACATCGGCAACTGGGTGGAGGGCTTCCCGGAGTGGTATGACTGGGATGAGCACCGCTTCCTGAGCTGGCGCATCGGCACCGAGAGCATCGGCGGGCCGCGGTCGCAGGGCTACGAGGTGCCCGATCACTTCCGCCTGATCCAGATCGCGCTGACCGCGCACGACATCACCGGCGAGCAGCGCTACCTCGACCTCTCCACCGCCTACGCCAACCGCTGGGCGGAGGCGATCCTCGAGGCGCCTGTCGATGAGCCGCCCACCGTCATCCGGTCCGGCGAGTCGGCCGCCGACGAGGAGGAGGTCTTCTACGCGATCGGCGGCCACCACCACGGCCAGTCGGCGCTCGAACGCGTGGAGCCGCATGTGCCGGCGGGGACGGTCGATGTGCTGCTCGACCTCTACCACATGACCGGCGAGGACCGCTACGCCGACGCTTCGCGCCGAATCTGCGAGGCCCTGCTGCCGGCACTGAGCGACCCCTACTCCAATCCGCCCGGCGCGCTGCTGGGCCGCTACCGCGCCGAGACCGGCGACACTTCGCTCGACGACGACGCCCTCGCGCGGATGAAAGAGGGCATCGAGGAGACGCTCGTCGGCCTCGACGGAATCCTCCGGCTGCTCGAGAAGACCCGCGTCTCGGGCTACGCGCTCGCGGCCGGTCGCCTCTACGCCTCGCTGGCCGACAACCCCTTCGCCGCGGGCCGACTCGGCAGGTCGGCCGACCTTTACGAGCGCCTCGTCGGCGAGAGGCCGACGATCGGTCGGCGCGCGGAGACCCCGGCGATGGTCGTCGAGACCCTCAGCCGCAAGCCGGTCGCGGGGATCGGCAAGCGCCAGGACATGATCCGCTGGGCGTGGGAGACCGAGACGGGCTCTGTGCGGCAGACCTCGGCGCTGCCCCCGCCGACGCTGATGCTGGCGTGGCAGATACTCGGCGACGAGTCGCTGGCCGCCGCGGCGCTGCAGGCGGTCGGTGAGCGAGTGGGCCTCGCCGCGAGCGCCCTTCGCGACGGCCGCCACCACGGCTGCGCGGGCAGCAGCATCGGCGCGGTCGCCTCCGGCCACGGTCGCGACGGCGGCTACGGCAACGTGACGGGCGCGTTCTTCCCTCTGGCCGCAGGGATGATCCGGCGGCTCTGCCAGGAGCAGCCGCGGGTGCGGTTCCGCCGCGGCGATGGCAAGGAGCACCTTCCCGGCAGCGTGGCCTCGCTCGTCCGCGCGCTCCCGGCCGCGGGGGCCGAGGTGCTGCTCTTCAACGACGCCGAGCAGACCGTCACGCTCGACCTGGCCCTCCGCAGCACGGGCTGGCGACGTATTGAACTGCCGCCCGGCGAGGTGACGGCGGTCGAACTGCCGTAGCGTTCTCTCGCAGTTCCGGCGCAGGGCTGCGTATCAAAGGTCAGGGATGCGATGATAGAAGCCGTCACGTGCCGGAAGAAAACACCAGAGAGGGGAACGACGTCCGGGCGGGGGCGCCCGACCCGGGGTCTTCTTGCGATTCTGGACTCCAGGCGCCCTCGCCTGGAGTCGTTACCCCGCGTCCCTCCAATCCTTGACCGTTGATACTGAGTTCCGGGAGGTCACAACCCACGCGGCGCCGAAGGCGGGCCGCAGTCTCATCAGAATCGAGACCACTCAAACGGGAGCGCCTGACTATCATGGCTGAAAAGCTTGCGATCAATGGCGGCGAGAGGGCCGTCCAGACCGATCCCGGCGACATCTACGACTGGCCGATCATCACCGAGGAGGACGAGGAGGCGGTGCTTGACGTGCTGCGACGACGGGCGATGTCGGCGCGCGACATCACCGAGAAGTTCGAAGAGGACTTCGCGCAGTGGCATGGCATGGACTACTGCCTCGGCTTCTCGAGCGGCACCGGTTCGCTGCAGTCGGCGATGTGGGCCTGCGGCGTGGGTGTCGGTGATGAGATCATCGTGCCGAGCATCACCTACTGGGCCAGCGCGCTGCCCGCGTTCACCCTCCAGGCGACGCCGGTCTTCGCCGACATCAGCTTCGAGACGCTCTGCATCGACCCCGACGACATCGAGCGGCATATCTCCGACCGCACGAAGGCGATCGTGCCGGTCCATTACGCGGGCCATCCCGCGGACATGGACCCGATCATGGAGATCGCCGAGAAGCACGATCTGAAGGTCATCGAGGACGTCTCGCACGCGCACGGCGGCCTCTACAGGGGCCGACTGGTCGGCACCATCGGCCACGTGGGCTGCATGTCGGTGATGAGCGGTAAGTCGCTGGCGGTCGGCGAGGGCGGGATGATGATCACCAACGACCGGCAGATCTGGGAGCGCTGCATCGCCTGGGGCCACTACGCCCGAACGACCGCGACTCAGTGGACCGGCGAACTCAAGGAGCAGGTCATCACCGAGCCGGACCTGACGCCTTTCACAGGGCTGCCGTGGGGCGGATACAAGTACCGCATGCACCAGATGTCGTCCGCGGTCGGCCGCGTGCAGCTTCGCCACTACCAGGAGCGGATGGAGGAGATCCAGAGGGCGATGAACTACTTCTGGGATCTGCTCGAAGACGTTCCGGGCGTGAAGGCGCATCGGCCGCCAAAGGACGAGGATTCGACGATGGGCGGATGGTACGCCGCGCACGGGCTCTACGTGGCCGAGGAGCTTGGGGGGCTGTCGATTCACACCTTCGCGGAGGCCGTGCAGGCCGAGGGAGGCCGATGCAGCCCCGGCGCGAACTTCGCCCTGCACCTGCACCCGCTGCTGAACGAGGCGGACATCTACCGCCACGGCAAGCCCACGCGGATCGCCAACTCCGACCGCGACCTGCGCCAGCCTGAGGGCTCGCTGCCGGTCGCCGAGAGCATCCAGGAGCGCTGCTACTCGATCCCGTGGTTCAAGCACTACCGCCCCGAGATCATCGAGGAGCAGGCCGCGGCTTACCGCAAGGTCGCCGAGAACGCGGACGCTTTGCGGGAGGAGTAGGTGCGACGTGCGAGGCCGTCGATCGGAGGGGCCGCCTGAGGAGCCAGCGCCGTTTGCTGGCGACGAAGTCGGCCCGGCCGTTGGGAGTACCAGATCCCAACGGGATGTCGCAGGCCCCAACGGCACCCGTTCCACTGTGTTGCGTCCTTCCCTGCCGCCAAACGTCAGCGCACCCAATTCACGCCGTTCACGCCCTTGAGGAGGAAGCTCACAATGTCTGACATCGGATACCAGGACACACCGATCCTTCCCGGCACACAGTGGC
>JBKHFA010000113.1:0-10789 GCA_046540615.1 Armatimonadota bacterium | reverse complement strand
CATCGATCCGCGCAAGGCCCTCCGCGGTGTTCTCGCCGGGAACACCGGAGTTCACCACGCTGACCTGCGTCTGCTCGTGCTTGAGCTTGCGATTCAAGCGGCGCTGGAGCACGGCCGGATACGTATCCTCCTCCGACACATGAGGGACGCCGCGGGTGATCGAGGTGCCGTAGCATACGACAGTCGGGCGGTTGATGATGTGCTCTTCAGTCACCGATCTGAGCCTCCCTCGCAGCCTGCTGGGCTGCCGTCTCCACGTCATCAAGAACCAGCGTCAACTCATGAAAGCCGATTTTGCGGATCGACTTGAGCAGTTCCCCCGGCGGCGCCACGAGCATCATATTGCCGCCTCGAAGCCGCAGCCGTCCAAGGATTGCCAGTATCTCCGCCAGCGCCCGCTCATGAATGACGCCGGCGCCGCGCAGATCGACCACCATCCACAGGTCCCCGCCGTCCACGAGGTTGTGCAGCAGCCCGCAGAGGCGGTCGAGGCCGCATTCGCCGCAGTCCACGTCGCCATGTACTTCGACCACGGTCACGCCCGGGTGTTTCTCCGAACTGTAAATCGTTGTCTCCACGTGCATGCCTCCCATGCGGAGCAGCTTCTGCTCCGCCCTTCACTTTTGTCAGGGTATCTGCGCACCGTGCTCCTCCGCCCACGCAACGAGCGCCTCGGCGCAGGCGTCAGGCACATCGACCTCTCCGATCGCCACCGGATGACTGCCCCTCGGCCCGTGCGAGTCCGTCCCGCCTGTGATCAGCAGTCCGTTCTCTTCGGCGAACCCGATGGCGCGGCGGGTGTTCGACGGCGAGTGATGCGTATGATAGGCCTCAATGCCCTCGATCCCCGTCTCAATTAACCCCTCGATCACTCGGTCGCTCACGCCAAGCCCCGGGTGCGCGAGCACCGGGCAGCCCCCGGCCTCGCGGATCGCCTCCACCGCCTCGTGTGGCGAGAGCTTATAACGCTTCACGAACGCGGGCCGGTCGCGCCCGAGGTAGCGGTCGAACGCCTCCTGCATTCCCGACACGTAGCCCGCCTGCATCAGCGCCTGCGCCACATGCGGCCGGCCGAGCGTCACACCGTCGCTCTGCGCCATGACATCGTCCAGCGTGATCTCCACGCCACTCTGCCGCAGTTTGCCGACGATCTCATTCGCGCGACGTCGCCGCGCCTCGCGCACGTAGACGAACTTTGCGCGCAGTTGATCACTCTCAAGGTCGATCCAGTACCCGAGGATATGCACCTCGGCTTTCTGATACTCGGTGCTTATCTCGACCGCCGGAATGACGAGCAGATCGCTGTCCCGCGCGGCCTCGATGGCGGGCATGACGCCCTGGACGGTGTCATGATCCGCGATCGCGATGGCCGTCAGTTTCTTCTCGATGGCCTCAGCAACGATCTCCTCCGGGGTCTGTGATCCGTCCGAGCAGGTCGAATGTATATGCAGGTCGCAACTCATTGATGGCCAGCTTTCCACGTGAGTGCGTCGTACTATCCTTGAAGTTCGCGCCGGAGGGCACGGCTTCCTTCATTTGATAAGCCGTTGGCGTTGCCCGGCTGTTGGCCGTCGTCGTTGTCGTCCGCCTGAACGACAAACGACGGAACGACCGGGCCGGCATCGGACGGGAGAGACGGCATCCCGCCCTCTCCGGTCCCTCCACAACTGCAACGGACTTACCCCTCCCTCGCCAGCCTCCGCGCCAGCAGCAGCGCCCCCGCCTTGTCCAGCGGCATATTATTGTTGCCGCAGTCCGGAGCCTGCACACATTCGGGGCAGCCATCCTCGCACGGGCAGCACTCAATCTGCTCCGCGACCGCCGCCAGCAGGTCGTCGAGGCGCTCATATGCCGCCTCCGCAATCCCCACGCCGCCGTTATACGTCTCATAGATGCTCACCGCCGGACCGTGAAGGTCCTCGTCGCAGGACGCAGAGATGCCGCCGACATCCCGCGCGTCGCAGAACGCGAAGATCGGCAGCAGCGCGATCATCGCGTGCTCCAGCGCATGCAGGCTGCCCATCAGGTCGAAGCCGCCCGCGCTCAGCGCCGCAACGTCCGCCTCGCCCGGCGCAATCGCCACGCCGACGGTCTCGATGGTGCGCGAGGGCAGGTCGAGGTCCTCGGTGCCCAGTTCCTGCTCGGTCACCTGCCGGATCTTGCGGAAGCCGACGACCTGTGAGGTGATTTCAATCTCCCCCAGCAGCGCCCTCGCGGTCGACGGCATCTCGCGCTCCTCGTCCCAGCCCAGCACGGACATCTTCGACGCGCTCATGGGTCGCGTGTAATACCCCGGCTCTTCCTCCCGCACCCACGCCACCTGCTCGTCGAGGTCAAGCTCCTCCACCACGAAGCTCTCCCCTGCATGAAGATAGACCGCGCCGGGATGGACGATCCTGAACGCCGAATCCGCGTCCACCGTCCCGAGCAGACCGCTCTCCCCCACCACGCGAATCTGCCACGGAGGCCCGCCCGACGATCGCAGGGATATCTCCGCCGCCGGATAGACGTCCGGGTCCACCCAGTACCAGCGCGTCCGCTTCGCGACAAACGGCAGGTCGGAGCCCTCGCGATTCTCCGGATCGGCGAGAATCTCGAGGATCGACTCCATCTCGTCGCCGAAGTACACGCGGTCGGAATCGTCAATCGCCTGCTCGTACGCCGCGCACAGCAGGTGCCCCGCGAGGATGTAGCGGTTTTGCGGATTGATCAGAGCCTGCTCGCTCTCCGCTTCCATCAGGTACTCGGGGTGCTGCGTGAGGTAGCGATGGACGCCGCCCGGCAGCGTCACCAGCGCCGCCAGCGAGTCGCGTTTGCCGCGCCCGGAGCGTCCGATCTGCTGCCACGTGCTGGAGATCGTGCCCGGATAGCCCGTCAGGATCGCCGCGTCGAGGCCGCCGATGTCCACGCCCACCTCCAGCGCTGTCGTCGAGACCACGCCCAGCAGTTCGCCCTCGAAGAGCCGGCGCTCGATCTCCCGCCGCTCCTCGGGAAGGTAGCCGCCGCGGTAGGACATAACGCGTTCGGCAAGGTCCTCGAACTCCTCCAGCCCCTCCCGCGCGTAGCGCAGAATCAGTTCCGCGACGCTGCGCGCCAGCACGAAGACGATCGTCCGCACGTGCGCCTTCACAAACTCCACCATCAACTCCGCGGCCTCGAGGTTCGCCGAGCGCCGCCGCAGCGGCTGTCCCTCGATCTCCGGTGGCTGCCAGAGCATCAGCAAACGCCGGCCGCGCGGAGCGGTGTCCTCGTCGATGACGGTCGCCTCAAGCCCCGTCAGTTCCTCGAAAAGCCCGCCCGGGTTCCCGATGGTCGCCGAGCAGGCGATGAACTGCGGATCGGAGCCGTAGTTCGCGCAGATTCGGCGCAATCGCCGGATGACGTTGGCCGTGTGCGAGCCGAAGACGCCGCGGTAGGAATGCACCTCATCGAGCACCACGTACTCCAGATTGCGAAAGAAGTCCGCCCACGTGTGATGGTAGGGCAGGATGCCGATGTGCAGCATATCCGGGTTTGTCAGGACCACCTGCGCGTCGCGCTTGATGCGCCGGCGATCCCCCTTCGGCGTGTCGCCGTCGTACGTGGCGGCGTGAAAGGCGCGGCCGGCGCCGAAGTCGGCGAGTTTGCGGAGTTGATCCTGCGCGAGGGCCTTCGTCGGGTACATCAGCAGGGCGCGCCGCGCGGGGCGCTCGTAGAGCCGCTGGGCCAGCGGCACCACGTACGTGAGCGTCTTGCCGGACGCCGTGCCGGTGACAGTGACGACGTGCTCGCCGCCCAGTGCAGCCTCGATCGCGCGGGCCTGGTGGACGTAAAAACGCTCGATGCCGAGGTCAGCGAGTATCTGCTGCACGGTCGGATGCAGTTCCGCGTCGAGGTCCGCGTACTGCCCGTCACGCGCGGGGACCTCGCGCATCCACTCGATCTGCCCGCGGTAGTCGTCATCCGCCCGGATCTCCTCAATCAGCCGCCCGATGTCCATGACGCGCTGGCTCTTTGCTCACTCTCCGCTTGTATCATCCACAGGGGCTGCATCGTTCGCTTCGACGGACTGCTCCTCATCGTCTTCGTCCTTCTCGAAAAGCCCCGCGAGCCACACGCTGAGGAAGTAGAGCGCGACCATCGGTCCGGCCATGAACGTCATCGTCGCCGGATCCGTCGTTGGCGTCGCGATGGCGGAGAATATGAAGATCGCCAGCACCGCGTGACGCCACCAGCCGATGAGTTGCTTCTTCGTCACGATGCCGACGGCGGACAGAAACGTCAAAACCAGCGGCAGTTCGAAGGCGATTCCGAACACCAGCAGCAGTCGCATCAGAAAGAAGAGATAGGGCTGCAGCGTCAACTCCACCTCGACGCCCATCGAGCGGTTGAAGCGGAGGAAGAACGCGAACGCGCGCGGTGATATCCAGTAGCAGAACAAGACGCCGCCGAGAAAGAGCAGCACAGCGAGCGGCACCACCAGGATAACCCACTTGCGCTCATGCTTCTCCAGCGCCGGCTCAACAAAGAGCCACAATTCGATGATCGCGCCCGGCGCGGCGAGGATAAGCCCCGCCACCAGCGCAATCTGCATCATGAGGATAAAGCCGCCGGCGGCCTCGAAAATGCGGAACTCGAACGCTTCCTCCTCCGCCATCAAAGCCCCGGCCTCGGCCGGATAGCGCAGTATGTCGAGCATCGCCTCGCGAAAGACCCAGCTTGCGGCCGCTGCGATGACGATGTACACGATGATTCGGAGGAGCCGCCAGCGCAGCTCCTCGAGATGGTCCCAGAAGCTCATCTCATCGCGATCGGCCGTCATCTATCATCCCAGCGAGGCGTAGCTCGATGCCGTCCCGGCCCCATGAGTATTCGACGCGCGCGCCTGAGGGACCTATCCGCCAGCGGAGACGGTGACGGTCGGGAAGGTTATCTGCGGGGGTAGCAATCGCGGAGCCACTCCGCGAGGCTGCCGTGATAGACCGCATGTGCGAGGTGTTCCTCGCCACGCTGGCTGCCCCACGAGTAGTAGATCACCATCTCGCCATCAAACTCGCAGAAGTCGATGTCCGAGTTGTTCACATCTTCATTCGGACCGGGCCGCAGGATCGGATTTTGCGGGCTTTGCTGCCAGTGCAGAAGGTCCTCCGAGCGCGTCAGCCACGTCTCGAACCACCACTGGCCGGGGCGCTCGAGGTACCACACGTAGTACTGCCCGTCGTGGAAGCGGATGGTGGGGCAGGCGGCGTAACGGTCGGTGCCCAGCACCGCCTCGGTGTCAGGCAGCACCGTCCATTTCACGAGGTCCTCCGAGACCGCGAACTTGATCGTGAAGTACGGTGATGGCCGGAAATCGCTCTCCAGCGCCATCACGTAGCGCTCGCCATCATGACAGACCGAGCAGTTGAAGAGGCGTTCGTCCACGCCCTTGATCGCGAGATGCTCGTCCCAGGTCTGCAGGTCGTTGCTGCGGAAGCCGGTGATCTCATCGACGATGTCGCCGGCCTCGTTGCGACGAGACGCATAGACGAAGATCTCATCGTCGCGCACGATCGGAGCCGCGAAGGTGTGTTCGTGCCCGAACTCCGCGAGGACCTCGCAGTCCGCGAACTCCTCGGCGTCGCGCACATCACGTGTTCCGTCCGCGATTCGCCGGATGCGGAGGTAGTGCTCGCCCGGACGATTGCTGCCGGGCGTCCTCGGGCGGACCGACTCCAGCAGCAGCAACTCGCCCTGATAGACGAAGGGCGACGTCTCTACGAGATGATCCATGAGTGTGCCGAGTTTGCGTAAAGGCATTGTAGCCTCCAGTTGCCAGTTCCCAGTTCCCAGGAACGGCGTGACGACTTCGCGCGCCCCTTCCCTACGCCTCAATCCGACGGGCAATGGCTCGGATCAGACCGTAGAGCATGCGGCCAACTTCCCCCGCCAGACATTCGACAAAGTGGATCTGCTCTTCGGAAGCGTAGCCGAGGCGTCGTGAGAGTTCAATAAACGTCTCCAGTTCGGCCAGGCTGCCGGCTGCTATGTAGAGAAAGTGCCTGAATTCTGATGGACCGCGTCTCGCGCGTCCTTCCGCAATGTTCGCCGGTACTGAGGCAGCGCAGTTCCGCATCTGACTTGTAAGACCATACATCTCGCGCTTCGGTAAGTCATCAGTCAGTTCATACACCGAAACGGTCAGGTCCATTGCCTTCTGCCAGACCTGAAGGTCTTCATGGCTCGATTTGCTGCCTGTCATCACATCCCCCTTAAGAGGTCATTTCTTTCGTTACCCCGCGAGTCACGATCCCCCCGTGCACCGTTGTTGTAGGCCGTTCCTGGCAACTGGGAACTCGTAACTGGCAACTCCTAAAACCAAATAATCGGCAGGTTCTCAAAGATCGCCAGCCCGGTCATGTTCGCCAGGCCCATGATTATGCCGGTGAAGAAGTAGTGTCCGATCACCAGGCCCAGGAATCCCGGCATGAGCCGGCGGTAGGCGGCCACCCCGCCGATCCGCAGCAGGCCGCCCTTGATGGCCCACACGATGCCGAAAGGCGCCCAGAAGCGCCGCCCGTGGCTGAATGCGATCACCAGCCCCGCCGGGTGGAAGGGCACCTGCAGGAAGATGTTGCGAATTACGAGCCCAAGCGTCGTCAGCACGAGTCCGGTGCCCATCCCCCACCACGCGCTCGGGTCGATCATCGTCGGCGCGGTCGCCAGCCCAAGCGCCCAGTCCGCATCGGCCTGCGCGTAACGCACCCGCACCCCGCCAACGCCCGTGCCGCCCCCAAGCACGTTCGCGCCGTGATCGTAGAACGCCGTCAGGTGCATCCACCAGCCGAGCAGCAGTCCGATCGGGACCGCAAGCAGCAGCATCTTCGACATGTCCCCGAACTCCATCCCGCCGCGCCGGGTCATGTTGTATCCCTCAAGTTGCGAGGCGAGCGCCGAGTGCGGGTAGCCGCGATCGACCCAGCGCACGTTGAAAAGTGCGGTGAAGCGCTTCCACTTCCCCTCCCCGCCGATGGCGTTCGCTCCCGCGAGGCGCACGAACGTCTCGGTCATCGCGCTGTGCGGGAAAAGCCACGGGGTCGCCGCGCCGGCGATCGCGCGGACGCGAGCATGGCCAATCGCGGCGACCATGAACATGAAGACCGCGAAGATCACGTAATGCCACGGAAGGCCGGTCCACACCCAGAAAGCGAACATCAGGGCCATGCCGAGGACCGCCCCGCGTATCAGCCAGACATGTTCGTCGGGGAGTTCATCGCCCTCGCGCGTGGTCCTGCTGAAGGCTCTCCGAAGGCCCTCCCTGATGGGGCCGCGCGCGACCCACAACGAGGCCAGCACGAGCCCCACGAATGAGCCCGCGGTCGCGTCGCGGTAGGCCGTCGGCTTCACGTCGTAGCCGCCGGCGGCGGTCGCCACGCGGAAGAGGTTGATCGCAAGCCACGACAGCGTCGTGGTCAGCAGCACGTCCTGCGGCGCGAAATACGCCAGGCCGTAGGCCTCGGGCATCAGAAAGATATTGATGTTCCCGCCGATCGCGCTCCAGGGGTGCTCGGTGAGCAGATTCCCCAGCGCGTGTTCGCGGCCGAGAAGCGGGAAGGCCATCGTGGTCGCGGCGATCATCTCGTGGATCCCGTAGCCTGCGCCGACGATGAATCCCAGCCACATCACCGGGTCCTTGAGGAATGAGACACCGGCGATGAAGGAGCGCTGCTCGGTGATGCCAAGCGGGATCTCCACCAGCGGGTAGGGCAGGCGCTCGGAGAGCGTCCACTCGCGCTCGGCGAGCGCCGCGACGCATTGCATGGTGCCGAAGATCACGAGGATGAAGATCGACCAGGTGATCAGCGGCGTGATCCACGCCCCCCAGGGCACGAGCGTCGTCCGCCAGATCGGTCCGTAGAGGAAGCCCGCGAGCCCCTCCCCGGGGCCTGCCCCGGTGAGCGCCTCGTCGGAGCCCTCGTAAAGCTGCCGGACAGCCTCAGCGTCGGTCACGTGGAGGTACTGATTCGCGTGAGGGAGAGCCTCGGCGTAGTCGTTGGAGTAGTCCGCGAAGTACGTAAGGGTCGTCATCTCCGGCAGGAGCGTCCGGATGACACCCACCGAGAAGATGATGGTCGCGATCGTGATGAACGCGTAGATGTACATGCTCTGCTGGCCCGAGAGGCTGAGCCATCCGAACACCCGCCCGAAGAGCGTGTCCCTGCCGGCCCCCGACGCGATATTGCGGAAGACGATCGACAGCACTACGAAGAGCAGCAACGCGCCCAGCGCGGTCATCGGCGGAACCGACTCGGTGATCTGGCAGGCGAACGCGACAAGCTCAGCCTCGCGCGCCCAGATGGCGGCGACGAAGGCGAAGATCAGCGCGAGTATGATGGTCCGGCTTCGAACGCGCTGCCCCTGTGGCGGAGTATCTGCGTCGGCTTTCGACTGGATTGCGTCTGCGGTTGCCATGGTTAGCCTCGGGATGTCGCAAGCTATGATAAGTGCGGTCGAAGAACCGGCCAGAAAGCGTCGAGCCCCGGCGCCCCGAGTGGACGCCGAGGCCCGTCCTCACGATGGCGGGCGGGCTACCCTCCGTGCGGATTCTCCCACTCCGCGCCGACGGCGTCGATGAATTGCTGCAGAAGATCATCGGGCGGGTCGAACGGAAACTCGATCGGCGCCTGCTCGACCTCGCTGGCGTAGCAGGCGAGGATCACCAGCCACTCGTCCAGCGCCGTCGCGAGGTTCGTGGGCGTCCGCTCTCCGGTCTCCAGCCAGTTGAAGACCGCCCGCACGAGGTTCGCCTGGCCGACGTTATCGACCTCGGCGTAGACATGCTCGCCACTGGAGTACTTGCCGCCGATGCCCATCTCCCAGCCATTCATCTTCCAGTGCACGAAGCCCGTCGTCCCGTAGACCGCGATCCGCTTGTGCATGTGGCGCGGGACGTCCTCGGCGATCTCGGGCACACCCTCACCCGACTGCAGCACACCACGCGTCTCATCCACGAATGTGATCAGCGCCGATGCGGTGTTCGGACTTGGATGCGTGCCGTTGATGTCGTCGAAGCCCGAGCAGGCGGCGTGGACCGAGCGCACGTCGATGGAGTCCACATACGCGAACATAAGGTCCAGCACGTGGACGCCCTGGCCGTTCATCGGCAGCTTCGCGGAGGCATCGAGGCAGCGGACGTCGCCAATCTCCCCGTTGCGCACGCGCTCGACAAGCTCCAGCGTCTTCTCGTGGTAGCGAAGCTGGTGGTTGACGGTGAACTTCGTGTCGCTGGAGGCTTCGAGTTCACGCAGCTTCGTGTAATCATCCGCCCCGATGGCGATCGGCTTCTCGACAATGACCGCGGGGACGCCGTGATCGGACAGCCGCTTCATCAGCGAGTAGCGGATCGTCGGCGGCATCGACATGTGGACGAGATCGGGCTGCTCCTTCTCGATCATCTCGTCAAGGTCGAGGTACCAGTTCGGGATGTCGAACTGCTCGGCGTAACCGGCGGCCTTCTCCTCGATCAGATCGCAACACGCGACCGGTGTACCGTCATCGATGTTCGGGTATACGCGGGCGTGCGCCTGCGACCGCCCGCCACAGCCAAGGAACGCGACTTTGTAGCTCATCAGAACTGCCTCCCGCACGTCATCACGAGGATATCAGCGATCGTAAGGCTCCCCGGCGAGGGCGCCGGGGCCACAACGTCAACGTCTGACGACAACGACTACTCCCAGTCCCCTCCGCCCGCATTCCGCCAGCGGATGTAGGGCGCGGGCGCCGGATCGCAGACCTCGTTGAAGCGCAACCCCTCCAGCGGCTGCTGGACGACCTCCTCGATGCGCCGGCGTGCGGTCGCCACCACGTCCGGGTGGTCATCGACCACGTTCTCATCCTGATCGGGCAGCGCGAAGAGCGCCTCCGTGTCATCCTCGCGGCCGACCGGGCACGAGTAGAGCCACTCGCCGTCCATCACCGATGCCCACCCGGAGGCCGGACCGTTGGAGCCGCCTGCCCATCCGTTGACGATGTACGGCCGGAGTTCGTCGGCCTCGCCGGTCGCAAGCGGCCACACGTCGATCCCCTCGCAGCGGTGCGGGACGTCGAGCATCGTCAGGAGCGTCGGCATGACGTCGTGGCTCTGCACGTAATCGCCGATGACGCGCCCGTTCGGCCCGTCCGGGTGGCGCATGTACCAGACGAATCCAGTGTTGTACGTGCGCATGTTCCCGCCGCCCTTGCCGAACTTCGTGTGGTCGAGTATCTCCGTCCCGTGGTCGCTGAGCACAACCACGATGGTGTCATCCCACAGGTTCAGGTCATCAAGCTTCTCAAAGATCCGCCCGACCTGCCTGTCCACGAACGTGGTCTCGCCCTTGTAGAGCGCCTTGATCCGCTCGATCATGTCCTCGGAGGGCTCCCCGCGCTCCCACGCCGCGCCGGGGAAGACCGGGTCAAATTCGGTGGGGTCGGCGTACTCGTCGGCGTATTCGGTGGGCGGGTCCCACGGCTCGTGCGGATCGAACATCTCCACCCAGAGCATGAAGGGCGAGTTGCGGTGGGCCGCATCCAGCCAGTCACAGGCGCTGGTGGCGACCTTCGCGCAGAGATAATCGTCCTCACTATCGCGCCCGACCATGTTCGCGAGGTACTGCGCAAGTGTCGCGTGCTTGTTCCAGTTGATCGGCTCCGGGACGAAGCGCTTGATCTCGTCCTCGATCAGTTCAGGCCGCACGGGCTTGTAGTTGTCGGACTCCTGGCCGCGGATGAAATCGAAGGTCGCGAAGCCGCGCCAGTAGTTCATGGTGGGCTTGAACATGTGGTAGACGTC
>JBKHFA010000112.1:0-10823 GCA_046540615.1 Armatimonadota bacterium | reverse complement strand
AACCCGGCGGCGAATCTGCCACGACTGCCCCTGCTGCCCGTCAGCCCGGATCTGGTCTACTACGGTGAATAACGGCCCACGGAGGGTCGTTTGCTCGGGCAACGCACGGAGGTAATCGATATGCGGTTTCGCCGCACGTTCGCTCTCCTGACAGCACTCATAGGGACGGCGCTCACGGCCGCTTTGCCGGCCATGGCCGCCGACACCGCGTTCAGGTATGACACCGCGCAGCGTGTCATCAACGCCTGCGTGGTCGCCGTGGACGTGAATGACGACGGCGACTTCAATGACGCTGGCGAGAACCCGAATCCGTGGATCATCGAGGGCATGCGGCGCTCCGACCTCACCCCTGATGACTGGGTATTCGAGAACCCCCTCGCACCTGCGACGGCGGTCGCGGGAGATGACTTCAGCGACTACGTCACGAAGGGCAAGGCGAGCTACTGGGTCGTCGAACTCACCGACGAGTCCGCGAAGCGCCTCGTCGGGATGGACCTGATCTACCTCTCCGCGAGCGAACTCGACCTCACCGACCGGCAGCAGGACGGTCTGCGCGCGGCGGTGGAGGCCGGGGCGCTGCTGTGGGTGGACAACCGAATCGAGCGGAACGGAGACGGCGATCCGACCGGCCAGACCGTGGTGGGCGCGGACGGCTTCCCGTGGCTGACCGAGGGGGCCTTCGATTACGAGGACACGCAGATCTACGCATTGGACGCGATCGACGGCGACAACGGACTGTTGCGCGACCCGCATCCGCTGAGTTCTTCGGCCGTCACGCGTCTGGGTGATGTGCCCGACCGCGACGAGTACGATCTCTGGCAGACCGATGAACCCGACAGCGTGCTCGCCGAGGGACACTTCCTCGATCCGGACTTCATCCAGCCCCGCTTCCGCACGATCATCGAGAACGTCGCCTACGCCGACGACGGCGCCGAGACGGGCAGTTCGCCGTGGGCCGTGATGATGGACCACGGCTCCGGAGGCGTGCTCGTGACCGCCGGCGGGGTGGGCCGCGACGTGGTCGAGTGGCTCAGGGAGGGGGACACCGACGACGCGGACTTCCGGCCGTCCCCGAACTTCCTGCAGGCGCCGGATGTGAAGTTCGCGCTCAACGCCGTTCAGTCGCGCGAGGGCTGGCAGCAGGCCCGCCGGACTCCACGCGCGAGCGCCACCAGCATGGCCCGCGCGCCCTTCCCGCTGGACATCGCCTGGCAGTACCCGGATCGCAACTACGCTCCCGACCCCGGCGCGCCGACCGTTCCGGTGGAGATCGGCGCGGTGGTCTCGACAGCAGTCCACAACCGCGACATCCTCTACGCGGTCAGCCTCCCGACCGTTGATGATGCCCCCGCGTATCTGATGGCGTTCGACATGACGCCCGAGGCGGATCGCGACGGGGACGGTATGCCCGACGACGGCCCTGCCGACTACTCGCTGGGCGCCCCCTACGACATGCTCTGGTATCAGGAGCTGCCTGAGATGGCGACGCCCCGATACTCGTCACCGACGATCGCCGCCGTGCCCGACTACCCGCAGCTTGTGCTGGTGAGCTACGTGAACGCGGCGGACGGGACCGGATGGGTCGCCTGCGTTGACGGAACTGTCGGGGGCGACGGCGCGCAGTTGTGGCTGCGCGAGATCGAGGGCTACTCCGACGCCGCGATGGTCACTGCGCTCTCGACTCCGGTGGTGCATAACGGATACGTATACGTGCTGGCGAGTGAGTTTGACCCGACGCTGACGGGCAGCGACGTGAACCAGACCTACGGCCGGGTGCACTGCTTTGAGCTGGATTACGAGTGGACGGATGCCGATGCGTGGCCGACGGACGCCTACTGGTGGGTCTATCCGGCCAATGAGAATGACATTGACGGAATCGGCGCCCCCGGGGCGCCTCCCGGAGGGCCGGCCGTCGAGGAACAACGCTCGCTTCCGCCCTTCCACGATCCTGAGTGGGTGGCCGATGCCGCGCGTCCGCCGCTTCCGCCCGCACCGGGCGCAACGCCGGTGGTTCATGCCGCGGCGAGCGGAGTGGATAACCTCGGCGTGGACGCGCTGGTGACATTCGGAACACCGATCTCCTACGAGTTGGACGGCAGCGATGTGCGAAACTTCAGCGGCGACGACGCGGGAGGCAGCCAGTACACAGTGGCGCCCGCGCCCTACAACATCGACGACGAAGACTACGGGCTCAATGCCGATTACTTCACGCTGCAGTTGAATGAGCCGATCACCGCGTACACCAGCACCGAGACTCTCGACGGGGCGGAGGACGTTGACCAGGAGACGTGGGATCCGGATGGACGCTACCTGCGCTTCTCACCCGCCTCGGCCCGCGAGGCGGCGATCTACGCCGTGGACAACGGCGCGAACCCGCTGGAGGCCCAGCGTGGCGTGGACGTGGATGTCACGTATACCAACGCGGATGGGGATGAGGTCACCGAGGGCCATCGGCTCCCCGGCACGGTGCGCTGGAAGCGCACCCTTGAGCCCGGTCAGCAGATCAACCAGCCGGCGTCGATGGGCGCCGATGAGTTGGCCGTCAGCGCAAGCCGACCGATTGACAACACCGAGACGGACAATCCGACCGGCAGCAGTTCGATCATGAACCTCGACCCCGGCAGCGGCGCGACGCAGTGGAGCTACGATCCGAGTCGCGGCATGCCCGGCCGCAGTGGCGACGCGCAGGGTCAGAGCGCGACCGCGGCGGCCTTTGACGACGAGACGGTCGTGGTGGGAGCGAGCGCGGTGGACTACGCGCTCGGGGGCGGTGATCAGGCGGTTGTCAGTTCGGTGCTCGGGCTGAATCGGCAGATCGACGCGGAGGTTGACCTGTGGCTTGGTGACGATGGCGAACACCCGGAGGCCGTGTACATGCTGTGGGGCGGCGTTGAGAACGAGATCGCGCCGTCCAGCTACAGCGTGGACGCGCGGAACGGTCGGGTGATCTTCCCGGCCGAAAGCGCCGCGGACGTCCGCTACGCCGACGACGGGACGCGCTCCGGCCTGCCGATCTACGGCAAGGCCATCCGCGTGGAGTGGGCGGATGACGGGTCGGGCGATCCCTTCATCGAGGACCACATCGTTCCTCACATCGAGCGCTTCCACCACACGCCGGGGTACATCCGCCTGCAGCACCGTCCCTACGACGCGGGGTCAGTGACGATCACCCGGCCCGACGGGACCGTGATCAACGACGCCGACTCGGTCACGCCCTCGGAGCCTTTCGGCTGGCCTGATGATGAGAGAAATGCCATCCTCGACGGCTGGATCGACATGACGCTGGCGGTTGACGCCGATGGCAACGACGTGCTGCCCGGTGACGAGGTGCTCGTCAGCTACACCGGCTGGTCGGAGGAACTCGGTGAGTGGATCGACATCCCGAACGCAGATGCGAACATCGCCGTGGAGCGGCACCAGATAGCGGTCGAGTTCGGCCCGTCAGTGTCCTCACCGTCGGTCGCCGGCAACACCATCCACCTCGGCACTCAGGGCCGCGACGCAGACCTCGACGGCACGTTCGAGGGCGCGACGGACCGCGGGACGCTGCTGTCGCTGATGTGGGATAAAGCGAGCGGCTTCGTGCGCAGCGGCCTGATGCAGCCGGCGCGGGCCCACGATCCGGCGTACGAGGACGACGTGCCGGTCGTGACGGGCGCGCCGTCGATCGCCGAGGACCGCGTCTTCGTCGGCTCGCGGTTGATGAGCGATGATCCCGATCCGATCGACTACGACACCGTCGGCCCCGGCTACGTCAGCGCGCTGGCGCCGTGGCGGGTGCTTCTGTGTGACACCGACCGCATCGTCGAGACGACCGGTTCGCAGCCCAGTTGGGTCTGCACCGGCACGTCAAGCCCGCAGCGGGCGCAGTCGTTCATCGGCGAGGACCTGCAGCGGCCGTTCAACCGGCCCGCGAAGGCCACGCGGCTTGAGACCGACCACATCCTCGTCGTGGACAGCGGGAACCATCGCGTGGTGGAGATCGACCGGGCAGGGCGTGTCGTGTGGCCGCTGGACATGTTCGGCTACGAGTATTACACGAGTCCCGACAACAATGACCTGAAGCTGTCGCGGCCCGCGGATGCGCATCGCTACTATGAGGTCGATGACGACGGCTATCCGGTCTGGCACACCGTCATCGCGGACACCGGGAACGCCCGCGTGATCGAGATTCAGACGACGTTCCACAACGAGGATACGGGCGTGGTGGACGGCCGCCAGAGGCATGATGTCAGGGTGCTCACGCCGACCTACATTCGCGGACCGGAGGGCGCCACGCGGGTGCGCTACACCTCTGCGACACCGATCCGCGATCCGCGCAACGACACGCTGGTGGGGTATCTGTGCGCGGCGTCGAATCTCCATCAGCTCCTCGTGGTCACCGCGAGTGAGGACAATCGGCTGGTCAACCCCTTCGCGACCGTGGCGGTTGACACTGACGGGGCGACTTCCGGTTCCACCTGGGAGCACTGGGCGTGGCTGTATGACGCCGACCCAGCCGATGGCGACGACGTCTCGGATGAGCCGCTGCAGTTCGAGAACATCAAGCACGTTGACGTGCAGAGGATCGGCGGGATGGTCCATGTGGCCGTGACCTGCGGCCGCTACATCGGACGGTCGGGCGAGGATACGCATGATCTCGCGGAAGAGGGCGCCGGGGTCTTCGAGTTCCGCATCGACGTAAACTCAGATGATCCGGCCGACTGGGAGCTTGCGGACCTGTCGGCGGGAGGGGAGAGCGATGATCCGCACTGGCGGTTCACGGCCCTCGACTACCGCGGACGGGATATGACCACGATCAGCACGGACGCCGACGACTACAACAAGCGCTGGTATCCGGTCTCCTCGCAGCGGATCACGGATGACCGCGTGCTGATCACCAACAGCCTGAGCCAGATCGAGGACGCGACCTTTGCGAACATCGGCGATCGGACCACCGTGCTCGGCAGTCACATCTTCGAGGTGACGACCGAACCGGGCGGCGGCCACTCGCTTGATCCCGACCGCTCGGTGCCGGCGCCGGGCGAGATGTGGGTCGATCCGTTCGCGCAGCCGGCGCACGCCGAGATGAGCAGGTAAATTCGACCGAGCGCGCCCGGGCGCGCCCTTCGCCGCGGGGCTTGCGGCGCATAGAGGCGACGTACTGGAGAGGTGCCATTGCATATGCGAGTCAAATCAATAATCGCGATAATGCTTTCCATCGTGGTGGCGATTCCCGCGCTGGCGCAGGTGGAGGGACCACCGTGGGACATGCGCGCGTACCTGTCCACCTACACCGATGACGCGGCGCGCTCGGCCACCGAGACGTACACGTGGAACTTCAGCGCCATCCGCCACCGCTTCGTCTGCCCGGTCTGCGGCTACAGCATGAAGCACTCAGACCCGGCCGAGGCCGCCTCCGACTACACCTGCCCGAATCCCTTCGGCGTCACACATCCCGAGGCCGACTATCCGCTCACCGAGGCCACGCCGAGGCAGCGGGTGCTCAGCAGGCTCGGAATTGTCGGCGAGAACATCGACGGTCTTGAGGACAACCCGCTGGTCGGGCGTCCGTTCCATCCGGGCCGCGACGAGTTCGCGCTGGTCGAGTGGGCCGATCCGGCAGAGGACGCGCCGTGGGAGGTGCCCGCTGAATCCGGCGACGTGGCCTCATTCCTCACCGGCCGCGTCGGCGGGGACCTGACCGAGGTAGTCACCAGCGACGACTTCGGCCTGCGTTTCCTCGTGGTCAAGCCCGGCTCCGCCCGGGCCGCGGCGAGCCATCGCCTCCTCGATAGCGACGATGCGACGACAGCGGACGAATTCTTCCTTCCGGAGGACACGACCGGCGCGGACGAATACGGGATCTATCTCAACCCCTACCGCGTTTCCGATGGTGATGTCTGGTACATCCGGCACTCGGAGACCAACGACGAGACGGGCGCGACGACCGGTGTGTCCGTCGAGATCTACAGCACGCTCTACGGCCTCAACTTCGACAGCAACGGTGACATCGACACAACCGACTATAACGACAACGGCTGCCGCGTGATCACCGACGACGGAGCCATGGTGGTTGACATCCCGAAGCGCCTTGCCGCCGAGGGAAGCGGTACATGGGTCCTCAAGCTGGTCATCGATTCGAACACGCAGACACTGCCGCGCCCCGAGGAGGTCAACTACGATCTCTGGGCGGCGGAGGGCCTCACGGACATATACGATGGCCAGAGCGAGCCCGCAATCACCCCCGCGGATTTCGCGACCACCGAGCTTTCCGACATCGCCGCTCCCAAGCAGCCCTTCTACATCGCGACGGATCGCACCCTCAATCCGATCATCGCCACCGCGGATGACAATGATGGCGTGGACTACCCGGTCGCGGAGAAAGAGGGCCACGACTTCAACACCACCGAGATCTGGCCTTACCGGATGCCGCCCGAGGCAGGCGGGCGCGGGCGCGTGATGTTGCAGTGGTCGCCGCGGACAGCGGCCGGCACGGCACTGCTGACGGAGCCCATGGAGATCGACGGGGTGACGAAGACGGCCTACTTCCGCACCGGGAACGAGTGGCACTACCTCGCCGACGAATCGGCGCCTGGAACACCGCTCGTGACCAATGCCGACGCGGCCGCCGACAATCCGCTCCCCGATGACGCGACATTCATCGACAGCTACTTCATGTGTTCGAAGCTGCAGGTGGATCACGACACCGCGGGCGACCTGTACCTCGGCGATGACCTCTGGATGAACTCGCTGGAGACCGACAGGACCGCCGACCTGGTCAGGGATGTCGAACCGGCCACCGGCGGCTACCCGTATCTGATACTCGGCGAAGAGCAGGACCCCGACGACAATCCGGACGCGTGGGGCGGTGAGTATGCCCCCGGCGCGCGCAGTCCGAGCCGCGAGTTCACGCTGGCGAACCGCACGCCGATTCGCGTGCTGGAGTGCCCGGTGGATGACCACGGGTGCGGCACGCGCTACCCGCTGGGCGCCCTCCAGCCGGGAGACGACTGCCCGACCTGCGGCGAGGCGGAACTGGTGCGGGTGCGGGCCGAGGCGCAGGTCCACTACGACGGACACGATTCGTTGACCGCACAGGTCAATGAGCCCGCGCCGGTCGGGACGGTGTGGAGGCGCATGACGCCCGAGGCCCTGCGCTTCGGACTGAGCGGCGCGACGGTGCCGATCGGCGCGCCGGACTTCTTGCAGGAGGTCCTCGCCGACATCCCGGCCTATCAGCCGGCATCGGTGCCTCCGGTGAGCGACGACGAGTATTTCACGAATGACATTGACAGCGATTTCGGCTACAGCGGGACGATGGTGGCCTTCAACCGCCCGACCGATGACGGGGATGACTGGGACACGAACACCACGTGGGATGCCTTCTTCCTGTCACCGGAGACTGGAGCGAAGTGGGCCACTCCGGAAGCGACCATGACGGAGGGTCAGGCGCAGTGGTCCTGCAGCGTCTGCGGCGCCGAATACAACCGCGACGCGGACTTCTGCCTCTCCTGCGGCCACGAGTTCGACACCGGGACCGACCTTCCCGACCCCTTCGTGCCCTACGAGTCGCTGGCGGCCGAGGAGTTCTCGCCGTTCGACGTGCAGGTTTCGGTGTTGCGCGAGGCCGGGCTTGCGGCCAACGAGGGTGTCGTCGATCTCGGCTGGGTCGCGCCCGGCACGATGGGCGACGATGCGTGGCCGTCCGATGTATCCGAGCGGTCCGAGATGCCGGTGCGCAACGAGGGGAACATCCTCTCCTGGAGCAGCATGCGCGCCTCCTCACTGCTTGAGACGAGCGTTGAAGAGGCCGTGCGCTCCTACACGCGGCGGGCGCAGACCGTGCCGATCACGCTGCAGACGCTCTTCCGCTACCGGCCCGGCCCGGAGGAATTCGGTGACACGACCACCTGGGGCCTGCTCAATCAGGAGGCGACCGGGGCGGCCGGCCTTCCTGGCACCGCGCTCTTGCAGGCCGGGATTCGGGCGGAAGCAGGGGAGCCTTACGAGGGCACAATCAAGCCCGTGCCGCTCGGGCAACCGCTGGGCAACTACGCGACCGACGTGCTGCTCTACGTCGATATGAACCCGAATCCGGGCGACAGAGGGCACCTCGATTTCTACAGCCCGGTGCATGGCGTCACGAGCACCGAGCATCAGCAGTTCAATCCGGACATCGACGAGCCCCTTGAGCCGGTGGTGACGCTCAATACACGCGCGCGCGTGGTCGAGTCGCGCCTGCCGCAGAGCGACTTCGTCGCGCAGGACCTGACACCGACGCTGCTTTACGACGCGTTCCTCGGCAACCTGCAGGCGCTGTGGGTGCGACAGGGTGTCTCGGCGACCGCGGGCGAACCGGCGCCGCTCAACATCCTCTACGCGAACGCCGGTGTGACCACCGACGATGGCGGCGTCTACCGCGGCTGGCAGTGGGACGACCCCGCGAGCGCCACCGAGTTGACGTCCAGCACCTCCGCCAACGAGGGCAACACCTCGCCCACCGCCTACGTGGATGATGATGGCGACAGGTGGGCGATGTGGCACCGCTCTCTGACCACGCAGACGGGCGTGTCATCGCGGCTGCAGTTCGCGACATCGACCGACACAGACTGGACGCCGGACCTCGACAATGACTACATCTTCGGAAGCTCCGATGCGCGGGGCGGGTTGACGGGCCTGGTGAACGAGGCCACGGGCCTGCACTGGCAACTGTGGCAGGCCGGCCCGCGTGATCGCGAGCATCTGAACTACCGCGCCGAGTGGGACCCGGCCTCCAACGAGGTCCCGGGGACCGAGCGCCTGCGGGTGAGCAACAGCGCGGCACAGGAGCGGACGGGCTTCTTCTCCGTGGACGTCGGGACTGAGACGTGGCGTTTCCGCAAGCCCGGAGTCAATCCGTTCACCTACGTGAAGCAGCCGAGCGCGTGGGGCAGCATAAACACCGATGACGAGTTCCTGCTGGACGTCGTCTACACCGGCCACATCCGGTCGCTTGGCAACTCCGACATCTGCTGGTCGCGTTTCAACTTCGGCGACCCGGGCGATGTGGACAATTTCCCGTTCGACGGCGCTGAGGACAACTTCGGCAAGCAGCCCTTCCCGCGGGTGGTCGGGCGGCCCTACGACACCACCCGCACCGTGCCGCGAGACGCGCGCGGGATGCCGGCAAGCCGCGCGGCCGATGGCGGGATTCGCGGCTACGTCGGCGAGCAGCTTGAGCCGAGTCCGCGACGCCAGTCCTACCAGGGCCGCGACATCGACTGGCTGGTGACCATGGAGAAGCCGGATCCGGATGACGCGGACAATCCGTTCAGGTTCGAGGACAAGCCGGACTGGTCCTACTGGGCGACCGACCCCATCGATCCGGCGGATGAAGACTACCGGACGTATGACGACCCGAGGTTCTACGTGGGCGTGGTGACCGACGATGGCACGACGAGGCGGCAACTGCTCTACGCCGTCGAGTGGAACCGTGGCAGCTATGACGCGTCCACCGGGCTCTACACCGTGATGCCGAAGCTCGTGCGCATGGCCGGCGACGGGTTGCATGAGCTTCATGACCCGGTCGAGGCCGACGTCGCGCCGGTCTGGCATCCGCGCGATGACAGGGGCGGCGCGGCGACCTACTGGCGGGAGATCAACGGAGTGAACGCGAAGGCCCTGCTCGCGCCGAGCGCGCGCGACGAGGCGCTGGAGCTTGTTCAGTGGGACGATCCGCCGGCCGCTCAGAACTGGGCCGCCGTGACGCTGACGGTCAACCCGGCGGCGGGGACGGTGCAGTGGTCGTCGCCGCTGTTCAACCCCGACAACCCGGCCGATGGGCTGGCGGTCTTCAACACCGACAACACCGAGAACCTCGTCGATGTGGTCATGTATGCCGACTACACGCCCTTCATCCGGCGGGTTACGACCGATCGCGCAGACGATGATTCCCCGTCCGCCTTCTGGGACCAGGGTGACAGCGGCAGGATGTCGGTCTTCTGGCGGCGAAGCTACGGCGACAACGACACCCCGCACTTCGGCAGGCCGGCGTTCCTGCACCGGACCTACACCCGGGCGATCCAGGTGGGCCGCCCGGCCATCGACAGCGTGACCACGGTGATGGACAGGACGCAGTTGCGCGACTCGGACGGCAACTCGTTCAGGCTCGACGAGGAGCTTACCGTGCACGATCCGGCGAGCGGGATCGCGCCGCCGGCGAGCTACACACGGCATTCGGATGAGAACGGGGTGCTGCAGATCGAGCCTGATCCGGGGACCTCACTTGCCCGGATCGGCCACCGGATCGCGGTTCAATACCAGGGCGCCGGCGGTGCGAGGACCGAGCAGCACCGCGTGGTGGGGTGGAGCCTGGAGACGCCGGTGCCGATCAACGCGGTGACCAGCGAGGGGCCTGTGCGGGTGACGCCGGAGGTCTACACGGTCGATGACTTCCAGACGGTCCGCTACTGGCTGACATGGTCGAGTCCGCGGGGCATCTATGACACGCGCCCGGAGGGCGACGGCGGACAGAGGGTCCGCCAGTCCTCCGACATATACGTGGCGGTCGTCGCGCCGGACCACAGCAGCGTGATCGCAGATCTCGAGGTGCCGCGGCTGGAGCCGTGAGAGGACTTCGAGGGCGGCGAGCAAAAAAAACTGAAAACTTAATGCCCGCGACGAAGGAATGGTGGTGGGGCGCGGGGAAGCAGGGTCATGGACCCGGATACTTGACATGGTCCTGCCGGATATAATAGAGTAACCGAGGATCAGGCTGCCCGACGCGGCCCATCACTCGGATTTCAGAGGCTGCACCACGGCAGGAGGCGCGCTACATGGCCAGGGGCGCAACGCATGTCCTG
>JBKHFA010000111.1:0-10883 GCA_046540615.1 Armatimonadota bacterium | reverse complement strand
GCGGTCGGCGCCCGGAGGCTCGTTACGACGATCTGCCGCACTCGCGGGCCTCGAGCGCGGCAGGTCGAGTCCGAGTCGGCTGTCCGTCAGTCGATCGGCCGGCCCCAGACCTCCGCCTCCACGAGCGTGAGGCGTTCATCGGCCGGGCGCTCCGCGAATGTCGCGCGGAGGTAGCGCACGGGCAGGTCGTGGCGGAGCGTCACAAGCATCTCGCGGACGTCCCTGCCGGCGCGCAATCCGGAGTTATCTCCAAGCGGCGTCCAGTGCATCCCCGCGCCGCTCCCTTCCACCTTCACCCGCGGTCCGTGGTCTTTGTACCACAGACGAAACTGATTGACGTTGAACACGCTGCCGAGGTCGAAGGTGATCGTCACCGGATCGGTGCGCTCCCAGCTTACGATCCAGCGGCTGTCGGGGTTGACGTAGAGCTTGTACCCCGCCGCCTCTGTCTTCTCGTCATGGATCGACAGGTGCCTGTCGGTCAGATTGCCCTCGGCGAAGTCGATCTGCTTTCCGGTTGCCACCGCTTCGTCGATGGCGTCAGGCTCGACCGAGTAGCGGTAGCTGCCGCCGGTGTCGAGGTTGTCGGGGAAGCGCGGGACCTCCTCACGCCAGATGACGTGGTTGCCCGTCAGGCAGTGCCCGGAGGCCGGTTGCTCCTGCCAGATGAGGCCGTCGGGGTAGCGGAAGCGCCAGATGTCGAGGCCGGTGGGCATGCCGAGGTCCTCGGCCCACGCGGTGAACAGCGCCCGCCACCGCGGGTCTTCGTTGGCTGAGAAGTCGAAGGGATTCGCGCCCCACATGATCGCGCGCCCCTCACCGAGGCGGTGCATCGTCACCGCCGGCGAGCCGTCATCGTACGTCGCGAGCGCGGTGGTCGCATCGCCGTTCGGCTCAAGCGCGCGCGCCGCCGACGGCGCGCGCAAAGTGCCGCCATCCCACCACGGCTGCTCGAACGCGATCTCGGATGCATCGACGCGCTCACCGACCTCCACGCCGAAGATGGCGGCCCGGCGGGCCGTGGTGTCCTCGCCGAAGATGTCGGTGTTGAAGGCGGTGGGGTCGCCGCAGATGAGCGTGCCGCCGTCGCGGACGAACCGCTCGAAGGCGTCCACGACGTCGGTCTGCTGGTAGGTGGCGGTGGGCAGCCAGATGACGTCGAAGCGGTCGATCAGCGGTGTCGGGTCATCGACGACCTTTCCGACGTCGATGAAGCTGAACCATGAGCGCGCGATCGGGCCGAGGAAGGTGTAGCAGGCCTCCGTGCGGTACCAGTGCGTCCGGCCGGGCGCGTGGTAGCCCTCGGTCTGCAGGCAATCGTCATTGTAAAAGACCGCGACTCGGCCGGCGGATGGGTACTCCGGGCGCGGCATGCGGGTGGTCGCGCGGACGATGTTCATGACGGTGTGATGGCGGCGCGGTGATCCGAAGAGTGTCACGCGGGTGTCGCCGAGGGCCTTGCGGGCATTGGCGGTGTCGGGCATGTAAAGGTGGAAGCCGTGGCCTCCGTTGCGGATGACCTGGCTCATCTCCTCCCGCGCCTCCTCGGGCGTGGTGGCGAACGCGTAGTTCTCGATGTGCACGCACGGCCAGACTTCACTCCCGGTGAGGTCGGCGAGCACCTTGGTGAGGAAGCCGAGGTACTGTCGCCAGCGCTTCTTCCGCGGGAGGTACTGATGGGTGAAGATGTCGTAGTACTCGGCCTGGCGGCTGAACTCGTAGCCATGCACTCCGCCGACCGGATCGGTCCCGGCGATCGGCAGCGACGGGTCGTGCTCCTCGACGATCTCTCTGACGCGCGCGGCGCGCTTGCGCATCTGCTCATTGACCCACCGGATGTACGCGATGCGCTTGTAAGGGTTGCGGTCGGCCTCGCCCTCGGGGATCCCCCACCTGCCGCCGCCGAACTGCTCCATCACCTCGCGGTTGGCCTCGTGGATGTAGTCGTAGCCCTCCGGCGGGTCCTCCATCAGGGCCATCCCCTGTCGGATGGCGTACTCCTCGCGCTCATCGCCCGCGAAGACGCCGAAAAGATGCGGGTGCGGCTCGCTCACCAGCGCCTCGGTCTTCTCGTAGTAGCCCTCGAGCGCCTCCGGGTCGAGGATCCACGGGATGTCGCTCGGCTCCTTGACGTAGGACGCGTACTGCACGTCGTACTTCTCGTAGTACTCCCCGCGCTCGCCCGAGCCGCTGCCGCCGAGCGGGATCAGCGAGTTCTCGTCGAAGAGACGGAACATGTCCTCGTAGACGTACTCCACGCCGAAGCGCACGGCGGTGGCGCGCAGGACGTTGGCGTTGAACATGTGAGTCCACATGAGCGCGCCGTGTGACGCCAGGCCCGGAGGCTCGTCGCCGAGCAGCTCCCGAAAGAGCGGGTCCTCGACCACCCACGTGCGCGGTTCCGGCGAGTCCGCCGGCAGCGCCCGCACTTCGGCGGCGTAGACCTCCTCTCCGTCCACCGCGGCGGCGAAGCTCAGCCACGCATCATCGCCCGCGGGGGCCTCGTAGGGCACTGCGAGGTCCTCGGTTTCGCCGGCGGCCACGGTGAATGTGCGGGTGGCCACGAACTCGTCCTCGGTTCCGACTCTCAGCCGGACCTGCAGGTCACGGTCGGCGGGCGCCCCGGCGCGCACCTCGAAGAGATTCAACCCGCGATCGTTGTACACCGGCGCCGCGCCGCCGCGTGAGAGAATCGTGAGGTGCTCGGGGGCGCCTTCGCCGATCAGCCGCATGGTTCCGAGTGTCTCCGGGTCGGTGAAGCCGGAACTGGGCGCCCACGACGAGACCTCCACTCTGCCGGCCTTGCGCTCGCGGCCGAAGTTCACGTTCCAGACCTCACCGGGCCTCGCGGTGGCGGCCAGCGCGTCGAAGGGCAGGCGGATCTCGCAACTCCAGCGATCATCCCCGCGGGCGGTGGCGATCTCCACGCCCTCGAGGTCGATGTCACCGCCGACGTTCGCCACGCCGTGAAGGCCGTCCCAGAGCGCGCCGTCGGGATTGACGATGAGGTGGTACATCCACGCGGCGCCGGTCGGGCCGAGCATCAGGTCCACCGCGTCATCTGCCCAGACCCGCGAGTCGCGCTCCCGCGTTTCCGAGATCAGCCCGTCCATCGCGGACTCCTCGCAGATGAAGCCCACCAGGAGCGCCTCGGGCGAGGCGAGCACCCTGACGGTGGTCTGCGCGTCGGGCTCGCCTGCGTCATTGAGGAGAACGAAATCCCTGGCGCTCGCCGCCGTGGTCCACGCCGGGTCAGAAAGATCGCCCCGCAGTTCGGGCTCGACCGGAACCACCGGCACGTCGAGTTCCCGGTCGGCGAGAGCCGGTTGGACGACGGCGAGCATCAGCATGGCCGGAAGCGCCAGGCGCAGGTACCTCAAGAGAGTGGCCTCCTCGTTATTACTCGCGAATCCACAGCGGTCGGGTCTGCTTGTACGTCAGTTCCCGCGCGGTGAGACTCATGGTCGGGATCGCAACGCTGTCGGCATGTTGCTCGCGGAAGGCGCGCAACGTCTCGGCTGCGACCTGCAACGCGTTCTCATCGCCTGCCGGGTCGCCGGCCTTCACCAGTTCCATCTCGCGAAGGGCCGTCGCCATCAGGCGGGTGTGATCGAAGCCGATGCGCAGGAACTCCACGCGCGCGATCTCCCGCTCATCAGCGTCGGCGACGGCAGCCTCGGCGCGTTCGAGCAGCGCCTCACCGGCGTCGAGCACCTCGCTGGTGTAAAGGTAGGGGACAAGCCCGATGAAGCCGGGGAACCACTGGCCCCACGTGCGGCGGTGTTTGCCACCGGCAAGCTCCATCAGCAGGTCCGGCCCATCCTCGGTGACCTGCTCCCAGTAGTCGAAGTACGCCCCCACCTCGTCGGACGCCGGCCCGAAGGCCGCGTAGAACTCCTGCACGATCTCCTCTACGTCGGCCTCGGGCCGCGAGTGCAGTTCCGCGAGGACGTAGAAGTTCAGGCCCTGCGTGGCCCACGCGCCGCCGAGTGAGTCGAAGTCGGTGCCGACCATGTTGTGCGCGTGGAGGTACTTGAAGTCCTCACCGAGCGCGCGGGCGAAGACGTAGGGCGCTCCGTGGCCGCAGTGCAGCAGGTTCGGCCGCCACTGCAGGCTTGCGCCGGCCTCGGCCCACTGCTCCCACTCCGGGCGGATGTGATCCTCGTGCGGGTAGAAGCCCTCGCCGCCCACGTAGCCGAGCAGCACGGCCGGATGCACGCCGGCGTACATCGGGGGCTTCTGATAGCTGCGGTAGGCGTAGCCGGTGACGCGGGCGTCTGGATCAACGGACGTCACCCGCTCGGCCAGTTCGCTCCAGAATCGCGCGTAGCGGTCACTGAGGCGCGCCTCGGGGCTGGTGTGAATCTCCGCGGGCGTCATCTCCGCCATCTCCGGCGGGTCCCACGCCCGACATTCATCGCAGGTGCAGAAGCCCCGACTGTCGTTCGGGCAGGCGCGAAGCACGTTGTTGGCCTCCGGGTTCTCCTGCCACTGCTCGTGCCACTCGTCGAAGATCGCCTCGCGCAGTTCGGGGTTGCTGACACACAGCTTGGTGCCCCTGCCGCCGGTCGATGGTCGCGCGCCGTCGGGCCGGAGCGCGAACCACTCGGGATGCTCGTCGGAGTAGCGGTCCCACCACGACGTGAACGAGTGGCCGAAGGAGATGTGCGAGGGGCGATTCATCCGCTGCCGCTGCAGCCACTGGTCGGTCAGCGAGCCGATCTGCTCCCACTCGTCGGGGTCGATCTCAACGCCGATCTCGGTGACCTTCTCCTGCCGCGCGCCCAGCAGGCGCTCGGCATGGCTGTTGCGCAGCGAGCGCTGGACGACCAGCGATGTCTCCCATGTCCAGCTTCCCTCAGGCACTTCGAGCGTTGCGGCGGTCGGATAGACCTCGCCAAGCTCGCCCGGCCAGATAACGCGGACACCGAAGGCTTTGCCGACCAGCTCCATCACCGCGTAATACGTGCCGCGCCAGCTCACCGTCTCGACGGGGGCCTCGTCGCGGCCCAGCAGCGCGACGTAGTCGTCCGTGGCCTGCACCAGCGCGCCCTCGGGGCCGAGGTCGGAGACGTCGAGGCCGCGAGCCTCGGTGAAGGGGCTGCCGCCGACCGCGACCGGCGTGCCCTCGCCGTCCCAGTCGCCGTGTTCTACGACAGGCAGCGTCGTCCCGGTGATGCGCTCGATCCAGTAATTCAACTCATCGACGGCACGCTCCACCGTCCGCGACGGCTCATCGGCGGTGACGATGACCGCCCGCGGCGTGCCGTCGGCGACGAGCGTGATGGCATCGGACACGCCGGCCGTCGTCATCATCAGTACGCATGACAGGACGGATGTGCAGATAAGCCCGCTCATTTCTCGCATGACATAGCAACCTCCACGATCAGATTCGCGACTCGACCATGCGACATTTCGCGCGGTGACGTCATCTCCCTTCTTTGAATACGCAGACACCGGAAGCGATTGTCGCGATCATCCCTGATCACGATGGAGGTCGCGGCGAGCAGTGCGCAGAACAAAGCTCACAATTGCTTACGCCGCGACGCGAGGCCTTCGCGGCGCCTCAACCGAAAGAGTCAGACGGGGAGTGTTTGTGATGAAGCACCTGCTCATCGACGATGACGGGATCGAGTTGCGCGAAGGCGTCGAGCGTCGCTGGCACCATCCGGTCAAACACGGCCGCCCCGTGCTTGAGCCGGACGGCGACCTTGAGTGGCCGCGTCTGCACATCTGGAACCCGCCGCTGCCCGCCGAGGATGGCGACGGCTGGCGGATGTGGTACATCGGCAGCGAGGACCTGCTCCCGCTGCATGCCACCTCGGATGACGGCATCGAGTGGCGGCGTCGGTCACTGGGGCTGGTGGAGCGCGAGGGAAGCGCGGACACTAACCTCATCGACCTCGGCTTCGACGCCGGCCGCAAGGAGCGTCGGCTGGTGCTCTGCCGGTCCGGCGAATCCGCGTACCACGCGCTCACGCGCGTGAGCGGCCGACTGA
The DNA here is from genome assembly GCA_046540615.1 of Armatimonadota bacterium. Classification (GTDB taxonomy): domain Bacteria; phylum Armatimonadota; class Zipacnadia; order Zipacnadales; family UBA5352; genus UBA5352. The sequence goes on along the minus strand of JBKHFA010000111.1, from coordinate 4,884 downwards.
AGCCGCTCCAGTCGGCCGATGGCCTGACCTGGCGCTTTCACGAGGACCATCCCGGCATTCCCAGCGATGACGAGTACCGGCTGACCTGCGACCCCGACGAGGGGCTCTTCATCGCCACGGTCAAGCTCGGCGGGCGCGAGGGCCGAGTGCCCTTCGCGGCGCCGGAGTACGGTCGCACGGTCTCGCTCTCGACCAGCCGCGACGGCCTCACGTGGACGGAGCCCGAGGTGATCTTCCACGCGGATTTCCGCGACCGCGCGGCCGGGGCGACGGCGATCGAGGAGCACCTCGCCGACGACTCGCTCCTGTCGCCGATCTTCGCGGAGCCGGGGCACTCGTGGACGGACGTGTACAACATGCCCGTCTTCCGCTACGAGGACCGCTACCTCGCGCTGCCGGTCATGTTCCATCACTCCGGTCCGTGGCAGTACCCCGGCCGCGCTGAGGGCAGCAATCAGGACGGTCTGCTGTGGCCCGCGCTGGCATGGAGCCGCGATCTGCGGGAGTGGCGACGGCCGCATCGCCGCGAACCCTTCCTCCCGCTGTCACCGTGTGATGACCCGGATATCTACGACAACGGCTCGATCCACGCCTGCGCACCGGTGCGGCGGGGTGATGAACTGTGGTTTTATTACTACGGCTCGCGCTTCAGCCACGTGAGCCCGGCGGTGCTGGATGAAGCGGGCCTCCTCCGGCCCGACAGACCAACCGGCGCGATCTTCCTCGCAAAGCTGCGCCTCGACGGCTTCGCGTCACTGCGGGCGGACGACGGGATGGTCCTGACAGGGCCGGTCACGGTCGATGGAGCGGAACTGAGGATCAACGCGAATGCGGCCGACGGGGAGATACGCGCCGAGATTCGGGACGCGCAGACCGGCCGCGTGATCCCGGGCTTCGCGATCGGTGACGCGGCGGCCCCGCGCACGGTCACCTTCCCCGACGGGCGGGTGGAGCCGCGTAAGTGCGGATGGGGCGCGCGCTTTGAGGACGATCCGACCGGCGATGACAGCGTCGCCTTCAGCGGAGACGAGGTGGATGCTCCGATGCAGTGGCGCGGGGGGAGAGACCTCTCGGCATTGCGCGGCCGCGAGGTGCGGGTGCTTTTCAGCCTTCGCAATGCCGAGATCTACTCATTTCACTTCGCGGACGAGACGGGGTAGCGCCTGCGCACTCGCGCGTCGTTTCGAGCAAACGGCCCCCGGCGAGGCGCCGGGGGCCACAACGACAACGGCTGACGACGAGGCCCCCGAAGGGCGCCGGGGCTGCGGACACGACGAGTCGCCGCGTCCGGCTCCGCCTCCCCGCTCAACGCGGCGCGAGCAGGGCGTCCTCGGAGGGCGCCAGCAGCGCGGGTACACCGCGGAGTTCGAGCGTGTAGTCCTCGAAGCCGACGTCGCTGGGACGCGACAGTTCGATTCGCCACGCCGCGCCCGGGGAGGGCTGGTCGAGGTCCACGTGGATCATCTGCGCGGCGGTCAGGTTGTCGCGCTCCTCCACCAGTTCTCCGGAGGGGTCGTAAAGCGCGACTCTGACGGCCTCGCCTGAACCCTCACCGGCAACGACCACGCCGAACTCCTCGGTACCCTCGGGGACATGGAAGAACACATTGCCAGTGGTCTCGTAGAAATCCACGGGGGCGTCCTCGGTCAGGAGGTTGACCGGGTGGGTGCTTTTGAGGATGTGCATCTGATTGCCCTCGGGAGCAACCAGCACGCGGTAGACGCCCGTCTCAGGCGCGGTGAACGTGATCTCGCGCTGCTCCTGGAAGGGCACCTCCCCCGCTTCGATCTCATCCCCGGACGGGGCGACGAATGTCACCGGCATCACGTCACCGGTCAGGCGGACCACCTGCTCGTAGGCGATGGTCATAATGACTTCATCGCCGGCCTCGGCGTATACCACGGGCTCGATCTCCCGGCGCAGATTGAAGCCCTCCCATGAGAACGCGTCAGCCGGGGCATCGGGGTTCACCGGCGCGAGGTCCACGTCGTCAAGTGAGATGCCGGGGACCCGCGGCACCTCGTGAATCGGCATCCACGATTGCACGAGGTCCTCGGTGAGCGTCATCGGTGTGCGCTCTCCGTCGCGCTCGAGGACAATGTTGCCCGTGATGTCGCGCACGTTAATGCCAAGCTCGTGGATCTGCCGCGTCATCGGTGTGCGGTCCGTATCGTCGTGGATGAGCACGTCCTCGAAATGCACGCCGCCCACGTCGCGCACGGTGTCCGGGCGGGCGATGAACGTGATAGGCGAGACGTGCGGGCGATCGACCGCGGCGTCGATGATCGAGCAGTTCTCAAGGCGGATGTCCGCGCCGCCGAGTGGCTTGTCACGGATCAGCACGCCGTTGAACTGTCCGCCGATGAACTCGCAATCAACGAACTCGAGCCAGCCGCCCACCGCGTCCTCGTCGGCATTGCCGGTGGTGACGTGCATACTCGCGCCACGATCGTTGACCGACCGGCAGTTCTCGATGCGGATCGAGACATCGTCGGAGTGTGCGCGCAGCTTCGGGATGTAGAATACGTAGCCGCCACCCATGTTGTTCTCAGTGAGGCAGTTGCGCATGACGACGTTGATGAGCTTCTCCGGCGAGCTGTTGGGCTCGAAGTCGATGCCCGCCTGAGGGGCGGTCCCGGCGGTATTGCTCATCACCGTGTCCTCGATGAGCAGATTCTCGGCGTTGATGACGCTGATCCCCTGGCGGTAGTTGCGGTCGCAGACGACGTCCTTGATGTGCACGTTGAGGTTTGTCTCACCCTCAGGACCTCGGCCGACGTAGATGCCATCTCCGCCACTCTCGGTCAGCAGCAGGCCGTAGATGTTGATGTTGCTGGAGCCGCGCATGTTGATGACATGCCGCCACTCAGCCTTGACGTACTGCTCGGGGTCGTCGTAATCATCGCGGCGCATGCGCATCGTAGCGCCGTAGCCGCTCAGCGTCACGTTCTCGACGCCGATCAGATTGATCATCGCGTCCTTGCGCTCGACGAACTCCCCGCGCTTCGCGAGAATCTCGCAGCCCTCCTCAAAAACGATCTCCTGGTCGCTGACAAGGAAGATCTGTCCAACGATCCACGGGCTTCCCATGTCCTCGACGATCAGACGGGGGACGCCTGAGTTGATCGCGTCCTGCAGAATCTCGGTCGAGTCCTCTTCGTCAAAGCCCCACCATGAGGCCTTCGCTTCGTCGATCTCGCCGGCCTCAACCTGTGCAACGGCAGCCGGGTCCGCCTGGGCGAATAGCGGGGCGGCGCTCGCAATCACGGTCAAAGACAGCACAAAACAGATAATCCTGGCAGACATCAGTGACTCTCCTCGCGGACGGATGAATGTCGACTCAATGCATACGACAGTTCGCCTCCTGTCAGCATCGCACCTTCATCACACTCGCGTCGGTCATGAGCAGGTCTTATCACTCCGATCGGTGAACCTCAACTCAAGTCCTGTGTCGTATAAGCCGCCTGACAATACCGTCGAACTGGAGAGATTCGATGCTCGCTTCCTTTGATTCAACCCCGTTAGTCATCGCAGCAATGATATTCGGGACATTCCTTTCGATCGGAGTGCTGGAGGCACAGGAACTCGCCGAGGGCGTCACCGACCACGGAATCACCGCCCCTGTCGGCAGAGCCACCTGGGGTGACAGCACCCACGCGGCGATTGGCGCCGACGGCAGCCGCGTCGTCTTCATCAAACTCTGGACCGGAGGGGACGCCTCGTATCTTTTCATCGACGCCGAGACGGGCGAGACCGAGCAGGTCTGGCCCGACATCGGCGGCTGGGGCGCGTTCAGCACGCTCTACGCTCCCGAGACCAACAGGGTTTACGACACGCTCGGACGCTGGATGCTCGAGATCGACGTGGAGACCCGCGAGATCCGGCGCCTCGGTGAGTTCGAGGGGAACATGGCGCTGGTCTTCACCTCCGATGAGGACGGCGTGATCTACGGCGGCATCTACCCGACCGGAAGGCTGGTCGCGTGGGACCCGGCGACCGAGGAGTACACTGACTACGGGCCGCTCAACGAGGAGGACTGGCCGCAGTACCCGCGACCTCTGGCGGCCGACAGCCACGGCTGGGTGTACGCGGGGATCGGTCAGACACTCAGCCAGGTCGTGGGGCTGAACACCGCCACCGGCGACGTGGTGCACTTCATGGATGAGGAGGATCGCGCGCGCGGACAGGGCAGCGTCCGGCTCGGGACCGACGGTGAGGTCTACGCGACCGCGCCGGGCTGGAGCTGGCACCGTCTCGCCGCCGGCGAGGCAACGCCTGTCGATGAGCCGGCGAGCGCGGTGTCCACGCAGCACCGGGAGTTCCCCGACGGCTCAACCATCGTCGGGACAGATCCGGCGAACCGGACGTTGCGTATCCTCGACGCGGACACCGACGAGCCGCGCGAGGTGCATTTCGACTACGAGAGCACCGGCGTGCGCAATTACACGATCGAAGCGGGGCCCGACGGGAAGATTCACGGCGCGACCGGCGTCCCGCTGCGAATCTGGACCTACGACCCGGAGACCGGCGAACTTGAAGATCGTGGCCTCGGCGGTCACGGCGGCCATGTCAACCAGTGGGAGCTTCAGGGCGACAAACTCTACGGCGCGGTCTACAGCTCCGGCTCGCTGATCGAATGGGACCCGGCGGCCCCCTACGATGACGCGTACATCACGCGTAGTGAGAACCCGAGGCATCTGCATGGCGGCGACGAAGCCATCGATCGCTACGGTCGACCGCACGTGGTCCTCGCCCACCCTGACGGCCGGCATGTGCTGATGGGCGGGATGGCCGCGCGCGTCCTCAGCGGTGGCGGCATACTGATTTATGACACCGAGACCGGCGAGGAGACGGTGCTGACGCGTGACGACCTCGTGGCCGACC
>JBKHFA010000110.1:0-10885 GCA_046540615.1 Armatimonadota bacterium | reverse complement strand
CACAGCCCCCGGCGAGGCGCCGGGACCACAACGACAACGGCTTCACTTCCTTGCTCCCGTTTCCTCCATCATCCACACGCGCTTGTATATGCCGCCCTTGCCGGCCGAGTCATGCACCGCGACGGCGAGGTGGTTGTTGCCGTCAAAGCGCAGGTGGTCGGTGACATCGACGGTGAACGGCGTTTTCCAGCCGTCGGGGCCGTCCATCGGGTGATCCTCGACGAACTCGCCGTTGAGCCAGATCCTCGCGTCCTCATCCACCGACGTGAAGAAGAGCACCAGCTTGCGGCCTTCGTACTGAGGATCGACATCGAAGCTCGTGCGGTACCAGCCCCACCCGTCGTACTGACGATCATGTTCGGCCTCCCACGCTTTGCCCGGCCCCTGGTCCTCCCAGAACATGTCGGTTCGGACGGAGGCCCAGCCGTCGGCGGAGCCGCGGAGGGCGTACCACTCTTCGTTCTCCCCGACCTCGTCGGGATCGAAGCGGAAGTACCACTTCAGCGGCAGCAGCTTGACCGCCTGCCGGTCGCCGATGTCCCTGACCAGTCCGTAGCCCGCGTAGTCGCCGGTCTTGGTGTCCCGCCACATCGCCCAGTAGGGGTTGATGACATTCTGCTTCCCGATGGCCATCCGGTAGCTGTGCATGCGCCTGATGATGTCCACGTCATGCGCAAGATCCTCGGTCTCACCGGAGTTGATGCGCTCGGTGGCGGCGATCGCCGCGGAGGTCATCTCCGCATGTCGGAGCGCCTGGAGGAGTTGATCGACCCGCGTCCTGACTATCTCCGGTTCATCCAGCGCGATCTTCCTGGCGTGCATCAGTATGTCGCGGGCGGGAGCGAACGCCTCGTCGGTGTAAATGTAAGGGATGATCCGCTCCGCTCCGCGCGCCATGTTGCGGTAGCCCAGTTCGTACATCACATCGGTCCACTTCGGCCACTCGGAGGTGATGTATTCGTTCCAGTAGTCGAAGTACTCGGCGACCTTCGGAGCCGCGGCGCCGAATGCGGAGTAGTACTCGTCGAGAATCGCGTCGGTCGAGGCTTCCGTGTCCCAGTGCAGACGCGCGAGCAGGTAGTACACCGGGCCCTGCGCGAGCCACTGGCCGGACAGCGAGTCGAAGTCGGTGCCGATCATGCCGTTGCGAGCGGCGAACTTGAAGTCCTCGGCCATCTGATGCAGCGGCGCCCGCGGGACGGTGTGCAGGGAGCCGAGCCAGTTCGGGCGCAGAAAGAGCATCGTCGCCTGGTCGTGCCACGCGAGCCAGTCCTCGCGAAACTGCTCGCTCCGCGCGCCGGAGTTGGGGTAGCCGACGGCGGGGACGAAGCCGACGATGATGTTGGGCTCAAGCGTGGTCTCCCGTGGCGGGAAGCGGTAGCGCGAGTAGGCGTACGTCGCCACGTACGCGTCCTCGTCCACCTCCCGCAGGCGTGTGGCGAGCTGATTCCAGAACTTCGCGTAGCGATCGCTGAGAATCACCCGCGGGCCCTCAGGGGTGTCCTCAGTGTACTCGGGGACGTCCCATGCGGCGCACTTCTCGCACTCGCAGAACCCGCCGCCGTCGTTCTCGCAGGCATTGAGCGTCTGGTAGGCGACCGGATTCTCCTCCCACTTCGCCTTCCAGTCGGCGATCACCGCGTCCCACAGCGCGGGTTCGGCGACACACATCTTCACGCGGTCGGCGTTCCCCGCGGGTTCCCGCGCGCCGTCGTAGAGCGCGAAATACTCCGGATGCTCCTCACCGAAGCGCTCCCACCAGCGGGTGAAGGCGTGGCCGTAGTTCATGAAAAGCGACCTGCCCATGCGCATCCGCCTCAGCCACACGTTCTGATCGTTGGCGAGTTCGCCAGACATCGTGCGATCCAGTGGCCCGGTGAAGTGCTCGATCCGACTCAGCAGGCTGCTGCGTATGCCGGTGCGGAGCTTTCGCTGCTTGAGCTGCGGCGCCTCGTGGATGTCGATCTCCCCCACGCTGACCGTGGGGCTGTCGGGGATCACGGTCCCGGTCTCCCCCGGCCAGAGCCAGCGGACGCCGAGTTGGTCCTGCAGCAAGTCGTAGACCGCGTAGAGGGTGCCGACCTGATTGTTGAATGAGTGGGGATCATCGCGGTCGCCCGGCCCGAGGCGGTCGCCGCCAAGAATGAAGAGATCATCGCCCCCAGCGAGGATTCGGATGGCCTCAGGCTCGAGGGCCGCGGCATCGATGCCCGCGGCGGCTGCGGCCTGCGTGGGCCCCACGTAGATCCGGTGGCCGGGGTCGGCCGTCTGCTCGCTTTCCCTGACGATGGCGATCTCCGCGCCGGAGATGGCCTGCAGGTGCTCGGCAAGTTCTTCGGCCGGGAACTGGTGGATCTGCATCGCATCGTCCGGCAGCACAATGACGCAGTTCGCCGCGCCATCGACGGTCAGGTCCATCGCGGCGGCGGGGAGCGCGCAGATGACTGCAAGTACAAGCGCGATCGTGGTTCGCATGACGCGACCTCCAGGCAACGAGCGTTGCGGTCGGCGGGCGAAATTTCGCCCTGAGGGCCGGCATATCCTTCCCGCCGGCGACGATGACCGGCCCCGGAAGACGGGGAGGCCACGTGGAGCGTGCGGCGAAATGTCAGCACGCCCGCACACCGATCGTCGATGCGAAACTGAGGGATAGCGTGGACACAGGCAGCGAGAAGATCGTGGAGATGCTCCGACGAAGTTACTTCGCCGTGGACGGCCTCTGGTTCGTGCTGCTGGAGGAGGACGAGGGCCTCGAGCGCGCGATGACGCTCGACGAGCGTGTCTGGCAGGTCATGCCGAAGATCCAGGCCCGGAAGGCGCGGGAGTTGCTCGGCGCCGACGAGAACACCCCGGGGGCGCTTGTGCGCTGCATGGCTCTGAAGCTGGCGGCCGAGGGGCACCGCTACGACGTGTCATTCACGAACCCCACCGAGGCGGCCATCGTCATTTCACAATGCCCGTGGCGTGATGTCCTCGAGAGCAGTGGCCGCGAGCAACTCGGCCCGGAGATTGCCGATCGCATCTGCGCTCGCGAGGCCGCCGGCTGGGCCGCCGAGTTCTCGCCCGACGACGGACCGGAGATCGTGGCGGAGATGCCGGAGGCGATCTGCCGCGAGGGCGGGCGCTGCCGCTACGTCTTCCGACTGTCCAACACTGATCATGGGAAGAATGAGTGATTTCCTGATGCCGCAGGAACCGCTGACAGTTCTGATCAAACCCGCCGGCCCGGACTGCAACCTCGCCTGCACATACTGCTTCTACTCCGGCAAGGCCGATGAACTCTTCGCCGCGACACCGAAGCACCGCATGTCCGACGAGACGCTGCGCGAACTGGTCCGCAAGTACATGAACTACCATGAGCGGATGGTGCCCTTCGCCTGGCAGGGCGGGGAGCCGACGCTGATGGGACTTGACTTTTACAAGCGCGCGGTCGAGTACCAGCAGCTTTACGGCCGTCCCGGCCAGTCGGTCTCCAACTCCCTGCAGACCAACGCGGTGCTGCTCGACAACCCGGCGTGGGCCCGCTTCCTGCACGAGTACAAGTTCCTTGTCGGGGCGAGCATCGACGGCCCGCGCGAGGTGCATGACGCATACCGCGTCGATCACGCCGGAAAGGGCTCACACGGGCGGGTCGTGGCCGCCATCCGCAATCTGCTGGAGCATGACGTCGAGGTGAACATCCTCGCGATGGTCCAGCCGATGAACGTTCATCGCCCGGCGGAGACCTACGAGTATCTCCTCGGACTGGGCGTGGACTTTCTGCAGTTCATCCCGCTGGCGGAGAACAACCCCTGCGGGCCGGGCCTCGCCGACTTCAGTATCAGCGCGGAGGACTACGGGCGCTTTTTGTGCGAGATATTCGACCTGTGGGCGGCGGAGAAACCGCGGCAGGCCTACGTGCGCATGTTCGACGACGCCCTTGCGGTGATCATGGGGCACGACCACCCGACCTGCATGTTCGGACCCGAGTGCGGCCCGTATTTCGTGGTCGAGCACAACGGGGACATCTACGCCTGCGACTTCTTCGTCGAGGAGCAGTGGAGATACGGCAACATTCACGACCTTCGCTTCCACCACATCCCGCGCCTCGATCGTTACACGACCTTCCGCGCGCGGAAGACAGCGGGGCTCGGGCAGACCGACTGCGGGGAGTGTGAGTGGTTCCGGCTCTGCCACGGTGGATGCCCGAAGTACCGCGTGATGCTCGGCGACGCCGCACAGCCGACGTACTTCTGCGCGGCCTACCGGATGTTCTTCGAGCACGCGCATGACACCCTCCAGGAGATGGCCCGGCGGCTGCGGGCCGAGCAGCAGGAGGGCCGGGAGCAGGAGCAGCGGGCGCCGCAATCAGAGGCGCCGGCCGGCTACCCGGGCGCGAGCCGCAACGCGCCCTGCCCGTGTGGCAGCGGGCGCAAGTACAAGGACTGCTGCATGCCCTGACCGGTCGCGGCAGGGGGGTACGCCCAGAGGGCGCCGGCAGATTGCCGGCGCCCTTTGCGTTCTGACGAGGGGATGCTTTTGCGGTCAGAAGAGATTGCCGAGGAGGCCCCAGATGGTCCCGATCGCCCACAGCGCGTTGCGCGCCTCGCCCCAGTCGAAGCCGCGGTCGGCGTAGGGGACGAAGATGATGTCGCCCTCCTGCAGCGGCATATCCTCGGGGGCGATGCCCTTATGCGCCTGGCCCATGTTGCGCGTGAGGAATTCGGTCTCGCCAAACTCGTCTGCGCGCAACACGGTGACCTGCTTCATGTTACCCGCCTCGAAGTTCGCGTAGGTCGAGACGACGTCGAGCAGCGTAAGCTCCTCGGTGAGCGGGACGGCGCCCTGCCGCGAAACGGCGCCCATGAGGTAGACCGTGTTCACCTCGTTGACGACGACCACATCATCAGGCTCCAGCGCGACGTTCTGACTGAGGTCCCCCTCCATGACAGCCTGCATGTCCACGGTGATTGCCTCGTCCTCGCGGTAGACGCGCACGGTTTCGAGCGCCGCCATGTCAGTGGGGCCGGCCGCGGTCAGCAGGCGCAGGACGTCGCGCTGCTGCTGCTCGCGGATGTCGATGACGCCGGGATTCTCCACAGCGCCGAGCACAAGCACGGTCTCAGGCCCCGCGGGAGGCACCAGCAGCACGTCGCCGGGATTCATCGCCAGGTTGTACTGCATCTCACCGTGCATCATCAGCGCCTCGAGGTCGATCGGGATCGATCCCTCGGGTGTGATGACCTGCGCGCGCTTCAGGTCCGCCTCAGGCGTCGTGCTGCCGACACGCGCCAGCGCCTCAACGACATTCAGCGGCTCCGGAATCTGGAGCGACTGCGGGGCATTCACCTCGCCGAGGACTGAGACCTTCCCGGCCTCGCGCACCACCAGCACGTCGCCGGGGACGAGCTGCTTGTTCTGAGTGAGGTCACCCTCTTCGAGGAGACGGGCGAGATCGACGTGGACAATCTGCTCGCCCGGACGGATGATCATCGCCCTGGTGCGGTCCGCGCCCTCGGTCAGGCCGCCACCGACTCGCGAGACGGCGTCAAGGACGCTTACGCGTCGGCCCAGCGGCATGATAGTCTCACCGGGCGTCTTAACCTGCCCGAGGACAGCAATGCGGTCCTCGAGGCGCGGCACATGGATCGCATCACCGTACTGCACTGTCTGGAGCGCGTCGAGGGCCTCGTCGGTGCGCAGCCCGCTGAGATCAACCGTGCTCGGCCCCTCACCCGGCCGGTTCACACGGACGGCGCGGAGGTCCGCGACTTCCGTGGGCCCGGCAGCAGTAACCGCGTCGGCCACGGTGGCTCCGAAAGGCAGCACCATGGGGCCGACGTCCTGCACCTCACCGGTGGTGTACACCTTGCGCTCGGAGGCAAGCTCGTCGAGGCCGACGGTGACCAGGGGGCGCTTGATCAGGCGTTGAAGCTCCTCGACGACCTGATCCTCAATCTCCTTGAATGTCTTCCCGCCAACGTCGATGTTGCCAACGACGGGCATCGAGAACGTGCCGGTGGGCCCGACGCGGTAACTTCCGCTCAGCCCATCCTCGCCGAAGACGGTGACATGCAGTACATCACCGGTCGATGCGGTGTGTCCAGTCAGCGCCGACTCGGCGGAGGTATAAGGCGCGGCCAGGAGTATGATTGCCGTGATAGCTGCCGCCACCACGTGTGTGTTCGATGCCTTCATCACGGGATGATTGTACGCCCGCCCCGCCCCGGTGTCAAGCCGCCGCTTCAGAGGACCGCTCTGCGTTCAGCTTCGCGAGAACGGACTGTCATCGTGTTCTCCGGTTATCCCCAGCGCCGCCAGCTTCTCCCGCGCCGCCGCCATCACACGGTAGTGCTGGATCTCCTTGCGCAGAACCGGGAGCATGGCGGTCAGGCGCTCTTCGGGCGATTGCATCTCGAGTATCTCCTGCTGACCGGAAAGCTTCATCTGCAGATTGGCCGCGATGGCCCACGAAAGCTCCTCAGGGTCCCTCGGCACTTCGGTGACGGTCTCCTCCGATCCGATGGTCCGGAGAACCAGGCTCATCAGTTCCTGCAGTTCACTGCGCGCGATGCTCGCGCCATGGCCGCTCCCGCCGTCGGAGGATTCGCGGTCCTCGATGAGTTCAATGTCCGCCCGAACGACCGGCATTGTGCTGAGGATCGCCCGGATTCGGAAACGCGGCCCCCCCTGCGCGAGCACCATGCTCGATCCATCCGGCAGCTTCGTGACCTCGGCGATCCGTGCGATGGTGCCGATGTCATGAGGGATGCTCGGCCCCCCGACCTCTTTGCCGGCCCGCAGCAGCGCCACGCCGAAGTAGCCGTCACCCTCGACGACCTCCTCGAGCATCTCACGGTAGCGCTCCTCGTGGATGTAAAGGGTCGTCGGCGCCCCGGGAAAGAGCACGGAGTTCAGTGGGATGATAGGAAGGTCCTCGATGATTGCCATTCCTTTCGGCTCGCTCCCAGTCTCGTAGTGTGTTAATTTACGTGGTGGGCGCGGTTTCTCCTGCAAGAAAGTGGGTCCGCATCAGGAGTTAAGGACAGCGAAGACTCGTCATTGTCGTAATCAGTTGTCGTTCTTCCTCCCTCGTCCCGCCTGACGCTGCGCCTTTTGCAGCGTCAGGAGGAAGGGAGAGGAGGACCGAGGGGGTGAGGCTCCGCCGCAAACCATCTCACTCTGACACAAAGCCGCGAGAGTGGAGGTATCCGCCCCCAGTCGGCGAATCACATAGACGAACAACGCGCGCAAAGCCCCTGCGGCGATGCCGGGGCAGAGGCAGGGAGGAAGCAGCCATGTCAGATATTCCGATCGCCCTTCAGCTTTACTCGATCCGCGATGAGATGGCCCGGGACGTCCCCGAAACTCTCGAGAAGGTCGCCGAGATGGGCTACGACGGGGTTGAGTTCGCCGGATTCTTCGACCACGACCCGGAGGAGCTTGGCGAGATCTGCGACGATCTCGGACTCGGCATCGCCGGTGCGCACATGCCGGTGACCGCCATCCAGGAGTTCGAACTGCAGGCGAACATCGAAGATATGATCAGCCTCGGCAACGACTACATCGTCGTCCCGGGTCTGCCCGAGGAGTACCGCGATTCGCTCGAGGCGTGGGAGACGACCGCCGAGGTCTTCAACGTGGCATTTGACCGGATCAAGCAACATCGCCTCGAACTGGGCTATCACAACCACGCGCACGAGTTCGAGCCGATGGAGGGCGAGATCCCGTGGGACGTCTTCATGGAGAATACCCGCGAGGACATCTTCGGCCAGCTTGACATCGTCCACTGCATCCGCGCGGGCCAGGACCCGGTCCTCTACCTGCAGAAGTACCCCGGGCGCTCCCTGACGGTGCATGTGAAGGACTTCGACCCGGACAACGAGGACGCGCTCGTCGGTGAGGGCGTCGCTGACTGGGACACGATCTTCGAACTCTGCGAGGAAGTCGCGGGCACCGACTGGTACATCATCGAGCAGGAGCGCTATCCCGTGCCTCCGCTCGAGGCCGTGGAGACCTGCCTCAATAACGTGAAGGAGATGCTCGGGCGAGCGTAATCGCCTGGCTTCTCGCCATCGAAACGTGAGCGACGCCATCTTCCGCGCGTGGACGGCCGCGCGCCCGACGACGCCGCCTGACATGCCGACCAGCGGCGCCCCGGACAGGTCCGGGGCGCCGCTTTCTTGTCGGAGACGGAGGAAAGGCCTCATCCGTGCGGAAATGACCCTGACCGCACCAGCTTCCGACACTCATGGGGGTCCACATGCTCGCACGAATCCACTCCGCAGCAATACTCGGCGTCGACGCGTATCCCGTGCAGGTCGAGGTGGATGTTTCTTTCGGCAAAGAGGCCATCAACGTAGTCGGACTGCCCGACGCGGCCGTCCGTGAGAGCATCGATCGCGTGGAGGCCGCCATCCGCAACTCCGGCTTCGAGTTTCCGAAGCAGCGCGTGACGATCAACCTCGCTCCCGCCGACATCCGGAAGGAGGGCCCGGCGTTCGACCTGCCGATCGCTCTCGGGCTGGTCGTCGCCACCGGGCAGGTCGCGGCCGACGGAATACTCGACGAAGTCGCGCTCACGGGCGAACTGTCGCTCGACGGCCGACTGCGTCCGATCTCCGGCGCGCTGCCGATGGCGCTCGGGAGCCGAACCGCCGGCCGCCGCGCGCTCATCGTCCCGCCGGACAACGGAAACGAGGCCGCGGTGGTTGACGACTTCGAGGTCTTCGCTTCGGAAACGCTCTACGAATGTGTGAAGCTGCTTGAGGGCGATCTTCGCGACGAGCCGGTGCGCGTCTCCGACAGGCAGATCAGCCTCGAGGCACCGCCCTACGAGGCCGACATGTCGGACGTCAGGGGCCAGGATCACGTCAAGCGCGCCCTTGAGATCGCGGCCGCCGGCGGGCACAACTGCCTGATGGTCGGTCCGCCCGGATCGGGCAAGACGATGCTGGCGCGGAGGGTCCCGTCGATCCTCCCGCCGATGACGCTGGAGGAAGCGCTGGAAGTCACGAAACTCTACTCCGTCAGGGGCCTCATGCGCCCCGGCGACGCGCTCATCCAGACGCGCCCCTTCCGCCACCCGCATCACACCGTCTCCAGCGCCGGTCTCATCGGCGGGGGCAGCATCCCGTCACCCGGCGAGGTCTCGCTGGCGCACCACGGCGTGCTCTTTCTCGACGAACTCCCGGAGTTCCCGCGCAACGCCCTCGAGGTCATGCGCCAGCCGCTGGAGGACGGCGAGGTGACGATCGCGCGGGCGCAGAGCACCCTGACCTTCCCGGCGCGCTTTCAACTCGTCGGCGCGATGAACCCCTGCCCCTGCGGCTTCAGCACCGATCCGCAGCGGGAGTGTACCTGCGGCCAGGCGCAGATACAACGCTACCTCAAGCAGATATCCGGCCCGCTGCTCGACCGCATCGACATACACATCGAGGTCCCGCGCCTCACCTCCGACGAGGTGATGCAACGCGAACCCGGCGAGAAATCCGCCGTCATCCGCGATCGCGTCCTCGCCGCGAGGGAGAGGCAGCACGCGCGCTTTGAGAGCGCGCCCTTCCACAACAACTCCGAGATGAACCCCCGCGCGCTGCGGGAGTTCTGCGCGATCTCAAGCGAGGTGGAGGCGCTGCTCAAGACGGCGATCGAGCAGTTCGCGCTCTCGGCCCGCGCCCATGATCGCATCATCAAGCTGGCCCGCACGATCGCCGATCTCGAGGGCGCCGAGCAGATCGGCGTGGCCCACGCCGCCGAGGCGGTGCAGTACCGCTCTCTCGACCGCAAGCTGTGGGGATGAGGCAGTTGCCGGTGGCGCGCCATCGCGACGAATCGCAAATGAGATGGAGACCGGAGGTCCTGATATGAACAACGATCGGCACTGGATCGCGCAACGCGCCGAAGAACTTCGGGACGACCTGGTATGCTGGCGCCGCCACCTGCACATGCACCCCGAGCCGAGCATGCAGGAGCATGAGACCGCGACCTTCGTGGTTGAGCGACTGCGTGAGATGGGCATCGAGGAGATCGAGGAGGGCGTCGGCGAGACCGGCGTGGTGGCGATCGCGCGCGGGCAGGGCGACCGGTGCGTGGCCCTGCGCGCGGACATGGACGCGCTCGAACTGACCGAGGCCACCGGAGCCGAGTACGCATCGGCCAATGAGGGCGTCATGCACGCGTGCGGCCACGATGCGCACACCGCGGCCCTGCTGGGCGCCGCGGCGATCCTCCGCGGGATGGGTGAGGAGCTGCCGGGCATCGTGAAGCTGATTTTCCAGCCGGGTGAGGAGGGTGCGGGTGGCGCCCTGAGGATGATCGATGACGGCTGCCTTCGCGACCCGAGGCCCGAGGCGATCTTCGCGATGCACGCTCACCCCGATCTTGAGCAGGGCAGGGTCGGCGTTACCAGCGGCTTCACCACCGCGCAGAGCGACTCGGTGAACATGACGATCCTCGGCGAGGCCTCACACGCGGCCCGCCCTCACCAGGGCGCTGACGCGATTTCCATCGCCGCACAGGCGGTGATCGCCGTGCAGCAGTTCGTCGCGCGCTGCACCGACCCGATCCACCGCAAGGTCGTCACATTCGGGATGATCGAGGGCGGTACGCGCCGCAACATACTCGCCGATCGCGTGCAGCTCACGGGCACGATTCGCACCTACGAGCAGCAGACGCGCGAGGCGATCATCGACTTCCTCGGCAACCGCCTGCGCACGATCGTCACCGAGCTTGGCGGGCGGCTTGAGATCAGCATCGACGAGGGCTATCCGCCGCTGTGGAACGAGCAGTGGGTGCTTGACTGCGCTGCCGACGCCGCGCGCGAGGTGCTCGGCGATGACGGCGTCGAGGAGATGCCCTATCCGAGCATGGGCGCGGAGGATTTCGCGTTCTTCCAGCACGTGGGCGA
>JBKHFA010000109.1:0-10901 GCA_046540615.1 Armatimonadota bacterium | reverse complement strand
CCCTCAGCCTGACAGTGATTCACAGGCCACGGGCCGACTTCGTCGGGGATAAACGACAATCCCCTTCTCAGGCGGCCCCTTCAACGACAAACGACATTCGACCGACCTGTGCGTCGTGCGCAGGCCGTCCGGAGGTCGGGTGTGCCACGCCCGGTGCGGTTTGCGGGCGTTCGGCCGATGTGCTCACACCCCCGGTCTCCGGCGCTCGGACACTGGCACTCCGAGAGCACAGAGGAAGGACCACGCGCGGACGCGAAGAAGGAACTTACAACTGACAGGAGGAGAGTGCTCATGAGCGGAAACGCCGTCAAGGACGCACTCGCGCAGGACGAGGCGGTCATCGGAACGATGCTCGGCGAGATGCTCTCGCCGGGGACCTGCCGGATCGTGCGCGAGGCCGGATACGACTTCGTAATCTTCGACACCGAGCACCACTGGCCGGGCCTTGAGACCGTCGCGTGGCTAATCCGCGCGGCGCGCGAGATCGGGCTGACGGTCATCATCCGCGCCCCAGCCTCACGCGGGCAGTGGCCCGCCCGCTACCTCGACCTCGGCGCGGACGGACTGGTCTTCCCCCACGTGGAGACCGCCGAGCAGGCCCGCGACATCGTCAGCCAGGTGAAGTTCCCGCCCGACGGGAAGCGCGGCCTCGGCACCAACATCGGCCACGACGACTACGCCGCGAAGCCCGCCGGTGAGTTCACACGCAGCCGCAACGCCGAGACGCTCGTCGCGGTGCAGATCGAGACCGCGCTGGGCCTTGAAAACCGCCAGTCGATCCTGAGCGTCGAGGGCATCGACGCGGTCTTCATCGGCCCGAACGACCTCTCGCTGAGCATGGGGCTGCCCGGCCAGCTTGACAGCCCCCAGGTCGTGGAGGCGATCGAGGACATCTTCGCCTCCGCGCAGGCCGCGGGCGTCGCGCCCGGCATGCACGCCTTCAGCGTGGAGATGGCGCAGAAATACCTCGACGCGGGCTGCCGCTTTTTGTGCTTCGCGTCCGAGGTCGCGCTCTTTGTTCGCGGCAGCCAGGAGGCGCTCGGCGAACTGCGCGAGCATCCGGCGGTCGGAGGGGTGCGTTGACGATGGCAGACACAGTGACGGTCCTCGCCGCGCCCTTCGTCCGGCATGAGCCGGAGGCCGGAAAGCCGCTGCGCGACGCGGGTGTCGAGGTCGTACACGGCCCGACCGACCATGCGCCCGAGGGCGACGAGTTGATCGCGCTGCTCGACGGCTGCGTGGGCGTCATCGCGAGCATGGAGCGCTACGACGCCGACGTGCTCAGCGCGCTGCCTGAGCTTCGCATCATCGCCCGCTGGGGCGTCGGCTGCGACTCGATCGATCTCGATGCCGCCGCCGACGCCGGTGTGATCGTCGCCAACACCCCCGGCACGCTGCAGGAATCCGTCGCCGATCAGGCCTTCGCGTTGATGCTCACGCTCTCACGGCGCATCCCCGAGCAGATGGAGGTCGCTCGGTCGCTTGACTGGCGGCACGTGGAGGGAGTGGAGATCTTCGGCAAGACCCTCGGGATCATCGGCCTCGGCTCGATCGGGAGGGCCGTCGCGCGACGCGCCGCGGGCTTTGACATGCGCGTGCTGGCGCTCGACCCCTACTGCCCCGGCGACCAGTTCGAGGCGCTCGAGTGCGTGCAGATGGCGCTGGATGAGCTTGTGCGCGAGTCCGACATCATCACGCTCCACGCGAACCTCACCGAGGAGACGCGCGGGATCATCGGCGAAGAAGAGCTTCGCACGATGAAGCCGGGCGCGTTCCTCATCAACTGCGGGCGCGGGGCGCTGGTCGATCAGGCGGCCCTTGTCCGCGCGCTGGAGGAAGGATGGATCGCCGGCGCGGGCCTCGACACGCTCGAGGAGGAGCCGCCGCGGCCCGACGATCCGATCCTCAGCGCGCCGAACACCGTCATCACGCCACACAATTCGTCGATGACCGCCGAGGCGGCCGCGCGCGTGAACGCCGCCGTCTGTGAGAACGTGCTCGCCGTGCTCAACGGACGCCGCCCGCAGTTCGTCGTGAACCCGGATGTGTTCGACACCGCCGCCGACGAGGAGTGAACGCCGATGCTCGATCCGATGCTGCGCCGCCGACTGCCGCCGCGCATCTCCACGCCCGAGTTCTGGCCGGCGACCTTCGACCGCTTCGACGAGATCCTCTCCACCGCAGCGCACTGCCAGGTCGAGCACATCGGCACCTCCGCCGGGGGGCGGGCGATCCACGGCGTCATCTACCGCGGGCGCTCCGACGCCCCCACGCTGGGGCTGGTCGGCGGCATGCACGGGCATGAGCCGCAGGGGCCGGCGACCTGCTGCAACGTCATCTCCGCACTGGGCTACGGCCGCGATCTCAAGGGCACCTCGTGGCCGGAGATCGTCGGCGACCTCAACTACGTCATCGTGCCGGTCCTCAATCCCGACGCCCGCGCGCGGATGCCCAACTCATTCGTCGGCCTCGCCCGCCAGGACATCCTGCACTACGACGCGGGCGTGACCCTCGAGGGCGACCGCTACGATCCGGCTGAGGGGGATTGCGACCCCGAGGAGATGATGATCCTCGGCGGGCTCTTCAACGACGCCGGCCAGCATCTCAACCGCGAATGCGACCCCGAGAACATCCGCAGCCCCGAGGTCGCCGCGACGATGGAGTTCATCGCCGACCACAGTCCGGACATCGTGCTTGAGTTCCACGCGCACGCCGCGCCGCCGCTGATGATCCGGCCCACGAACCTCGTGCCCGCGGAGATGCAGCAGCGCCAGCACCAACTCTGCGAGCGGATCATCGACGCCGCGAAGGCCGAGGACATACTCTTCGACGGCAAGATACTCGCCTCGGAGCGCTGCTCGACGAGCCTCTACCATCACTTCGCGGGCGCGATGCCGCTGCTTTACGAGAGCCCGCAGGGCGTGCTCGACTCGAAGGCCCCGTGGTCTCACGAGGGGATCATCGACACCTGCATGTTCGTCGTGTCGGAGTTGTGCGCGTATCTGATGGAGTGAACGGCAGGCGGGGCGCAGGTCCCCGCCCTGCAGAACGACAGTCGGCGAGTCCCGCAGGGAGGACGTCAACCATGCTTCGCGTTGAACTCGCAGTCGGCTTGTTGTGTATTGCGCTGCTGACCTGCTCCGTCGATGCGACCCGCGCGGCCACGCTGCATGTCGCGAAGGACGGGGCGGCGGGGGACCCGGGCACCGCCGAGCAGCCTCTCGCAACCATCGCGGAGGCCGTCGAGCGAGCGGGGCCGGGAGACACCATCCGTGTGCATGAGGGCCGCTGGAGCGAGACGATCGCCCCGGGCGTCTCGGGCGAGGCCGACGCGCCGATCGTACTGGAGGGCGAGCGCGGCCCCGATGGCGAGTGGCTGACCGTGCTTGACATCGGTGTCCCCGTCACAGGCTGGGAGCCCGCGCCCGAGGTCGGGGAGGGCGTCTTCAAGACCGACGACCTCGGCTTCGTCCCTTACTCCATGACCCTCGATGGCAAGCAGATCCTGCGCATCTTCGATCGGCGGATGACACCCGAGGGCGGGGGCTTCGACCTGCTCGCGCTGCCGCCGGATGGCCCGATGGACATGGAGTACGGTCACCTCGTCGAGGAGCAGGGGTTCTGGGATGGCATCGAGGTGATCTACGGCGCCGCAGAGGGTATGACGTACATCCGCTTTCGGCACGGTGATGATCCGACTGACATGAAGCTGCTTGCGGCACCCGGTGGTGGCGGAATCCGGCTCCAGGACGTGAGCCACTGGACGATTCGCGACATCCGCATCAGCAACGCCGAGGACTGTGTCGTGATCGAGGGCGAAGACGCGCATGACAACATCGTGGAGCGCTGCTTTTTGAGCAATGGGCACAATCGGGTGGTCATCACCGCCGGCGCGGCGCACAACTCTGTCCGCGAGAACGAGATGACGCTCAACTACTTCGGCTACGATGATCCCGGAGCGTGGGGGGCGGCGGAGAAGACCATGCACACGTCGATCCGCTGCCGCATCTACCTTGCCTTCAAGCACATTCAGGGCCCGAACGCCTCTGACGATCGAGGTGTGTTGATTCGGCGCGCGGGGCCGGGGAACGAGGTCGCGGGGAATCACATCTACGCGGGGCTGATCGGCATTTCGCTAAGCGACAACAGCGACACCCGCGTGCACCGCAACGTCATTCACGGGATGTCGAGCATCGGCGTCCTGACGTCTGAGACCGCACAGCGGGGCTCGGTGGACCTGCGCGTACACGACAACCTCGTCTATGACTGCAACATCAACTTCCGCCTGCACCACTACAACAACTGCCTGCCGGAAGCCCGCCGTGAGTACCTCTACCGCAACCTCTCGTGGCAGCCTGAGGGCCTCGGCAGTCATATCTACGTGCACTGGACCTCCCGCGAGATGGCGGAGGGCGCCGCTCATCCCGAACTCTACCTCTATCACAACACCTTCGCCGGCGGCCGGACCGGCTTCAGCCCGTCTGGCTGGTCGGCGGACGATGGCGGCAATCAGGGAATCTGGCTGCTCAACAACATCTTCTCGGCGACCACGGCGCTTGCCGGCAGCTCAACATATATGTCGGACGCGGCAATGATGGGCCCGGTCGATTACAACCTGATCGCCGGAGCGATCAACCACGGTGGCGCGGAGTGGGTCGGCGGGCATACCATGCATCTCGATGAGCCAGGAGCACTGTGGGCGCTCGAGGCGATGCCGGACTTCGAGCTTGCGGAGGACAGCCCCGCCCGCGGCCTCGGCCTCGACCTCTCGCGGCCCTTCGAGGTGATGGGGCGCAGGCATGACGCGCTGCCGGGGATGGAGCCGGGCTACTTCGACGGCGACGCGCCCGACGCCGGCGCGCTGCAGTTCGGGGAGCAGGCCCCTGTGGACGTCCCGTGACAGAGTTTCCCCGTCCATCTTGTATGTGAGGCGCTCTCTGCAGTCCTGCGGCTCATGATCTACGCGAGAATGACGATCCTCGCCGTGCGGATTCTGGCGGGCGGCGTCAACGTCACGGCGTGGGCGTCGCTGCCGAGCGCGCGTCGTCACCGACACACTCGCTTGCCCGCTCGCTGAGATACTCCTCAAGGTTCGCCCATCCATCCCCGTCGCGGTCAGCCCACGCATCGCCGGCGTCGTTCGGGTCGAGGCCGCGCGCATTCTCCCACTCATCCGGCATCCCGTCGCCGTCACTGTCGGGCGGCGCCTGCCCGGCCGCGTACGTCGGCCAGCCGCCAACGTCCTCGGCACTGTCGATGATCCGCCCGGCCCCCTCGCGCACCTGCCCGACCACACGCGCGTCCACTGCGTCCCGCGGCCATGCTCCCGCGCGTTCCAGCACCTGCTCGTACGCGCTCAGGGCGTCCGTCATGGAGACCGCGGGTGTCGGCAGAGACTCGTCGAGCGGCGTCGCACCACGTTCCGTGTTCGCCATCAGCCAGTTGTCATCATCCGCCTCCGGCAGGCTGGTCAGCCGGTTCCCGCGCGCGTAGATGTTTGCGTTCTCGCTCCCGGTCGTCAGTCCCACGGTGCGCCAATCCTCGCGGGTCGAGGGGCCGGGCTTGAGGTAGTTGTTGATGAAGTTGACGCTCGTGTACTGCGGCGTGTAGTTGTGCGCCGCGAGCCTGCCCCAGTCGTAGATGACGTTGTTGCGGAAGTCCGTCAGCGAACCGGGCGGATTGCCCTCGCGGTCGCCGGCAAAATGCGGGTTCCGCGCCCAGTGGTGGGCGTAAAGCGTGTGATGCATCGTGATACGAGGCTGTGTGCCGGTCGCATGTCCTCCGACGATCGAGCCGTAGCCGTGTGAGCCCTTGGGATGAGTTGATCCATGCAGACTCTCAGTGATGAGCGTCCACTGCACGGTGATGTTGTCGAGGCCGACGCCGGTGAGTGACAGGACCTCGTCATTCGCCCAGCCTGTCGAGCAGTGGTCGATGATGACATCGCGGCTCGCGTAGACCGAGAGAGCGTCCGTCTCCCAGCCATCAGCGCCCTCGGCGACGCGCCTTCGCCCCTCCTCGTCGCCGGGGCGGAAGCGCAGGTGCCGGATGACGATGTCGCTGGTCTCTCTCACCGAGGTGGAGAAGCCCTTCAGACAGATCCCGTCCCCCGGCGCGGTCTGCCCGGCGAGCGTCAGGCGAGGCTCGGTGATGACCAGCGGAGCCTTCAGCTCAATGATGCCCGCGACGCGGAAGATCACCGTGCGCGGTCCCTCTGTCGTGACCGCCGCCCGCAGGCTTCCTTCGATCGGCTCATCGTTCGGGTGATAGTCCTCCAGCGTGGTGACTGCCAGCACCTGGCCGCCACGTCCGCCCGCGGAGAAGGCGCCGAAGCCCTCCGCGCCCGGGAAAGCCGGTTGCTCCTGTGCGTGTGCGGCCAAGGGTCCGCATGCTGCCAGCATCATCAGCATCAGGGTCGCCCTGCTCAGCCTTAACATCCGCCTGGCCGTCATGCTGGTCACGCTCCCGTGTGTGCTGAATGCGGGTCGACGCTGCTCATCTTCGATCCGACCGTCAGGTCACTGCAGTCGCTCGATGGCCGCGGCCGCCCGCCGCCGGGCGGGAATGTAATCCCGCACCCTCCTGACGGCTGGACAACGGCGCCTACCGCCCCAGCGCATCCTCCCGCACCTGCCGACAGTGCGCGTAGTAGGGCACGCGCCGGTCGAGTTCGAATGCCTCCGCCACCTCCGCCACGGTCAGATCATCGTCCTCGCTGGTGATCGAGAACGTCCCCTGCGCGTGCATAAGTTCCATCGTGATCCGGTCGCCGTACGCTTCGCGGATCTCGTGCCACTTCCCGCTGGCGGTGCAGCGCATGAAGATGTCGCGCTCGAAGTTCACGTCCGCGCTGACGATCGGGTAGCCGTAGTTCGTCGCCGCCAGACCGTAGCCGTTCATGTCGATGATCTCGCAGACCTGCCCCGGCCACGCCGAGACGACGTAGGCGCCGAAGAGATACGCCCACATCCGAAGCTGGAAGCCACCCGCGTACATAGACGGCCAGCAGATCAGTTGCACGTCCTGCTCGGCCATCTGCGAGCCGATCTCCCACGGAAAATGCAGGTCCCAGCAGATCGCCATCCCGACGCGCCCGAAGTCCGTCTCGATCACCGGAGCCTCGGTGCCGGGCATGATCCCGTTCTCAATCTCGCCGGGAGTGGGGAACATCTTGCGGTAGACGCCCGCGACCTCGCCCTGGCGGTCGATCAGCACCGCCGCGTTGTGAACGTTCTCGCCCGCGCGCTCGTACATCCCCGCCACCACGTAGCATCCGTGGCGCCTCGCGGCCTCGCCGATTCGCCCGGTGATCGGCCCGGGGATGGGCTCGGCGCGCTGCAGCGCCTCGGGCTTGGGCATATTGCGGTGCGCGAAAGCCTCACTGAGCACGATCAGGTCGCCGCCATCCTGGGCGGCCATGTCGATGGTCTCTATCGCCTGCGCGACGTTGCTGTCAACGGGGTCGGCGCTTCCCTCCGGCGCGCTCGGCCCCCACGAGACGGTCGTCAATCGGGCGGTGCGTGGCATAGCGTATCACTCCTCATGTCGGTTCTGGGCCTCTTCTCCGGAGCGCGGGCCTCCCCCGGCCCGGCGGCGCTGACATATGAGGCATGCTGCGTCGCCGCCGCGTGCGAGAGGCCGTGAGTGTCTTCCGTTTCTCTGGCGCAGCCATGATTCCTCGTGTGGTGGTCTGTGGCCTGAGAACTTCATCTGCG
This sequence comes from Armatimonadota bacterium, assembly GCA_046540615.1. GTDB lineage: Bacteria > Armatimonadota > Zipacnadia > Zipacnadales > UBA5352 > UBA5352. Next base: position 3,186 of record JBKHFA010000109.1, on the reverse strand, counting down.
ACGCAGGTATCCGGCCATTGAGGGCGAATTGAGGGTATATTCGTGATCAGCTCGGACGCACAGGTGGTTGTTCAGATCGACCACATTTGCTGGCGAAGAGTTGAGATCAAGGGGCGCCTCTGGTGGCCCGTTTTCTTGTTGCAGGAGGCATGATGGAAGCTTTAGTCGAGCAGCTTGATCACTTGCAGTTCCTCAACCAGTTCTGGCTGACGCTGTTTTTTCTGATTCCCATGGTGCTTGTGGCGAGGGCCGTCGTCGCGGGGACCCGCTACTCACCGATTCTCATCATCGTGGTCTTCGGGCTCGCGATGGGCTTTGTGCTGACGTCGACCGGGGTCACCGACGCGGGCCTGACGCATTTCCCGATGGTCGGGATTCTGAGCAGGACCACCATAGTTGCGCTCACGGCGATCTTCTTCGTGGGCGGACAGGAACTCCGACGGACATTCTCGAAGACTTCGGTGCCGGAAGACAAGTCGGTGATGTACTGCATGGACGAGATCATCTTCGGCACCTGCCGTACACATCTCGTCTTCATCATCCGGGCATTCTTTCTGCTGCTCGGCATCGAGGGCGTTTCGAAGCTGATACTTGGGACCAGCCCCGCGGATGCGATCGGAACCTACTACCCGCTGATCGCCTACTTCGGCCTCGTCGTCTCGCTGATTCTCATCGACAATCGCGCGGTTATCAAAGACAAGCAGCATTATCTGCGCCTCGGCCTCTTCGAGATCATCGGAATCGTCGCTGTGCTTTTCGTCTCGTACCACATCACGGAGGCGGTCAGCCCGCTGATCGCGCTGCCGCAGATATTCTTCGCGATGATCGTCGCCTCCGCCCTGGGGATGCTGCTGTATCGCGTCCACCACGGGCCGACAATCCGCTGTCTTCTCTTCGCGGGCATTCCCATCATTCTCGCCGCCAACTTCATGGTGGGCGGGTCCTTGATCTCGCACGCATTGAGCCTGACCGGCGTCGCGCCGGTGCTCGTCTACGGCTTCTTCGGGCAGCTCTTCTGGATGTTCGGCGGGATGGCGCTGCTGATGCTCTTCGCCGGTACGGCCGCGATCCGCAACCTCGGCCCGGGGATGGCGGGAGCCCTCTCTCATGCCGGGCTCACAGGCGCCTGCACCGGCGGGGACTTCGGCGAGGAAGCCGCGACCCGCGCGCCGATCATGATCAACATCCCCTTCTTCGGCCACATCTTCGTGTTCTCTGTGCTTGCGCTCAGTGTCAGTCGAGGGAGCCTTCTCATCCTGCCCACGGCGATCTTCGCCGGCATCGGCCTGTTGCTCACCATCTGGTCATTCATGACGATCCGCAAGGCCCGCGGCGAGCGCAAAGGCGAGATCTCCGGCCTGATTATGTACTCGATGGGATGGCAGTTGACGGCGGTCTTCGGCGGTCTGCTGCTCCTCACGGCGCTGCCGCTGGAGTATCTGGCGATGGCGAAGAGCGCAGCACTGTCGCACTTCGGGCTTTTTGCGGCGGTGCAGGAGGGGATGTTCGGCGTCCAGGCCGCCGAGATGATCTCGTTCGTCTTCGCGATGCCCTTCCTGGTGCATCCGCTCGTGTTCTTCGTCTTCGGCCTCGCGATGGAGAACCAGGGCGAGATGCCTCGCAAGCCGATCTACGCGCTTGCGCTCATCGGACTCGCCGGCGTGCTTTACGGGCTCATTGCGCTCGCCTGAGGCCCGAGGCCCCTGCGGCGCAATAACTCGGCGCAGGCCTCGCACTACGGCTGCGCGCACCCTGTCCGGGTGCGCGCGGCATTCTCGTACGCCTGCTTTTCGCCGAAAACACGGCGGTCATTCTTTGCGAAACACCACATCACCGACCTTTCTACCATCCCGCATCGGCATCTTCAGGCGGCCAAATGCGCCGATGAGTTAAAAGTTTTTGTGTTGTCGGCAGGTGAAACCGGCACTTAAGAAGTATGTAACAACAACGCAGAGGGATGACGTGTGCTGTTCGGCATGACACGCATTATCGGAGGTGACCGATATGCGAAGCCGATTCGCCCACGTCGCCGTGTTCATCGGCGTATTCTGTCTCTTCTACGGGTATTGCGAGTGGTGGAAATCGCGCCCGCAGGCCGTCGCGCTCGCGATCGGACAGACCTCCCCCGGGCGGGGCGCCTACCTCGTGGAGGGGGCGGCCGACGAGACGTTCAACGGCGCGTACGTTCCCGCGGCCCAGCACCACGGCAGGCAGTACTTCATGAAGCAGGAGCCACGACGCTTCCTCTGGCGCTCGGACACCCGCTGGCATCTCTCCACCGAACCGGGCATGCTCGCCGACGGGTACATGTGCGAGCCCGGCCGCTCGCCATGCGCGCAGTGGCAGATGGACGGATCTCCCGAGCCTGCCCCGAGGGTCTCCAGCATCCCGGAGTTCGTCGATGAGCCGGACCCCGGGGGCAGCCGTGCCGGGCGCGCCGGCGCGCCGTCTCACCTCGATCCAGCGAATCTCGTCGATACTCCCGCCACGTCTCCAGGCTGAACTCTTCCGTGATCTCCTCGATGCTTGCTTCATCCATCTCCGAGGCGGCTGAGCGCGCCACCGGCAGGCCAGATGTTTGATCTTTGACAGACATCTCATCATCCCTGTCAAAAGTTTTTGTTGGCCAGGGAGGTGAGTCAGCAGTATATGAAGCAATTGGACAGCACATAGATGGGCGGTGTTCGGCATGACACGCATCCAGGGGGCGTTTGTGATGCGAAGCCGACTTGCTCACGTCGCGGTGTTCATCTGCGTATTTGGTCTCTTCTACGGGTATTGCGAGTGGTGGAAATCCCGGCCGGAGACGATTGAGCGCATGAATGCGTCATCGCCTGCCGACCACAGCGCGTACCGCGTTGCCGGGGCCGCTGATGAGAGCTTCGATGGGGTCTACGTCCCCATGGCGAGCCACGACCGGCTCCCGTGCTTCACGAAGGAGGCGCCTCGCCGCTTCCTGTGGCAGTCTGACACTCGCTGGCATCTCTCGACTGAGCCGGCGGAGGTGGGTGCCGGATACATGACGGAGGTGGGCTGCCAGATATCCTCCGACTGGATCGCAGACGGCGGTCCTGATCCGGCGCCGACGGTAGTTCCCGTGTCTGAATCGGCGGACGCGGCCACCGTCGCACTGGCCGCGTCCGCCCCCTGACGGTCATATTTTAGCGCGCGCCGCCAATTGACACA
>JBKHFA010000108.1:0-10925 GCA_046540615.1 Armatimonadota bacterium | reverse complement strand
GCGTTCCTGCATGTGGGAAGAAAAGCTCGAGTCAACGCACACCCGTGGTAAGTACCCGATCGACCACGGGAAGTTTCGTGCATTCCGCGCGCATTGAGGCAGGATGGAGCTGGCGGGGCGAGAGACCGAGCGCTCCTGCTGCCATGGCCTGACCAACACGCCGTTCGCCTCGTCGCCATGAGAGCGCACGGTACGCCAGCCTGCATATACGATCTCAGCGGCATGCCGTGAGCGACCCGAAAAGGACGTTGAGGTAGTTGAAGCGAACATTGCCAGTAGCTGTCTCCCGTGAGGGTTCAATGGCGGTGACAGGAGTCGAGGCAAACCGTGCGTGCGTTACTGATTGATCCGACAATTCCCGGGGAGTTCACCCGCCGATCGATCCGGTGGGCTCCCCTCGGGCCGGCCTATCTCGCGGCCTCGCTCCGTGAAGCTGGCCACGAGGTCCATCTGCACAATCGCCTGAACCTCAAAGTCTGGCAGGGCCTCTCCCTTCCTGAACTGGATCGGGCGACCACTCAGTTGATGGAGAGGATTGCACCTGATCTGATCGGGATCAGCGGAGTCACCGCAGCGTTCGGCGACATGGTGGCGGTCGCGGAGATCGCTCGCCGAACCCGGCCGGAGGCCACAATCGTCCTCGGGGGGCCGCATGCCACTACTCTCCCGACTGAGACGCTTGAACGGATGCCGTCCGCCGACTGCCTCGTGATGGGTGAGGGCGAGAAGCGGATCGTCCAGCTTGCCGCCGGGATGTCTGCACGCGACCTCCCCGGTGTTGCCTGGCGCGGGAGTGGGGGAGAGGTGCAGATGAACCCGTGGGAGGCGCCGCAGTGGCCTCTCGACAGCCTCCCGCATCCGGCTCGCGACCTCCTTGAGATGCGTCGCTACATCAAATACAGCCGGGCGGCAATCCGGGGCAGTCACATTCGCAGCACGGGGATACTCAGCAGCCGCGGGTGCCACCACCGCTGCGCGTTCTGCTCCGAGCCGGCCTACAGTGTGCGCGGCTACCGGACGCACTCGGCGGAGCACACCGTCAATGAGGCGAAGGCGATCCTCGCGCAATACGGAGTGCCCGCGCTGATGTTTCTCGACGAGAACTTCACCGCCGACCGCGAGCGAGTCATGCGCCTGATGCGCCTTTGGAGGCAGGAAGGGCTGGCGGATCGGGCGAAGTTCGCGATCCAGGCCAGAGCCGATGCGCTGGATACGGAACTGCTCGCCGCATTGAAGGATGCAGGCTGCATCCACATCGAACTCGGCGTCGAGTCGGGCTCTGACCGGGTACTCAGGCGCATGAACAAAGGATGCACTGTGGCTCAGAACCGGGCTGCGGCAGAGATGGTGAAGGCGACAGGGATCAGGCTGCAGGTCAACATTATCTGTGGCAGTCCGGGCGAAACTGAAAGGGAGCTGCTCTCCTCATTTGAGCTTGTGGAGGCGGTGAACCCGGAGACGGCGAGCATCGTCCCCTTCATGCTGCTGCCGGGCACCGCATACGCGCGAGAGCTGATCGCAGAGGGGCGAATCGAGCCTGATTTCTGGGATGTGAGGGAGCGGCAGGCGCGGCAACCGGTTCAGAACTTCAGCGCTATGAGTGATGAGACATTCCGCGAACTGTGGCAGCGAGGAGCGCAACTGGCCGATCGGCTTTACGTGGCCTCCGGCTGTGAGCCGTGGTGGTACCGTCTCGCGCGGACGGTGAAGCGAAGGCTGACGCGCCTGAGGCGGCGCAGACGCGGGTAGCCGCCCCGCCGACAACGTGCATGATTGTGGCGGAGCGGAAGACGCACAGTTAGAGGAGTGGGAGGATGAGCATCTCTGCAGCGACAACGCCTCGTCTGGCTTCGCATGCAGTGACCCACACAATCGAGGGCACGGCGGCGCTCCTGAATGTCAACACCGGGATCTACTACACGGTTGACGGCGCAGGGATCATACTCGTCGAGATGTGTGACGGTGAGACGACGCTGGGGCAGGTCGCCCGGGCCGTCTGCGCGGAGTATGATGTCGAAGAGGACCGTGCGCTCGACGACCTCATCGAACTGACCGAGGCTCTCGTCGAGGAGGGACTGGTCCTCGCTGATGAGGCTTCTTAGGAGGCTCTTCTCGCGGAACACGCTCAGGCGGTTGAGGACCGCCCTGCGGCTGGCGCGGTGGTGGCGCCAGGTCGCGCGTATTCTTCGCGGCATTCAGCCCCCAGAGGACGCGCAGGGCGAGGCTGTGACGCCGTATGACGCGCTGCTGGTGAACCGGATGCGAGATCTCGTCCGTGTGACCGGAAGAATCCCGGTGATCGGGCGCGGTCTCGCCCTCCGCCTGGTCGGCGCGTCATATTGCGAGTGCGCGGGCCGTGGCTGGCAGTGCGCCCTGCATCTCGGTGGAACCCCGCGTGTGAACCGCGCGGAACTGCGCCTCTACGGCGCGCGCGTGCTGACTGGCGGAGACGAAGACCCGGCCGACCTTCGATGCGTCGCGAGCACGGGCGGCAGCCTCAGGTGCGTGCCTGCGCGATGGCCGGCCGGCGGCGACTCAACGGTTGCTCGTGTTGAGACCGGCGGCGACCTGCCAGGTGACGTCGCCGAGCTTCTGGGGCAACTGGGCGGTCTTTCCGGCATAGTCCCTCCCGGAGCGAAGGTTCTGCTGAAGCCGAATTTCAACTCCTATCACGCGCCCCCCGCTTCGACGAGTCTCGAGATGCTCTCAGCAATCGTCGATGAGCTTCAGGCCGCCGGCGCATCGCAGATCGCGCTTGGCGAGTGCTCGGCGATCGCGCTGGGGCGCACGCGCGAGGTGCTGGGGCGGACCGGCGTGCCGGAGTGGGCCTGCGCGCGTGATGTGCGGTTGCGCTACTTCGATGAGGAGCGGTGGTGTCGCTGCGAGGTGCCCGGGCGCCACTTCCGCGAGATCATCATCCCGGCCTGCCTCCAGGAGTTCGACCGGATTATCTATCTGCTCTCCGCCAAGACCCATCACCAGGCCGGCGTGAGCCTCGGTCTCAAGATGACGATCGGATTCATGCACCCCGCGGAGCGTGTCGAACTCCACAGCGACCACCTCATCGGGCGCATTGCCGATGCTTCACTGGCGGTGCGGCCCGATCTGGCGATCCTCGATGCCACGAAATGTTTCATCTCGGGCGGCCCGGCGGTCGGTGTCGTCGCGTCCTCCGGAACGCTGCTGGCTTCACGGGATCTGGAGGCGCTCGAGCAGCAGGGGTTGGCGCTGCTGGACGAGCAAGGAGCGATCGGACTGGACACAGGACAGGAGCAACTTCGGTCGGTGCTGACCTTAAGAAATGATGCGGACGTCAAAAGAGAGAGGCGTCAGGAGGAGTAATGGGATAGACTGTCGAATATCAAACAGGTTGCGTCACTCGATTGTGCCGCATGGTGATCATTTCACGTAAGAAAGGTGTGGCGACAATGCGCAAGGAGTATCAGAAGCCGAAGCTTCGCAGGGTGGGGCAGTTGAAGGATGTCACCAGGAGCATAATAACGCTGGAGTAGCCGGCGTTTCAGTGATGAGAAAAAGGGCAGCTTGGCGTAGTCATCGGGCTGCGCAATACATGAATGCATCATCGAAGCGACACCGACCAGGGCGTCAGCCGTGGTATCGCTGGAACATGTGAGAAATTAGGTGAGGACTGTGCGCAAGGAATATCAGAAGCCGACGCTCCGCAAGGTGGGCCAATTGAAGGACGTCACGCGGGGGACACAAACACCGTTCCCGCTGTAGACTGATGTTCGGAAGACAGCCCGACATATCGCCGGGCAACGGCATTATGCGTCATTTCACCACCGCCTGCCTGCAAACGGGCGGAGTGGCTTCACGGCAACTGGCCAATCAACAGGGAAAGGACTGCGGATTAATGCGCAAGGATTACGAGAAGCCGAAGCTGCGTCAGGTGGGACAATTGAAGGACATCACCAGAGGTACAGTGACACAGATTTTGCCCGATGGGCCAGATGGTCCTCAATAGCCGCTCGGGCGAGAAGAAATGAGGTAGTTTGGTCACAGAGGGCGTTGGGCATCTCAGAGCGCCCTCTTTCGTCTGGTCATGAACCGCTGTCCGGCCCGTGTACACTGATTCTCGGTGTTTTTTTGATCGGGGGTGTGATGCTCACGTGTGGTTTGCGATCGACCGTCATGCCATCATGGTGCGTGCGCCCCAGCCGTCCGTTCAGTCGGCTCTCGAGGCCGTTCCGCTGCCGCTGAAGCAAACCGCCACGCCCCCCGATGTTTCCGCGACTCTCAGCATGAGGACCTGCTCGGCTGACGACTTGCAGCGCCGCGCCGATTCGGCCAGGGCAGTCGGCGGACCGGCATTGCGCCTCCCGGCGTCTCAGGAGATGGGTGTCGCGGCCGATCTGCTGACCGGCCCTGATGATCAAGTGGTGCTTGTCTGCGATGGGCAGGGGCTGGCGAGCGTCTCCGCCGACGGACGCCGGGCGGAGGTGATCGTCACCGAGCCGGTCGGCCTTCCGGCGGCGACGCTCGCGGCGTCCGCCGTGCTTGCCCTGGTCGCCGAGCTTGGCTTCAGCCCCATCCACGCCTCTCTGGCCGATCGTGACGCCGCCGTCATGTTCTGTGGCGAGCGTTCTCGTGGCAAAAGTTCCAGTTGCATGGCGCTTGCGCGCGCAGGCTGGACTGTGCGCGCGGATGACAGGTGTTTTGTGCATACGCCCGACGACCGCATTCTCGTCTGGGGGCCGGGCGGAACCGTCAGCCTGCGATCGGGCGCCGCTGAACTGTGGCCGGACCTCGTTGATAAGATGGCCGGGGACCGTGGCGCGATCGGCAAGCATGTCGTTGAGGCTGCTGCGGTCGGAGGGCGCGCGGAAGCCGGATCGGTCGTCTGCCACGCGCTGCTTTTCCCCGAGGTCGTCGGTGACGGGCCGCACCGTGTTGAGCGCATGCCCCGGGCCGAAGCGCTCAGTGAGATGCTCCTGACCACGGGGCTGGCTCTGGTGCCGGCTCACGCCGCCCTGCACTTCCGGCACCTGACAACGCTGATCGAGCAGACATCGTGCTACCGTCTGATGCTGGGCGAAGACATGGACGCGTTGCCGTCAGCGATCGCCGGGGTGCTCGAATGAGCGCGAAGGGTGAGCCTGGCCCGGAGGAGACCGACGCGGAGGAGCGTACGCCCCGCGCCGCCATCCCGGCGATTCTGGCGCATCTGTGCGGGCGGCCCGACAGGCCGATCCCCGACGCCTGGCTGAGATCAGTCGCGGAGCCGGCGGAGGCCGCCGAACTCGCGGATGCCGCCGACCGCACGATGGTCGCCGGCCCACTCTGGGCCGCTCTGACCTCGGCCCAGCGCGATCTTCTCCCCGAGGAGGTCAGCGAGCATCTTCAGGATCAATACCTCGGAAACGCCCTTCGGTGGGAGATGACCCGCAGGCTGCTGTGCAGCGCGGCGACCTCCCTTGCCGAGGCCGGGATCCCCATGGCGCCGCTGAAGGGAGCAGCGCTGCAACTGATCGCCTACGAGGACCCCGGCCGGCGAGCGCTCACCGACCTCGACCTGCTGGTGCCGGACGAGGACATCGAGACCGCCCAGGATATCCTGAGCAGAGGCGCCGCGGAGGTCCACCAGCCGCGCGCAGAACACCACCATCTCGGAGCCATCATCATGCCCGGCGCGGAAGGGATGATTGAGCTTCATGACTCCGCTTCGCACGCGAGACTCTGGCCCCAGCGCGGTGAGATGCTCGCGGACGGGAGCCCCATCACGGTTGATGGCGCCAGCTTCATCATGCCGGACAAAGTCGATCTCTGGCTGCACACCGCCTGCCACGGGATCGGCCATGCCCCGAACTACTGGCCACGGATGGCGGCTGATCTCGCACTCCTGCACGGGTCGCCGGACTGGTCCGGTGAACACTGGGAGGCGGTGTGGCAGGCGGCTCAAGAGGGTGAGGTCCCGCGCACGGTCCTGGTCGCCGCCGCAATCGCGAACCTTGGGCGCATCCCTGCCGATCTGCTCGCACTGACGCGCGGCGACATCAACGCTGCGGCTGTCGAGACGCGGGCCCGGGAGGCATGGACGATCGCCGCGACGACGCGCGGCTTCAAATTCGGCCCGTGGTCAACAAGCTGGGTCACCGGCAACGAGCGGCGCCGCGCGCGCTTTCGACAGTACCTGCTCCCACCATCGGCGCGGCTGTCGGAGAAGCTGCCCGTGTCTCGCACCACTGCTCGTGTCCTCTACCCGTGCGGCGTGCTCTTCCGCTGCTTCGAACTCGCGAAGACGGGCGTGGCATGGCGGTTGGCCCTGCGCGGCCGGTCACTCGCTGAGAGGGCGTTCAGGTCATGAAGCCGTCGCGCCCGCCGCTGCGTGAGGTGGTCGCGGTGCTGCCCGCCGCGCTACGGCTGCTTGCGCGCCTCAGGTGGCTGCACCCGCGCCGGGACATACGCGGTCTCGCGGCCGCCGTCACATCGGACAGCCCCCGAAGATCACTCTCCTCAGATCGCGCGCAGACGGCCTCGCGCCTGTGCGGTGCGATCATCCGTCGCCTGCCCCGCATCTTCCCGCAGCCCTGCCTTTACTGGAGCCTCGCCGCCTGTCATTTTCTGCGCAGAGCGGGCCAGGAGCCCGTGATCCACATCGGCGTGCGCGTCGAGGCCGGGGAGATCGTCTCCCACGCCTGGCTGACCGTGGACGAGCAGATTGTCGCCGGCCAGTCCGACCCGGGCGAGTATCAGGAAATGCTCACGCTTCCCTGATCTTCATGATTGCGCACATCACCCCGCAGCGCTCAGACACCATGCCGCGAGATGCATTGCCGACCGTGCCTGCGCGCGTTGTGATTCGCCGCCGGGGAGGTGACGGCCACTGTCGGGCGGAACCGGACTCCCGACGACCAGCGAACCAGTGAGGTGCATCCATGCCCCGTGTGGCCTTCAACAACGAGCGCTACCTCGAAGAACAGACCGCGGCGATCCTCGACCGCGTTGATCAGTTTGATGGCAAGCTCTACCTCGAGTTCGGCGGAAAGCTCACATTCGACTTCCACGCCTCCCGCGTGCTGCCCGGCTACGATCCGAATGTGAAGATGCGTCTGCTGCAGGGCCTCCGCGATCAGATCGAGGTGGTTTTCTGCGTCTACGCCGATGACCTCGAACGCGGGCGTATCCGCGGCGATTTCGGCATGACCTACGACCTCGCGACCCTGCGCGCTATCGACGACCTGCGCGACTGGGGCATTTCGACCTCCGCGCTTGTACTCACCCGTCACGGTGACGGACCGGTGGCCGAACGTCTCGAGCGCCAGATGCAGGCCAAGGACATTTCGGTCTACCACCACGCGGAGATTCCCGGCTACCCCAACGACGTCGAGTTCGTGGTCTCCGAGGAGGGCTACGGCCGGAACCCCTACGTGGAGACGGAGGCTCCGATCGTCGTGGTGACGGGCACCGGCCCGGGAAGTGGCAAGATGTCCACCTGCCTCTGCCAGCTTTATCACGACCATCGGCGCGGTCGGAATGCAGGCTACGCGAAGTTCGAGACCTTCCCGATCTGGAATCTGCCGGTCGAGCACCCGGTGAACGTGGCCTACGAGGCCGCCACCGCCGACCTCGGCGACATCGTGATGGTGGATTCATTCCACCTTGACGCCTACGGGGAGACCGCGGTCAATTACAACCGCGACATCGAGAACTTTCCGATCCTCAAGGCGATCATCGATCGCATCGCCGCAGACACGGGGCGGAAAGCGCCCTACCGATCACCGACCGACATGGGGGTGAACCGCGCCAGCTCCGGGATCACCGACGATGAGCGGGTGCGCGAGGCCTCGCGACAGGAGGTCATCAGGCGCTTCTTTCGACACAGTCGCGAGGCAAGCCAGGGGCTCTGCCCCCGGCAGGCCGTCCGGCGGACCGAACTGCTGATGGCGCGACTGGGCGTAAGCCCCGCCGACCGCCCGGTGGTGACGCCCGCGCGCGAGGCGGCTGAGGACGCCGAAGAGCGGCAGAAAGGAAACGACGGCTTCTACTGCGGCGCCGCGCTGCAGCTTCACGACGGCGCCATCCTCGCGGGCAGCAATTCGGCGCTGCTGCACTCGGCTTCGGCGGCGCTGATCAAGGGTATCAAGAAACTGGCGGGTATCCCCGCGCACATCCACCTGCTGCCCGCCGACGTCATCGGCGATCTGACCGATCTGAAGACCAACTACCTCGACTCGACATCGCCGAGCCTGAATGTGCAGGAGGTGCTGATCGCGCTGGGGATCACCGCCGCCACCAACCCGGCGGTCCAGGCGGGCATCGAGATGCTCCCGCAACTGCGCGGCACTCAGATGCACCTGACCCACGAGCCGGGGACCGGCGATGAGACCGGCCTGCGCAAGCTCGGCATCTCAATGACGACTGACGCGCGGGCGACGTCCACCGGATACTTCCTGCGTTGACCCGCCGATCAGGCCCCATCCTGATGGAGGAAGCGACCATGAGCACGCAGCCGAACCTTGTATTGTTCCTTCCCGAGACCCTCCGCGCCGATGCCGTCTACGAAGCGCCAGGAGTCGGGGCCGTCACGCCGAACTTCGACCGCCTCCGCTCCGAGGGCGTCACTTTCACTCACGCCCACGCGCAGATGGCCTACTGCACGCCCAGCCGGTGCTCGATGTTCACCGGCCTCTACCCGCACACCCACGGACACCGCTCCATCTGGCACCTCCTGCAGCCGGGCGAGCGCAACTTCTTTCAGGACCTGAAGGAGGCGGGCTACCGGAATGTGGTCTTCGGCAAGAACGACGTCATCGACGAGAGCTTCGCCGCCGACTGCTTCGACGAGTGGAGCCTGCGCGTTGAGCCCGAGCCCGAGACCGTCCGCAGGGTTCCGTCAGAGACTTCTGAGCGGCTGAACTCGGCTATGTACTACGGCCTTCGCGAGGGCGATTGCCACGATGGCGACTGGGCGCGGATCGAGAGCGCACTGCAGTTTCTCGACGAGGACCACGATCAGCCGTGGTGCCTCTTCCTTCCACTGAGCTTCGCCCACCCGTGGTATGTGGTCGAGGAGCCCTACTTCTCGATGCACGATCGTGACGCGCTGCCCGATCCGATCCCGCCCGTTGGCGGCGACCCGACGCGCGCCTATCGCAGACTCTACCGGGATTTCGCCTTCCCGAACGGGGTCGATGAGGCGGACTGCCGCGAGATCAAGGCCGTCTACCATGGGATGGTCAGTCGCGTCGATGCGCAACTGGGACAGGTTCTCGACAGGCTCGCCGAACGGGGGCTTGAGGATCAGACGATCGTGGCCGCCTTCTCCGATCACGGCGACTACGCCGGTGACTACGGCATGGTGGAGAAGTGCCCTTACGGCTTCGAGGACCCTCTGCTGCACGTTCCGCTGATCTTCCGCGTGCCGGGCGAGCAGTCGCGTGAGATTGGCGGCCTCTGCGAGATGAACGACCTCTACGCCACCCTGATGGACCTCGTCGGTCTGAGGCCGAAGCATCATCAGCTCGGGGCGAGCCTCGCTCCCGCGATCCGAGGCGAGGCGCAAGTCGCGCGCGACGCTGTCTTCGCTGAGGGCGGGAGGCTGCCGGGGGAGGAGCACTGGGGCATTGAGGGCCTCGCGCCGGAGAACTGGTACGCGAAGCGGCGGGATATCGTGAGTGAGAATCCGGAGGCTTCTCTCAGCCGCTGCGCGATGATCCGCGCGCGCGAGCATCAGTACACCTTCGCCACGAATGACGTGGACGAGTTGTTCGACCTGCGGAGCGACCCGAGGGCGGTCGTGAACGTTGCGCGGAGGCCGGAGTATTCCGAGATTCGCGCCGACCTTCGCGATCGGCTGCTCACGTGGATGCTTGATACGAGTGACACGCTGCCTCTGGAGCAGGGCTCGCGGCACTGGCCTGCCTGAAAATGCCCGACGGGCCGGCGATCTGTCGCCGGCCCGTCTGATGGATAGCGTCCTGCTATGACCCTGAGCCTTAGCTGTCCCAGTTCCACATGTCGCGGACGAGGTAGTTGTTGGGCGTCATCCACTTGGCGTGCCCGTCGGCGAAGCCGATGTTCGCGCCCTCGTTGTGCCGGGGCGTGCCGATGTTTTCGATCGGCGGGTCGGACGGCTCGTTGAACGGGTCGCCGTCACCGCGCCACGGGTTCGAGATGTAGTAGACGTGATCGAGAACCACCACAGCTTCGGCGGGCCTGGTTATACGCGCAAGCTTCATGTTGTTCTGGGCGCCGTTGCCGTAGTAGTTATACGCGTAGTGGTAGGCCGAACTGGTTGTCAGATCGCCCATGTCCGACATGCCGTCCGTGGCCGCGCTGGGGCAGTTGAACACCTGCAGGTTGTTCACGTACGGGTAGAGCCGCTGGCCCCAGATAGGCTGCCCATGCCGAAGCATGCGCTCGTCGTAGTCCTGTGCGTACATCTGAACGCTCGTCATGAGCTGTTTGACGTTGTTGAGACATGAAGTTTGCCGCGCCTTCTCACGGGCGCGTGCGAACACGGGGAACAGGATCGCCGCCAGGATGGCGATGATCGCAATGACCACCAGCAATTCGATCAGTGTGAATCCACGTCGCGTACTCATGTAGTCTGGCCGTCCTCTCCACTGATGCTGCAGATTAGCACCGCCTTCCCTTTGACCTCCGGGCGGTGATTGGTACCCGTACATGCATGCGACTGACGATCATCACTGGAAGCATGTGTTACGAAGCCTGAACAAACCGGAAGGTGACCTTCGAGGCATGTCAGTCAGCCGCGTACACTGCCTTGATGGTACGACTTGTCCGCGAATGTCGAAACGACACGCTCCAACCTCAATCTACCACATAGTCGCAAGCCGGTCAATGACGATGGGTGCGATCGGATTCTGCAGGTAGATGCGAACGACGACCTCCCCCGCCCGAGCACACGACTTAAACCACGGGAGCAGCCTCCGGCGGGCAAG
>JBKHFA010000107.1:0-10935 GCA_046540615.1 Armatimonadota bacterium | reverse complement strand
CCGAGCGTCGTGTGCTCGGGCGGGGGAGGCCGTCGTTCGCATCTACCTACAAAATTCGGTCGCACCCCGGGAGGCGTTGCCGGCCGGGATTCATCTCAACTGAGCGGTGTAACAAGTGATGGACGCCGGGGATACTGAGCATTGGGAGAGACTTCTGTGGACGGATCGGCGCGCGTTGTGGCGGATGGTGCGGTCAGGGGGAGCAGGGGAATCCGCTCACACAGAGAACACATTGGTGGGGGGCAACAGAATCCCTCGCCGAGGCATGACATCGACCGACGGATGAGGACGAGGGAATGGAAGAATTGGATGCGGCAGGGGAACGGACTGACGATCGACCGAGGATCTTGCGCACAGGCGCTCTTGTTGGCGCCGGCGGACTGACAGTCGCGATTGCACTGGGCATGGCTGCGAACTGGCGTGAGGAAGGGCTGGGTGTCGCCGCCCCGCTTGCGTCGAACTCGCTGCACTTGAGGACACTGTGCGTTCTCTTCTTCGCATCGGTGGCTCCGGTGGCGTCGGTCCTGTGGCGGCGGCTCGCAAGCGACGTCCCGTCCATGGCCCCTCTGCGCGTTCGTCTCGAGCAGCTTCTGATCCTCTGCGCCGCCGGGCCGGTGCTGCTGGTCGCGATCAACTACGCGATCGTTCGCGGCTTCGCGCCCGACTACGTTGCGTTGTTGCCCGCCCTCACCGCGCTCGCAGTGGCGGTGCTTTATGCCGGCATCGCTTATCCGATGTCAGGCACCACCGGTGTTGGCCTCGGCACGCGGCAGATCCTGCGTTCAAGCTGCATCTGGCTTTTGATCGCGGCCGGCCTGCACCTGGCGTGGACGACCGCCCGCATCGTCGGGGATCGTCCGGATCTGCTGCTGATCATGGAGCGTCCCGCGCTTGAGGTGGGGTTGATCGGCTTTTGCATCACGGCGTCCTTCGCCGTGCTGCTGACGAACCTCAGCTTCATCTATCACTCCCGGCAGATGACGCAGACGCTGGTCCGCACGCACCAGTTCCTCAACGGTCTGACCGCGCTCTGGGGGCTGACGCTCATGTGGGCGATGCGATTTCCCGGCGGTCATCAGGGTCTTGTCTCGGCGGTGATCGGTGTCGGGCTGATGATTCTGCTGGCGATCAACGCGAGGAGCAGCGGGCTTCTCAGATGGCGCGGACAGCGCGGCGGGAAGGATCGCTCGGAAGGCGGCGTCCTGGCCGGAAAAATCGCGGCGTTCTCGATGATGCTGGTGGTCATCGCCGGCGTGCTGATCGGGCTCACGGGGGTCACGCTCGCCGGTCTCGGTGCGCAGCCGCCGCACGAACTGCTCGGAGCGCTGGTCGCGGTGGTGGGCCTTGGCCTGGCGCCTCTGTCCGTCGCGGCGGGTGTCGCGCCGCTGATGCGACGCAGAGAGACGCCGCTGGTTGCCGGCGCCGCGTTCGTTGGAGGAGGCGTCATTCTTTCCGCGTTGCTGTGGTCGGTCGAGGCCCTGTCTTCGCGGTCGGTCGCAGTCCACGCCGTCGCGGCAGAGGTGCTCGTGGCTGTCGGTCTCGTGTTGATCGTTCTGCGTATCCGAATGATGCGGTGGGCCGGCTCGTAACAACGTCCGGGCCGAGGGGGGAGTTTTCGCTCTCCCCGGCCGTCCAACCACAAATGCAGGCAGTTCGACCTGTGTGCGTGTATAAGCGCTCAGACGGGCCCCGGACAGAAGAAAGACGGCCGCCACGGGGGCGGCCGTCGTAGTGCTTCGTCAGGAGCGCGGTCACGGTCAGGCGGCGCTTTCGTCGTCCTCCTGTCCGATCGGCTCGGGCAGAGGCACGGTCGTCAACTCCTGGTCGGCGAGCGACCCCATCGGCATCTCGAAGTCGCGACCGACGGAGTTGTACCCGAGTTTCTCCAGCGCTTCCTTCGCCTGCTCCTGCACGAGCGGGGCGGGATCGCCGTTGCTGAGCTTCGCTGCTGATGCGGTCTTCAGCGCCGGGATCGCCTCGCGATCGCCTATCTCGCCGAGTATCCACGCCGCGCGCCCGCGGACCTGCTGGTTGAGATGGACGTTGTTGGCGAGTGCGGCGATGCCCTCGATGATCGGGTCGGGCTTCTCATCGGTGACCTGCTCGCGGCCCTTCTTGAGCAGACCCACGGCCGCCATGTCTCGCAGTTCGTCGTCATCCTCGAAGACTTCGGTGAGGGCGATGATTGTGCGAGGATCATCGAGGTTCGTGAGCGCGCGCACGGCGCTTCTGCGGACCTCAACGTCCTCGGCTTCGATCTGCTCGTTGAGGCGTTCCATCGGATCGATGCCGCAGCCGCTGAGTGTCGGCAATATGATGATGCCGGCCAGCGCGACAGCGCAGATGAGACGCCGGAACGATGTCTGTCTCTCCGTCATTGTATGTCCTGTCCTCTCGGTTGCGTGGAGATGAGGTGCCTTATCCACCGATCGGCTCCTCTCCAGCCGCCACGCGCACCCAGTAGTGTTCGTCATCACGCGCATCTTCCATCACTCGCGCCACCTCGTCCCGCAGCTCCACCGGCGGGCTCACAGTCTTCAGTCCGTGGATCGCTGCGATCCGCACATCGCCGATCTCGTCATCAGAGGCCTCGAGCAGCGAGCGCACCACGACGGTGCGTATGTCCTCGCTCAGTTCCAACTGCGCGAGATCGGTCAGTGCGTAGCAGGCCGCTTTGCGGACTGTGTCGCTATGCTCCACGGGGCTGGCTGCCTCGGTGAGTACGACGCTGGCCGCGGCCGCCGGGTCATCTCCGAGTCCTCCTGCCGATCCACTCTGTGCCCCGAGGACGGCAATCGCGCGCACGGCCTCGACGCGCAGTTGCTCCGTGTCATCGGACCACTCCTCCACCTCAGCCGCCTCTTCGTCCGCAGCGGCTTCCTCAGTCTCAGCCGCCTCTGCGGTAGCCTCTTCAGTCCCCTCCTCGGGTTCCTCAGGCGGCGGGGGCGGCCGGTCGGTTGCGATGCGTGACATCTCGGCGAGGTGGGTCGGCGTTCGGAGCTTCTGAAGCGCCCTGACAGCGGCCAGTCGCACCTGCATCGGCTCCTGGTCTGCGGCGGCGAGCATGGCTATCCTGTCCGCCGCGCCCCTGACGCCCCGCTCGCCAAGCGCCCTTGCCGCCGCTGCTCGAACCACCGGGTCCGGCGCCTGCAGAGCATCGGTCAGCACCTCGCGGGAGGTGTCGGTGGTGTCGTGGGCGAGCAGTTCGATCGCCCGCCAGCGCGCGTCGGTCCGCTCCTGCCGGCCGATTCCGATCAGTTCGTCGTTCACCGAGGCGATCCGCTCGCGCAGTGAGGTCATCGCTTGAGCCGCGACGGCGTGGTCCGGCGACTGCAGCTCCGACATCAGCCGCTCCGTCTCCCGAGCGCGCTGCCACAGCGTGATTGCGTAGACTCCGCCGATGACCGCCACGGTGACGATCAACAGCGTCCAGGTGCGTCGATTCACATTCATCAACTCTCTTGGTGGTCGTTTCTCGCGCCGGTCTTCAGAGGCGCGCCTGGATTCGACTGAATATTCTGCGGCCAGCCTGAATCTTCTCCGGATCCGGCTGCTCGGCCTCGGGCAACTGCTCGATCAGGTCGAGCGCACGGGCATCGCCGATGATCACCATCCCCGAGGCCAGCCAGTCGCGCAGGAGGTCATCATCGGCACGACCGCGGGCGTCGAGGATCGGATCGACGGCGGGCTTACCCACGGACGCGATCGTCGCGATGAGCCATGCGCGATCCTCGAATTCCGTCCTTTCCTCGAGCATGTCGAGCAGCGGACCGACGGGCTGTCCTCCCATGACCGCCAGGCCGGCGGCCGCGGTGAGACGCAGTTCGTCACTGTCGGCCGTTCGGTACACGTCGAGCAGCAGTTGGGTCGCCGCAGTAGGCTCGGCCTCTTCATCGATTGCAAGTTCGGCCTGCTGCTGCTCAGCCAGGCGTTGGCCAATGTGACCGATGGTCTTGGCGGCGGCCGTGGCGTAGTCACTGCCGACATCGACGTAGGGAGCGAGGGCGTCGAGGGATTCGGCGGTCCCCACCCAGCGGAGGGCCGTGATGGCCATGCGCCGCTGGTCCTCGCCGGTGTCACGGTCAGCGAGGGTTTCCTGAAGGCGGGTGCGAACGATGTCGCGTTCGCCGGCTACGTCCGCGTCCTCTTCGGTGGTGCCGATTGTCCGGATCAATTCACCGCTGGCCGCGGGCGTATGCTCTGCAAGTACGATCGCCGCGCGACGGGCGGCGTCCTGATCGTCACTTTCGACGATCTCGGCGAGTCGCTGATCGACATCGCCCACGCGCCAGTGCATCAACACCGACATTGCCGCGCGCCTTACTGAGTCCTCCGGATCCTCGAGCGCGGTCACGAGGGCATCGGTGGCCCGTTCGTCGCCGATCTCACCGGTGGCGCGAATGGCGGCCTCGCGGACTCGAGCCGGAGCCTGCTGCATCGCCTCGCTGAGCGGCGCAGTGCCGGCTCGTGAGCCGGTGATTCCGAGAGCGCGGGCGGCGCCGATGCGGGCAGTGGTGGAGGCGCCAGAGTCAAGCAGAAGATCTGTCGTCGGGTCGATGGCATCGGCTCCGATGTGTCCGAGGGCAACGGCCGCCCAGCGGACGGCATCCTCGTCTTCGGAGGTGCGCATCAGATTGATCAGAGGCTCGACGGCCGGGCCGCCAATGCGCGCGAGGGCCTGCTCCGCGGTGTAAGCAATTCGAGTGTTCTCATCGCCGAGCCGCTGCAGAAGAGCGGACACGGCCGGTCGCCCGATTCGCGCGAGCGCGTCGCGGGCTCCGTAGTACACCGATGATTCGCTGTCGCCGAGAGCGGCGGCCAGTTGCGGCAGCACGCGTTCGTCGGCGAGGTTGCGAAGGGCATCGGCGGCTGCGCGCCGGATCTTTGCCTCATCATCACTGAGGGCTCGCCCGAGCGGGATCACGGCGTCCTCTGTCCCGATCGTTGCGATCGTCTGAGCCGCGGTCAGTCGCACATCAACTTCGGAGTGATCCAGCGCCGGTGTGAGCGGAGCGATGGAGGGGCGTCCGATTGCTTCGAGCGCCGTCGCGATCTCGGCCGTGGCGCCGATGCGGTTGGTCATAAGCAGGTTCGCCAGGGGCTGAGCGGCAGCCTCGGCGCCCAGCGTCCCGAGTGCTTCTGCGGATGCGGCGCGGACCTCGGCCTGTCGGTCATCCAGTCGGGCGATCAGAGGCTGGACTGCGCCGTTGTTGGTGGCGGTGTCGTCGAGCTTGGCGAGGGCCATCGCCGCCCTCCGGCGGACGCCCCACGCCGGGTCGTCCTCGAGGCGCCCGAGCAGCGGGGGCACGGCTCGCGCTGCGATCTCCTCATCAAGCGGCGCCGCGACCGTGCCAAGGATGTCCGTGGCGGCGATGCGCACCTCGGGGTCCTCGTGCTCGATCAGTTCGTCGATGACCGGGGTGATGGCCGTCTCGCCCATCGCGTTAAACGCGGCGATGGCCGCAGACCTGGCGCGACGGAATGCGGCCGGGCCCTGGTCGGGACCGGGCTTATCCTGCTTCACAACGCGCAGGAGCGGTTGCACGGTAGGTTCACCGATGCCACCGAGCGTGGTGCTGACGAGATCTCGGACGGCATCGTCGTAGATGTCGAGCAGGGGCATCAGCGAAGCGACCGCGGGCTCTCCGATGGTCTTGAGAGGACCGCTCGCGGCTGATCGCACCGCCCCGTCTTTGTCCTGAAGCGCGATCACCAGCGGGCCGACGGCCCGGGCGTCCAGTGAAGTGAGGAAAGCGTCGATCCGCGCGGCGACGGGGGCGTCCACGACGGGCTTGACCATCACGAGCGCCTCGAGAGCCTGCTCGGTGCCGACCGCGCTCGCCGCCTCGACGGCGCGGTCCTGCGTCCAGCGCGGCTGATCCTCAAGGGCCTCCGCGAGGCGATGCCTGTCAATGAGCGTGGTGACGGCGCGGGCTCGCGCGTCGGGCGGGCGCTCGGCGATCGTGCTGAGAAGATTGTCAATCTCTGTCTGCCGGTAGGCGACAAGCACCACCACGGAGATCGCCAGTGCGATGAAGACGATCCAGGTGATCTGTCGACGAGTGTCCTGCTCCAATGACTTCAACTCCTCGTTCCATGCTGCAGCACTCGGCTGCGTCCGAAATGATTGCGCCGCATGATGAACGAACCCGCACAGATTCGGCGTACTGTGTGCGGGCGGCGGTTCCATCCGCGTAGGTGAGGTTCGTTAGATACTCCTTATTCCCTCACCCGCCCGAGGTCTCCTCCATCCAGCGCAAAAAAAGCCGAATCACAGCACCTGCCATGCTGCTTCACATCGATGGAAGACCACCCGAACCTCAGGGAATTGCCTGCCAAGGTGCTCGGCAAAGCGAATCAGCCCGGGTTCCTCGCTGATTGCATGGCCGGTCTCGATCAACTCAACTCCGCAGTCGCGAACCATGCGCATCGCGTATTCATCGGTCTCGCCGGCGATGAGAACGTGAGGCTCATGCTCGATGACGGAGTTGAGAAAGCCGGCGTTCACGCTCAGCCCGGTGCCTCCCCACGGGAGCCCCACGCGGGTGACCTCGCGACCGACCTCGGCCGTGACGCGCAGCGCGGACATGCCGGTGCGCTGCTTCACATCATTCACGAGGTCGCGGACCGTGATCGGTGGGATCTCGTAGATGCTGACAAATCCATCCTCGATGACGGGATCGCCCAACCCGAGCATCTCGACGAATGCCTGGTGGATGCAGAAGCGGTCGAGCGTCCCATGGGCGCGGAAGAGCGTGATGTCATTCTTCGCAAGGGCGCTGATGCGATTGCGGTTGACCGTCCACGTCAGATGCTGACCGAGGTCCCCGTCGCCACGCCACGGATAGGGCATCTGCAGCAGTTCATGTACGATGAGCAGGTTGCAGCCCTCGTCCGCGCACGCCTCGATCGTCTCGATCGTGGGAAAGAACGCGACCATCACGCCCCTGGCTTCGACGCCCGGGTCGCCCCAGCGAAAGCCCTCGTCTGCTCCCAGTGGTCGGTTGGGTACAAGTTCCTCGATGAACCGCCCGATCGCTGCCGCCTGCAAAGCCTCACACCTCACCTGAACTGTGAACTGCACACGGGTCTGATCTCATTCCCCTCGCGGGATGATGGACCTTCCTCGGGCGGCAGCATGCAGAGATTTCTTCTGAAGGTATTACGCATGCACGCGGAGAAAGTCAGAGCACACAATAATGAACTCAACTCCCGCGCGCGAAGCAGCGCGCGAGGTTCGCAGGAGGAAACGACGATGGCGATTCCCCGATGGCAGACTGCGGGAGCGAAGTACTTCGGCCAGGTCCCTTTGTTCGACGGTGAAGACGGCGTCACGGTTCGCGAGCCGCTTGATTCAGGCAAAGGCTGGTGGGCCGGAGCACCGAGTTGCATCTATGACGAGCAGTCCGGCGCGTTCTACCTTTACTACCGACTGCGGAAGCCCCGCGAGTTGGGACGCGGGGTGGGCTGCCGGATCGCCCGAAGCGAGGATGGGATCAACTTCGAGGACATCTGGTCGCTCGGGCAGGAGGACCTCGACAGTCCCTCGGTGGAGAAGGCGTGCATATTCAAGGCGCCTGACGGTTCGTGGCGGCTTTACACCAGCTACGTGGACCCGGAGACGAACATGTGGCGGATCGACTGCATCCAGGCGGACGCTCCGGATGCGTTCGACGCGGACAACCGTGAGAAGATGTTCACGCCCGGAGAACTCGGGCTTGAGGGCATCAAGGATCCGGCGGTCTACCGCATCGGGCCGATGTATTACATGATCATGTCCTACGCACCGAGCAATGCGCCGGATGTCTCGGCCGAGGACAAGCACGGGACCGCCGACGTGTACAACACCGGGATCGTCAAATCACACACCGGCCTGGCCACCAGCGGCTGCGGTCTCAACTGGCACTGGCAGGGCGACATCCTGTCGCCGCCGGATGAGGGGTGGGACAGCTACTGCACTCGCATCTGCTCGATCATGCGCACCGAGGCGGGCTACGTGGGCTTCTACGACGGCTCGAAGTCGGTGCAGGAGAACTACGAAGAACGCGCCGGATTGTGCGTCAGCTCCGATCTGCGCAACTGGGAACGTGTGACGCGCGCGATGCCGTGGGTCGAGTCGCCGCACGGCTGCATCAGGTACGTCGAGGCCGTCCCGGTCGGCGATGAGGTGTATTATTACTACGAGTGGACGCGCGAGGATGGGTCCCACGAGCTTCGCGTGACCCGAGTGGAGGTATCCTGACGTCGAACTGCAGCTTCCTGGTATGAGGGGGGATCACCCCGTGTCGCGGAAGATTCTCTGCGGGCCGGCCGGGTCGGGCAAGACCCGGCTGGTCCTCGACGAGTATATCTCAACGATCATCGAGCACGGTGAGGACGCCGCGCTGCTGGTATTGCCGTCACGGCTGGCGTGCGACCGCGCTCGGCGGCTGGTGGCCGACGGTCGAGTCGGCGGGCTCCTCGATCCGCGCATCCTGACCTTCCCTGACCTTGCGCAGCTTCTGCTTGAGGCGAATCACGCGACGGTTACTCAGATCAGCGACCTGCAGCAGCGCCTGCTGATGCGCCAGGTGGTTGACGAACTCTGCGCGGCTGGCGAGCTTGAGGTCCTCGCGCCGATGTGTGACTTCCCCGGCTTCATCGACGTGCTGCGTCAGAATGTCCAGGAGATCAAGCGCACGGCTCTTCGTCCTGACGCGTTTGTCCGCAGACTCGAGCGGCGTGGTGGCGTGAGCGAGCGCAACCGCGAGTTCTGCCGTGTCTACGCGCGCTATCAGCAGCGGCTGCAGGAGCTGAACCTTTTCGACGATGCCGGGCGCTTCTGGCAGGCGAGGGACGAACTGCTGAAGGGCAATCGGCGCCCCTTCGAAGACCTGCGTGTCATCCTCGTAGACGGCTTCGACGACTTCACCACGACGCAGCTTCAGGTGCTCGATGAACTCAGCGCGGGAGTCGAGCGCCTTGTCCTCTCGCTTTGCATCGAGCGGGACGAGGACCGGCGCCCCGAGCTTTTCAGTCGACCGCGGCGGACTCTGCGCCGGATTGAGGAAGAACTCGGTGAAATCCCGCGGCGATGGATGGAGGCCTCGGAGGCGGCGGGGGCGCTGGCCGCGATGGGGCAGCGGTTGTTCGCGGAGAGCGCGCAGCCGGGCCTGCGCGAAGGAAGCGAGGCCGTGGAGGTGGTGGAGGCCAGTGGCCAGCGGATGGAAGTGCGACAGGTGCTCGGCCGGGTGAAGCGCCTGCTGCAGGATGGAGTTGATGCCGGACGGATCGCCGTCATTGCGCGGGACACGGGCGGCTACCGGCGGGCGCTTTCGGAGATCGCCGCGGAGCTTGGCGTGCCGCTGAACCTGCAGGCGAGCGAACCGGTGGCCGCGCGGCCTTCGGTGCAGGCGGTGCTGGACATCGTGCGCGTGCCGGCCGGAGACCTGCGCGCGGCAGACGTCATGCGCCTGGTCAAGTCCAACTACCTCGATCGCTCGGTGCAGAGCGACGCCGACCTCGACCCGGATGAGATCGAACGCATCTGCGCGGCGGCGAGCATCGTCGGCGGTCGGGTCGGGGAGGATGGAAGCGCCGCCACGCACTGGCGCGAGCGACTGCGCCGCTACGAGCGACGTCTGCGGGAGGAGCGGCGCATACGCCACGAGGGCGATGCCGACGAGGAGCGCCGGTGGTTCCGGGGCAGTGACGATGAGCTTGAGCGCGAGTTGCTGCTGGTCGATCGGGTCGGTGCGGCGCTGATGCGGCTCTTCCGGCACTTCGCGCCTCTGCATGATGCGGAGACGCTCACCGAGTGTGTCGAAGCGCTGGCGCAGGTGATGGGCGAGTTCGGGACGCTCCGTCATCTCACACGGCGCGAGCGGGGGGCGGATGGTGAGATTGCGTCCGAGGCCGGAGCCAACCTCGCCGCGGTGAACTCATTCCTCGATGCCTTGCGCGAACTGGCCGGGGCGGAGGAGCAGCTTGGAATTGCCCCTGAGATGACGCTCGCGCATTTTCACGACGAGTTGCTGCGGATCGCGCAGGGCGTGACGTTCATGCCACCCGGCTCCCGGGCCGGCGTGCTCGTGATTGACGCGGCGCAGGCCAGGCAACTTGAGTTCGATCACATCTTCGTGCTCGGGATGACCGAGCGGCAGTTCCCGCGGGTGGCGCGCGAAGACGCGCTCTTCGGGGACGACGAACGTCTCGAGTTGACGCGCGCGGGCATTCCGCTGGACCAGCGTCGCGAGGCAGTGCAGGAGGACGCGTTCCTCTTCTACTCGATCGCGGTCGCAGCGCGCGAAGGTCTCATTCTCAGCTACCCGGGCAGCGATGCGGAGGGGCGTGAGGCCCTCCGCTCGTACTACGTGGATGAGGTGCAGCGATGCTTCGCCGGGCCGGTGCCCTGCGCGAGCTACGGGCTTGAGAGCCAGGTCCCCACGCCCGGAGAGGCGGCGAGTGAGCGGGAGCTGCTCGAGGGCGCGCTCTTCGGCGCATTCGGCTACGACGTGCTCCTCGATCCCGCGCTGCGGGACGAGGCCGTGAGTGCGCTCGGTGCATGGGGCGCGGCGTACGAGATCCTGCCCGGCGAGGGGCTCCGGGACGTGGTGGCGTTCATCGCCAGCGCCCGGGCGGCCGGACCGGTACATGCGTCGCTCTACGACGAGTTGGCCCCGTTGTACGACCTGGAGCGGGAACGGATGCGAAACTTCGACGCCGTCGCCGCCTTCGTCGAGGACCAGGCACCGCCGGGCACCCGGTCCGTCGGCGTGTGGGCCTGCGGTACCGGTGTCCTCCTCGAACGACTCGCCGACCGGTTCGAAACCGTCGTCGGTTTCGATCTGAATCCGGGGATGCTCGGGTTGGCCGCCGAACGAACCGACGCCCCGGTCGTCGTTGCCGACATGCGAACCGTGACCGCCCCGGCCACCTTCGACGTGATCACGGTTC
>JBKHFA010000106.1:0-10941 GCA_046540615.1 Armatimonadota bacterium | reverse complement strand
CCATCGGCTTCTCGCAGAGCACGTGGATGCCGCTTTCGAGCGCCGCGACGGTCTGCGGAGCGTGAGCCGCGTCGGGCGTGGCGATGAACACCATCTCGATGTCATCCTGCCCGAGCATCTGCTCGTATTCGGTGTACCACGGGATGTCGTACTCCTCACCCACCTCGCGCGCCGGGTCCTCGAGGATGTCGCAGACGGCGACAAGCTCGGTGTTGCCGGTCTCAACCACGGGCCTCGCCCGCCCGAACGGGCTGCGCGGACTCAGCCCCACGACTGCGCATCGGATCGTGCGGTCTTCTGACATTAGAAGCTCTCCCTTTCAGTCCCTCACGTAGATCAGCAAGTCCCGCATCTCCCCCGCATCATCCGTGATGGCCTCGCGCATGCTTGCCTCCCGCGCGAAACCTGCCGACTCCAGCGCCTCCGCTCGGCCCTCAGAGCCACTGTCCGACAGCGCCAGCACGCGTTCATCGGCAGGCAGGTCCACGGCTTCCACGAGCGCGACGGCGTTGCCGGCGAAGTTCGGATGCACGAAGGTGTCGAGTACCAGCGGACTGCCCGGGAAGGCGCTCCACCGACCGAGCAGCGCGAAGCCCATCACGGCGCCGTCTTCGGCCGCGAGGACCTTGAAGTCGCGTATATCGTCCTCCATCAGCCCGCGCCGCACCTTGAGATACTCTCCCTCGAAACCGCCGAAACCGTGCTGGTTGAGGTAGCAGCTTCGCACATGCCAACCCTCATCGGTCTCCGCAAGCGCCTCCAGCGCCGGCCAGTCGCCCCAGTGGGTCTCACGCGGCTCGACGGGTCGTGGCGCGAACTGGTTCTGCCGAAAGTCGGCCTCCCGCACCCACGCCATCGTTCCGGTCTCGCGGTAGCCCTCGAAGCCCCACGACGCGTAGATGTGATAGGGCGGGCTGTCGTAGCCGGTGTGCAGGAACATCGCGCGCCCATCGCGGGCCCGGAAGTCCTCCGTCACCGCCTCCATCAGGTGTGAGCAGACGCCCTTGCGACGATGCTGCTCGGGCGTGAAGACGTGGCCGAGGATGCCGATCGGCGGATCCATCGACTCCACCGTCATGATATTCCCGACGATCTCGCGCTCGACGACTCCCTCGTAAAAGTACTGCGTCGCGCCACGTAAGCCCTCGTCAAACACAAGCTCCATCTGCCACTGCCACGGCTGGCTCTTGTGCGCGAGCAGCGGCAGGATACGATCGCGCCACGCAGGCTCAGGCGGCACCACCCGCACGATCTCCATCCGCTCGCCGGACTTGAGTTCAACGGAGTCAAGTGTGCGCACCATCGTATCTCGCCTCGCCGCGGTTCAGGTTTCGTGTGCCAGCATCTCGCGCGCCGGCTTTCTCCACGAAGTGTTCCCGGTGAATCGTCGATCGAGAGCCCACCGGTCACTCCTCGACCATCCTTCCGCGCATCGCTGCGGGAAACCTTCGCAGAGGAGCGAAAATGCGAGGCATTGCGACGACTGACTTTCCTCAGGATGCGCCCGGGAGACGCTGGTGCTGCCAGGTGGCCCGGCCCCGGACAACCTGTCCGCCACCCTTGACTCACCAGGCCGATGCATTGTATAAGTGATTGCACTTTCCGGGGGCAAACCTGCACATTGCTGCATGACGATCGTGAAGAATCAGCGTGAATTGCCGGACATTCATTTTCTCTTACGGCCCTGGAGGTCGTTTTCGACCGGCATCGAAGTATGTCATTACGAGGGGGCGATGAGTGCCGGGCGAGAGAGAAACTGCGGAAACATTCACAGCCCTGCAACGCACGAACGGTGAGGCCCCGCAGTCTGCGGGCGCCAGGGAGGTAGGGCGCGATGAGCGAAGATTCGGGCCAGGGAGTACGTGAGGTCATCAAGCGTGATGGCCAGCGGGTGCCTTTCGATCCCGAGCGGATCGAGACCGCGATCCTCAAGGCCGGCAAAGCGTCCGGTGAGTTCGGCCGCGAAGAAGCCGCTCACCTGACCTCTCAGGTTCTCAAGGTCGTGCAGCACCGAAGCTGGTCGGACAGCCCGTCCGTCGAGCAGATCCAGGACATCGTCGAGCAGACACTCATCGAAGCGGACCACTTCATCACCGCCCGCAAGTACATCGTCTACCGCGAGCAGCGCAAGCGTCTGCGGGATGATCAGAAGGTCCTCATCGACGCCATCGGTTCAGTGAACGAGTATCTCGAGGAGGCCGACTGGCGGGTCCACGCCAATGCCAACCAGGGGTACTCCCTCGGCGGGTTGATCCTCAACGTCGCCGGGAAGGTCACCGCGAACTACTGGCTGAGCGAGGTCTACCCCTCCGAGGTCGGACAGGCCCACCGCCGCGGCGACCTGCACATCCATGACCTCGATATGCTCTCGGGGTACTGCGCCGGATGGTCACTGCGCGACCTGCTCTACCAGGGATTCAACGGCGTGCCCGGTAAGGTCGAGGCCGCGCCCGCGAAGCACATGTCCTCGGCGGTCGGCCAGATGGTCAACTTCCTCGGCACCCTGCAAAACGAGTGGGCCGGAGCGCAGGCATTCAGCAGCTTTGACACCTACCTCGCACCCTTCGTCCGTGCCGACAATATGCGCTACGGCGAAGTGAAGCAGTGCATGCAGGAGTTCGTGTACAACCTCAACGTCCCCTCGCGGTGGGGCACACAGACGCCCTTCACCAACATCACGCTCGACTGGACCTGCCCTGAGGACCTGCGCGACCAGCACCCGAAGCTCGGCGACGACGAAGTAGACTTTACCTACGGCGAACTCGAGGAAGAGATGGAGACGATCAACCAGGCATTCCTCGAGGTTATGATCACCGGGGACTGGAGAGGCCGCGTCTTCACATTCCCGATCCCGACGTACAATATCACCCGCGATTTCCCATGGGACAGCCCGAACACCAACCGTCTCTTCGAAATGACGGCGAAGTACGGAATACCCTACTTTCAGAACTTCCTCAACTCCGACCTCGAACCGGGCATGGTTCGCTCCATGTGTTGCCGGCTGCAGCTTGACCTCAACCAGTTATTCAAGCGGGGCAACGGCCTCTTCGGCTCGGGCGAGCAGACCGGCTCCGTCGGTGTTGTCACGCTCAACTGCGCCCGCCTCGGGTACCTCGCGAAAGGCGACATCGGCGCCCTCTACCAGCGGGTTGACGACCTGCTCGCGCTCGCGGCAGAGAGCCTCGAACTCAAGCGCAAAACCGTCCAGCGCTGCATTGACAACGGGCTTCTCCCCTACACCCAGCGCTATCTCGGGACACTCCGCAATCACTTCAGCACCATCGGAGTCAACGGGATCAACGAGTGCATCGCCAACTTCACCGGCGGCGAGCACGACATCACCGACGACTGGGGGCGGCAGTTCGCGCTGGACCTGCTGGAGCATATCCGCGAGGGCCTCGTGGAGATCCAGGAAGAGACCGGCCACCTTTACAACCTTGAGGCGACGCCTGCTGAGAGCGCGACCTACCGATTCGCCCGCGAGGACAAGCGGCGCTGGCCGGAGATCATCCAGTCCGGGCCCGAGGGCGCGTCGTATTACACGAACTCCAGCCAGCTCCCTGTCGGCTGGACCAACGATCCCTTCCAGGCGCTCGAGCACCAGGAGGAGCTGCAGCGGCTTTACACCGGGGGCACGGTCTTCCACATGTACATGTCCGAGCGCATCAGTTCCGCCGAATCCTGCAAGCTGCTGGTCCGGCGCACGCTGGAGCGCTTCCAGATACCCTACCTGACAATCACGCCGACCTTCTCAATCTGCCCGCGGCACGGCTACATTGCGGGCGAACACGAATTCTGTCCGCAATGTGACGCGGAGAAACTTGCCGAGAAGCGCTCAGCACAGGGCGCAACGTAGTATACTGGCGGTGACATGCCGTCAGGAGTATACTGACAGACGAACCACTCCATCGCAGCAACGGGAGAGAGAACCGGGATGAACAGCGAGCAGAAGACCACGGCAGACGTTCAGCTTGAGGAATCGGAGCGCACGCGTTGTGAGATCTGGACGCGTGTGATGGGCTACTACCGCCCGGTCTCGATGTGGAATGCGGGCAAGCAGTCCGAGTACGCTGACCGCCGGGCGTTCCTCGAGCCGCCTTCGGCCTACCACACTCCGTCGGGCCAGGAGAAGCTGGGGCTGTAGGGCGCATGCGCGAGTCGCCGAATCAACTACCCGAACCCTCGACCACGGACGGGGAGCATCCCCGCCTGCGCGTCGGGGGCTTCGAGCCTCTGACCACCGTCGAGTGGGAGGGCCGCCTCTCGGCGGTGGTCTTCCTGCAGGGCTGCCCGTGGAAATGCCGCTACTGCCACAACGCCGAGCTTACCCCCCTGACAGCGCCCGGAATGACCCCGTGGGCGGAGACGCTCAGGCAGATCGAGGCCCGACGAGGCTTCATCGACGCGATCATCTTCTCCGGCGGGGAACCCACGCTGCAGTCGCAGCTGCCCCTGGCCATCCGCGAGGTGGCGGAGATGGGCTTCGAGGTGGCCCTCGAGACGAACGGCTACAACCCGAAGGCGCTGCAGGCTGCGCTTGACACCGGATGCCTCGACTTCGTCGCGATGGACATCAAGGCGCCCTTCGAGGAGTACGAACTGATCACGCAGGTGCCTTCAAGCGGCGTCGGCCCCCGCCGGTCGGTGAGGATGCTGATCGAGTCGGAGATCGAGCACGAGTTCCGCACGACGTATCATCCGGCGCTCCTGACGCCCGACCATCTGCGCACGATCGCGCGCGAGATGGCCGACCTCGGCGCGCGGCGCTGGGTGGCGCAGCTTTTCCGACCTGAGGGCTGCCCGGTGAAGTGGCTACGCGAGTCGACCGCGCTGCCTGCGCGCATTCCCGACGACCTGCGCGCGGAGCTTGCGGCGATCATTCCGCAGTTCGAGGTGCGGGGAGAGGACGGATAGCCGGACGGTCACCCTGCATCGCGGACGCAGCGGACCGGATTGAAGACCCGGACGGCGTCGCCCTGTGGCCCGAGGCCCTGCGGGAAGAGCGACGCGTCCCCGCTCCTGGGGGCGCTGCGTTGCGCGCCGGCGCCATGCACGTCCATCCAGCGCCCGCGCATGAACCCCGGAGCGGAGCCGAACGCAACGTAGCATGCCGCATCGCCCGGTCGGCGGCCGCCGAGGGGTGGGTGGTGTTCGTCCAGTAGAAGCCGAAATCAGTCGCGCCGTCTTCCATCACGATCGGCGAGCAGTTGAAGAGCGGCGAGATGCGGGCGAGCCCGTCACCCAGGGCGCGCGCGTGTGGTCGACAAGGCTCTTGTCCTCCAGTGCTCCGGGATGAGGCGTCTTCGTCACTCGGGAAGACGCAGCCGCAAGTGGGAAGAGCCCCGCGGATCTGCCCTAATCCCGTGCGAAGACGCCGGGCGAGGAGGCCAGGCCGGCCAGGAACTCTCTATGCGGCCGGTTTCAGAGCTTCTCACGGTGACGAAGGGCCCGCGTCGCGCCGCGGCGAAGCTGTGTATGTCTGCAGACTCTCAGTGAGGGAGCGAACACCATGGATTATGTGCAACTTGGCAGGTCGGGGTGCCGCGTTTCACGCTTTTGCCTGGGAACAATGAATATCCGAAAGCCGGAAGATGAAGAGCCGTGGACGCAGATCATCGGCGAAGCGCTCGACGCCGGGATCAACTTCATCGACACTGCGAACGTGTACTCACGCGGGATCTCGGAGACGGCCGTCGGCAATATCCTCGCCGACAGCGGCCGCCGCGATGACGTTGTGCTGGCCACCAAGGCCGTCGCCCCGATGGGCGACGGGCCGAACGATCGTGGCGCGAGCCGCTACCACCTCACACGCGCTGTCGAGGACAGTCTCAAGCGCCTGAAGACCGATCGCATCGACCTTTTCTACCTGCACATCGTGGACATTACGACGCCCATCGACGAGATACTCGAAACGCTCGACACGCTCGTGCAGCAGGGGAAGATACTCTACGTCGGCACCTCCAAGTGGCCGCCGACGCTCATCATGGAGGGCATCGCGGTGTCCGAGGCGCGTGGCCTCCCGCGCTTCGTCGCCGAGCAGCCGCCCTATCACATCCTCGACCGCGGGGTTGAGAACGAGCTGCTCTGGATGGCCCAGCGGCAGGGCATCGGCGTCTGCTCGTGGGGACCGCTGGCCTACGGATTGCTCTCAGGAAAGTACCGCAAGGACGAGGAGATGCCGGACGTCGGCCGCTGGACCAACAAGAACACGGAGGACAGCGACCGCTTCACCGAGGAGGCGCTGGACGTGGTGGAGGCGCTGATCCCGCTGGCAGAGGAGCGCGGGATCTCGCTCGCCGAGTTCGCTCACGCGTGGCTCCTCACCCGACCGGGCCTCACATCGGTCCTGATCGGCCCCCGCACGATCGAGCAGTTGCGCTCAACGCTCAGCAGCTACGACGTCGAACTGTCCGAGGAAGAGTTGGAGAAGGTCGATGAACTCGTCCCGCCGGGGGAGTTCGTCAGCAACTTCTACGATGGCAACGTCTACCGGCGGATGCGGAACTCGCTGGCGGACCCGGGCAGCTACTGAGCAGCGAGGATCAACGTTGATACGCGTACGAGATCGGCCCTGCAGGAAGACGCAGGGCCGATCTCTGCTTCGACTGCCGATTGCGTTTCGGCGGTCACTCCCCGGGGCCGATGATCCTCACGTTCGTGGAAAGCGGGAACTCCCGCCCTTCCACTTCGTAAACGATCTCGCCCAGCAGCGCGGTGTACCCGTCATCAGGGTGCAGCGCGCGAGCGATGTATGTGCCGCGGTGCTCCAGCGCGTCCGCCGACGTCCACTCCGCGTCACGGAAGTCTCGCGTTGGCGAGTGCGCCTTCCACTCACTGACACGCACAATCGGAAGCTGCTCGCCCGGGTCGATGGTGAGCTTCAGGTAGCCTGCGTCCTCGAACTGCCACGAGGGCTTCGGAAGCGGGACGCGGCCCGTGCAGGCCTTGAAGAAGCCGACCTGCGCGTTGATGACACGCTCGATGTCCGGAAGCCCGTGGCCGGCGTTCGGCACGTAAAGGATGTAATTCGGCTCAGGCATCTCGTCGAAGTAGAGGTTCGCCGCATCGAGCGGCCAGTAGGGATCATTCGTGCCGGTGATCGTCAGCTTCGGGATCGTGATGCGATCACGGACTGCGTAAGGATCGACCATCTCCGACAGGCCCCGGCCCTCGGGTGTCATGAGCAGGTCCTGCAGCCCCCGCTCGGTGTAGTCGTGGATCATCTCGGAGTAGTCGCCCCAGGCGGCAAGCTGATGGGCCATCTGCGCCGGCAGGTCGAGATTGTCGTAGACCATCGGCGCGATGCCCTCGAGTCTCTCCGGCACGACCGCGCCGGTGAACCACGTCGTCCATCCACGTTTCGACGCGCCCGTCGTGATCCATCGCTTGATCGGATGCTTCCATGTCTCCGCCGTGAAAGCCTCGACGGCATCCATCGTGCGGACCGCGGCCTTCGTCATCGGGAAGAGAAGGGGCCAGTCCTCGTCGCCGCTTTCGAGGTACTTCGTGAACGTGTACGAGATCAGCGCGTCTTCTTTCAGGTTGTCGAAGAGCGGCTGATTCGGGATGTCCCCCAGCACAACCACTGGCGCTGAGACCATCTGCGCCGCGGACGCGAGCAGCATCAGTTCCTGCCCCTCCGGTGAGCCACCCGTGATCATCATCAGCGCCACGCGTGTATCCTTGCATCCCGGCGGCATGAAGACATTCACCCGGTGTGTCCACTCCATCCCCCGCCAGGTCTGCGACGTCACCTTGAGGTTCGTCAGGGTGCCGCCCATCATCTCCTGCTCACCGGAGACTTCCCAGGCAAAGTTCTCATCGGGTGCGTCCACGTACTCCATCACCGGCTGAGCGCACGCCGACAGACTTAACGTCATGGCCACTCCGATCAATCCGAACATTCTCACAGCTTTCATCTCCCCTGTGTGTTGTGACAATCGGATGCTGGATGACACTGTCAGATCAGTCCATCAACCGCGCGTTGTACTGCCGCGCCGTGTGCTCGTAGCCCACGTACGCATTCGCATCCAGCGGCGCGGGTGTATAAATGAAGACCGACGCGGCCTGAGGGTCGAAAAGTACGACCTCGTCGCGCGCATCGCCGCAGATGTCGGCCGGGACGCAGTGAAACCAGCCCTGCCTGCCGCCCGAGGGCTCAGGAAGTCCGGGAAAATCTGACACCGCTCGCCCGAAGCCGTCCACCAGCGCCGCCGGTGAGTAGATGACCGCTGGCTCCGCCGACCCGTTCCATCGGACCACCTCAAGCCCGGTGTTGTTCGGCGACTCCGGCACCTCGAAGCGATCGAGCACCTCGCCTTCGATCCCGACGATCATCACTCGCGGGGTGTGTCCGTCGTAGCGCAGGACAAGCTCATTGCCGGGACTGTCCGCGCGCAGATTCCCGCAGCGCACCTCCTGGCCGTGAGGTACATGCTGTCCGCCAAGGCGGACCAGCGCCTTTCCGCGCTCATCAAGCACATGCCCGTGTCCGGAGCAGATCGCGCGCAGGCGGCCCTCCCACTCCTCCACGAGCACCGAGTCGTTGTGCGCCCCGAGGAAGCGCTCCCACAGCGGCTCGCCGTCGGCGTCGATGAGGGCGTTTCCGAGGTTCACCTCATCGCGCCCATCCCCGTCCACGTCACCGACCGCCGGGATATACGCGCAGTGCTCCGGGTAGCGGTTCCACGGGCAGTCGTACGTCCACAGAAGCTCGAACTCATCGGTGAACGCGAAGACGGTCTTTCCGGCTTTGAGAACGAAGTCGCCGGGCCGTCCGCATCCTCGCAGGTCCGCGAGCATCAGCCGCAGATGCACGAAGTTCGCCGGCAGCAAATCACCATCGACGTATGCATCGGCCGCCGTCAGCGTTTCGCATCTGCCCCGCCGCTTCACTTCGCCGGTGGCTCCATCGAGCAATACGAATTCCACGCCATCGAGTTGCCAGTGGTGCGTGCGCTCAACGTTCTTTGCCAGCACCAGCGCGAGCACCTCAGTGCGACCGTCGCCGTCAACGTCCGCGACGGCCACGGGTCCGGGTCGTTCGGGTGGCGTCAGCCCCACGCGCTTTTCGCCATCCTCCTCCACCACGAGCACCTCGCGCGATGGGTCGCCGAAGCTCCAGAGCGCCTCGCCGTCGAGGTCGAATGCTCCGATGAAAGCCGGCTTGAGGCCCGCGAGGTTGCGGAAGCAGACGAAGTCAGCCCGCCCGTCGCCGTCGAGGTCGCCGACGCGGATGTCGCCGCCGCACGGCCCAGCCGGTCCCGGCCCCTGGAACTCCTCCGGCACCGCGACCTCGCGCCACAGGATCGCTTCCGAGTTCACATGATAGCTCATCGTTCACGCCTCGCATGGGACTGAGCCGGCATGCCGTCCCCCTCGTCGCGCCGGGCACATGTCGTCCATGCGCCCGGGGCTATGCATTACGCACATCCTGGAAAAGACGCTTCGCAACGGAAGCGCCCTGGAGGGGCCGGGTGGAGAGGCCGCCGTTGCCGTATGTCATTCCACCGCTGCCGCCCAGTGGTTCCCGCCGGCGCGGACCTCGCCGTTGTCTTTGCGAAGTTCCGCCGAGTGCATCGCGCCCGCGACGCTCTTCTGCGCCTCCACCTGGTGGCCGGTGCTCCGCAGCGCCGCGATGACGTTTTCGCCGACGCTTTCCGTGACCGAGAGCGGCTCCGCGGCCTCCACGTGCATGCGCGGCGCCTCCGCGACCCTCAGCGGCCCGTCGCCGCCGTCGATGATTCGCTGGGCGGCGCGTGCCATCACGCTCACGATCTTCCGGCCGCCGGGCAGGCCGGTCGCCACGTAGCGATCAGGCGTCTCGATGAGCATTGTGCCGGCGTTATTGAGCGGGCGCTTCCC
The DNA here is from genome assembly GCA_046540615.1 of Armatimonadota bacterium. GTDB lineage: Bacteria > Armatimonadota > Zipacnadia > Zipacnadales > UBA5352 > UBA5352. The sequence goes on along the minus strand of JBKHFA010000106.1, from coordinate 1,077 downwards.
GGGCGCGACGGAGTTCATCCGCCCCGGTCGCGGATCGAAGCGAGCCATCCCGTGACTGAGGATCAACCCCGTCCCCTCCGCGACGAAGGCCGCGCCGAACGCCATCCCCTGCGTGATCGTGGCGCTCACCACGTTCCCCTCGGCATCCGCCGCGGACAGGTGCAGCGTCCCGTGCATCGCACCGGGCGGGAACTGCGCCGGCAGATCATCCACCCACTCGGGGTACTGCAGTATGCGCTCCACGCGCCCCGCCGCGTAGTCCTTCGACAGCAGTCGCTGGACCGGCACGTCGGCGAAGTCTGGATCCGTCAGGTAGGTGAGTCTGTCGCGCCAGGCGAGTTTCAGGACCTCCGCGAGCCGATGCCAGTACGCCGGATCGCTGTCGTTCACCGGGTCGAAGCACTCGAGCATATTGAGGATCTGCAGGCAGGTGAGCGTCCCGTTCGGCAGGATGCAGCCATGCACGTCGGCGTCACGGTAGCGGACGGTCAGCGGCGGCGTGATGCGAGGCTCGTAGGCCGCGAGATCTTCGTACGTCAGGATGCCGCCGGCGGCCTGCACCGCGTCGGCGATCTTCCGCGCGATCTCCCCCTCGTAGATGTCGCGCCATCCGGCCTCGGCGATCCGCTCCAACGTCTCCGCGAGTCCCGGCCGCCGCATGATGTCATCCGGCTCGGGAACCTCCCCTTCGACAAGGAGTTGCTCGGCCGTCGAGGGGAAGCGGCGGATCACGTGTTCGAGCGACTTCACCGCGCCCGCGGTGTTGCCGAAGGAGATCCCCTCCGCCAGGAGCTTCTGCGCGGGCGCCACGATCTCCGGCCAGTCAAGCCGCCCTCCATGCTCCCAGAGCGCGCCGATCCCTGCGCCCATCCCCGGCACGCCCACCGCAAGCGGGCCGTAGACGTTCGCGTCATCCTTCACCGAGCACTCGTACTCCCGCGAGTTGAGGTCCTTCGGGTCGCCGGACGCCGGCAAAAGCTCGTACATATCCTCATGCGCGGCCGATGGAGCGACGGAGTTGGCGTCGATCGAGGCGATCTCCCCGCTGCGGCCGTCTCGAACCACGGCGCAGAGCAC
>JBKHFA010000105.1:0-11207 GCA_046540615.1 Armatimonadota bacterium | reverse complement strand
AACTGGGAACTGGGAACTGGGAACTGGGAACTGGGAACTGGGAACTGGGAACTGGCCGCTCAGAAATACCCCATCCCGCGCAGGCGCGCTTCGACCTTCGGATCGTCGCGCTCGACGAGGCCCTCGGTGGCCGGGTGCGGCTGCGCGCGGAGCCGCCAGTCGTCGAGAATGTCAAGCAACTCCTTCGCAAGGTCAGGCTCCTGCTCAATCAGATCGCGTGTCTCGTGCGGGTCGCTTGCGGTGTCGAAGAGTTCGGTGGGACCGGTCGCCATGTCAACGAGATGCCAGCCGTCGCGGAAGCATGAGCGCACTTCGCCGACCATCGCCGAGAAGTCGAAGCTCGGATTCGCCTTCTGCGCTCTCTGCAGGCGCTCCTCCGGCCACGCGATGCGTTCGCAGATAGCGTACTCACGGCCTGCGCCGACCGCGGCGTCGCGAAGGTCCACGCGGGCCGCCGCCGTGTCGGCAAGGCCGTCGAGGGCGCCGGTGATCTCCCCCACCGTCTGCGTTATGTCCGTCAGTTGCACGGTCGCCCCGCTACGCTCGCCGGTGGGGAAGCCGGGGCCATGCGCCACGAGCGGCAGGCGGATGAGCTGTCGGTACATCCCTGCGGGCCGCCCGTGCCCGGTCAGGCCGCGCTCGCCGAGCATGTCGCCGTGGTCGGCGGTGATGATAACGAGAGTGTCGTCCCAGCGGCCCATCGCCTCGAGACGCTCGCGAAGCCGGCCGACAAGATGGTCGGCGTATCCCACGCAGCCGTCGTAAAGAGCGTTGAGGTCCTCCAGATCGCGCTCGGAGCCGGTCGTGCCGAATTCCTGCAGTCTCCTCGCGCGCCCGAGGATGTCCCACCGCCGCCGCAGCGAGATCGGGCGCTCGACGAACTTCCCCGCGAACTCCCCTGGCCCGACCCACGGGTGGTGCGGCTCATCATTCCACAGCACGGCCAGCCAGGGGTCGTCGGTGGTGGCGAGATGCCGGAGGAGCTTGCGGTTGATGTCGGCGCCGCCCTTGTCCGCCCACGCCATGCGCAGGAAAAGATACTTCAGCAGCGGCTTAAGAAGTGGGTGTTCGTAACTCGCCATCTCAAACTCATCGAAGGCCTCATGCATGCCGGTCGCGGTGCCCATGAACGCATTCGCCGAGCAGAGGATGGTGTGCCAGTCGCCTCCCTCAAGCGCCCGCGGCAGTGTCGGCAGGCCGTCAGGCAACTCGCGGTAGCTCTCAGAGCCATGCTCCCGCGTCGCGAGTCCGGTCATCAGCGAGTAACTGACCGGGAGTGTCCAGTTCGACTCCCCCCAGCATTGCTCGAAGAGCGTGCCCTCCGAGGCGATCCGATCGATGTTCGGCGTCGTCGGCTTCTCATACCCGTAGCACGAAAAACGATCGGCTCGCGCGGAGTCGAGCACGATCAGCAGGATGTTCGGTCTGTCCACGGCGTTGCCTCCTGAAGGCCGCTTTTCTGCAACGCGGCCTCATCTGCTGTCAGAAATATCCAAGGCCCTCGAGTCGCTTGCGCGTCTCCTCGTCCTGCTCATGCTCGACCTCGGACGTGGAGCAATGCGGTTCGACGCGGGCCTGCCACGCAGCCAGTTCGCCGCGCATCCGTCGCGCCACCTCGGGGTGCGCGTCGATGAGGTTGTTCGTTTGTTCGACGTCGGCGGTGCTGAAGAGTTCGTCCCCGGCGGTGGCCCAGCGCGCGTACTCCCACTCGCCGTCGTTGATCAACGCGACTGCGCCCATGTGCGGACCGTAGTCGAAGCTGCGATTCTTCCGCTTCTCCCGCCGGTAGCTGTGCTCGTCGATGGCGCCGCGCTCTGAGATCGCAAACTCCCGCCCCACGCCGCCGGCGGCGTCGCGGAGATCAACCGGGCGGGCAGCCGTCGGCGCCAGCGCATCCCCGCACCCGCAGATCGCCGCGACCGTGTGCGCTACGTCGGCAAGCTGCACGAGGGCCCGCGAGCGCGTCCCTGCCCCCTCGCCCCCGGGCAGGCGCATGATCAGCGGGACGTGTGTGACCGGGCGGTAGAGTCCGACGCCCCAGCGATGACCGGCCAGCCCGTGCTCGCCCAGCAGGTCGCCGTGGTCGGCGGTGACGATGACCAGCGTGTCATCCCACGCGCCCATCGTCTCAAGCGCCGCCCGCAACTCGCCGACAAGGTGATCGTTGTACGCGATGGTGCCGTCGTAGAGCGCGCGGATGTCACGCCACTCGTCCGCGTCCGCGGTGGCCGCAAGCTCCTTCATATGCCGCATCCGTGACATCAGCCGCCAGCGGCGACGCAGTGACAGCGGCCGATCGGAGAACCTGGTGCTGAAGGGCCGCCTGCCCATGTAAGGATGGTGACACTCGTTGTACCACAACGTCGCGAACCACGGCTCCGAGGCCCGCCGAAGCTCACGGACCAGCCTGCCGGTGATGGACGCGCCCCAGTTGTCCGTCCAGCCGAGGCGCCGGGTGAAGTGCTCAGTGACCGGCTTCGTCAGTTGCTTGACATGCCGCGGATTGCTCACCGCGTCGAAGCCGCGATCAAGCCCCGTGACCGGCCCGATGAAGCCGTTCGCGGCCGCGAGCAGCGTCGTGTACTCGCGATCCCCCAGCGCGCTCTGCAGGCACGGCATGTCCTCGGGAAGCTGGCGATGCTCCTCCGCGAGGTGCTCGCGGGGGGCGAGGCCGGTCAGCAGCGAGACGCCTGTCGGCACCGTCCACGAGGACTCGGCCTGGCAGCGCTCGAAGAGCGTGCCTTCAGAGGCGATCCTGTCAATGTTCGGCGACGTCCGCTTCCTGTGCCCGTAACATGAGAATCTGTCTGCTCGTGCTGAATCCAGCACGAGCAGCAGAACGTTCGGCCTCTTCACCTCGGTCGCTCACCCTTCGGGGTCGGCGGGCCGATCAGTCCGCCAGCCCGACAGTCTTCTTCATGTGCTCGATCCCCGCGTAGATCATCCCGCACTCAGAGCCCGCGTGGATCAGCGTGAAGCCCTGGGCGGCGCGTCTCTTCGCCTCCTCGGGCGTGCCGCACGGGAAGCCGACAGGGGTCCCGACCTCGTTGGATTCGCGCAGCACCCGCGCGATCATCTCCTCGTGCTCATCGCATCCCGGCTCCACGCCCATCGCGACGCTCAGATCGCCCGGGCCGATGAAGAGCAGGTCCACGCCGTCCACGGCCGCTATCTCCGGCGCGGCCTCGACCGCCTCGACGGTCTCGATCATCAGCGCCACGAGTGTGTTGTCGTTCGCGGCCTCCCTGTAATCATCGCCCATGAAGCGCAGGCGCACGCCCCCTGACGATCGCCCGCCACGCGGCGGATACTTCGCGGCATGCACCGCCGCCTCGGCCTCCTCGACGGAGTTGATCATCGGGATGATCAGGCCGAGAGCGCCCGCGTCCAGCGCGCGTCCGATCCGGAAGAACTCGTTCGACCCCGCGCGCACGATCGGCGCGCACCCGGTCAGGCCGATCACCTGGATCGCCTGATACATCTTCTCACGGTCCCACGCGCCATGCTGCTCGTCGATCCAGATCCAGTCAACACCGCTGCGCCCGAGTATCTCGGCGATGTTCGTGTTGCTGGTTCCCATCGCCAATCCGAATGTCGGCTGCCCTGCACGGACCTTCTCAAGAGGCGTGTTCTTGATCATGCACTGCCACTTCCCACTCTGTGTTAGTCTCCGAAGTCGACCCGAAGTTTCGCGGTCAGGGCGCCCCTCACCTGCCCGCGCCCTGCGTGCCGATCAGTCCAGCTTCCACGGCTTGCGGATGCGGAAGCGATTCTCGAACGTGTTCTCAATGACGTCGCGCTCTTCGAGATGAATCATGCATGCCCGCATGCAGCCCCGACTGCCGCAGATCGCGGATGGATGATGGTAGCTCTCCCACGCCTTCGCGGAGTAGGGGACTTCTTTGTTCGCGAAGCTGAATGCGCCCGACCCCGCGTACGAGAGCATTTCACTGCGATCCTGCCCTTTCTCTTCGCTCGTCAGCGTGTCGATGTACTCCGCCACATGCTCGGGGAGAAAGGGCGAATACTCGCGCGTGCCGACCTGGTAGACTGCCGCGCAGCGCTCCTCGTCGAGCGCGCCCCACGCGACGTCATGCCCGCCAAGCGTCACCTCGACGGACTCCTCGGCGCTGATCGCATTCGCGGGGCACTCGGCCACGCATCGCATGCAGCGGTCGCACAGCGTCCCCGGCTCGACCAGCGGATCGGGCTCCAGCGGGGCGTCGGTGATGATGAACGCGAAACGCTGGCGCGGCCCGAAGCGGGGCGTCAGGAAGACCTTGCTCCACCCGATCTCCCCCATCCCGCAGAGATACGCCGCGACGCGGAAGTGCAGGAAAACGTCAGGCTTCGGGAGGCCCTCGCGCACCGGCTCACCGACCCCGCAGCCCATGCGGATCGAGGTGTTCTGATAAAGCACCGCCTCGTAGCGATTGTCCTCGAGGAAGTCGCCGATCTCCCGCAACGCGATCGGGGCGTACACGTCGTTGATGTTCGCGTACCCCAGCGCCGGGTACCCCGCGAAGTACGTGCCCTCTTCGATCCCGCGCAGCAGCCCTCGGTGGATGCGGAAGCCCAGCCCGATCACGGACTTCGCCTCGGGGAAGATGTGCCTCGGGTCGTTCTGCAGCGGGGCGCCTTCGAAGCGCTCGATGTCACCGATGCCGACGATGTCGGCGCCCGACGCGAGCGCGCACTGCTTGACATTCTCCGCGGTTACCATCACGAAACTCCTCACGGTTGCGGGTGCTTGATGCGCAGATAGTCCTCAAGGTCCGGCCGGTCGTATTGACTCTGCCAGCTCAGCAGCGGCGGCGTGTAAGGTGAGCCGCCCTCGGCGTCAACACGCTCGATCTGCTCCCACTGCTCATCGCTCAACTCCGGATCCTGGCCGAGCGCGGCCGCGACGTAAAGCTGCTCGTTCATCGTGAAGAGCGAGCCCGCGACCGATCCGCGCAGCAACCCGCGCGAGCCACCGTAGAACTCACGATTGTGCGGCACCACCTGCATGAGTATTGTGCTCCGCCGCGCGTGATCCCTGAGATACTCGCGGTAGGGCGCCGGATCATCGGCATTGAGCGCGGCGAAAGCCACCGCCTTGCGGAAGTTGCCCGGATTGTCCCCTTCCGCCATCGCGTGGTCGGCGAGGCGGATCAGCCCCTCCCTCAATCCTTCGTGTCCGGTGAGGTTGACGTAGTCGATCAGCGCGTGTCCCGCGCCGAAGTGCCAGAAGAACATGCTCGCGTTGTTGCGATCGTTGTCCTGCGAGAGGCATTCGGCCGTCGCGCCGCCTTCGCCGCCGGAGAATGCGACGTTGGGCGAGATGACGATCCCCTCGTCGATCACGAAGCACGGCATGTACTCCGCGAGCAGCGACGCGGCCTCATCACTGCCGGTCATCAGCCACCACGTCAGCAGCCCCTGCGTCCTGCCGCTGTGAGCCGCGTGCTTGCTGACCCTCGTCGCCGAGTATATCTCATCGTAGAGCAGCTTCGCAAAGTCGCGCGAGCGCGGCTCGCCGGTGAGGAAGTGATGGTAGCGGAACTCCGAGTGCGTGGTCTGCCGCTCCTCGTGATTCCCGTCCGACCAGTGTTGGACGCCGTGGCGCGTGCCCCGACCCAGCCACATCCCCGCGTGGCGCATGTCAACATCCCGGACATGCCGCGCCATCGCCTCGGAGAAGAAGAACGCGTCGCGGTCACCGGTCCGCAGGTAGTGAATCTGCATCAGCAGCCCCGGCAGCCCCTCGGTGTTCGTCCAGCCCCAGCGCCCGTTGTCAAAGGCCCACTCCGCACCGGGAGCGTAGTCCCTGACCGTCTCTCCGCGAAGGTCGATCTCCTCGAGATTCTCAGGCGGATCCGCCAGCAACTCCGCGAGGTGGTCCGGCGGCACGATCCACCCGTAGCCGCCCTTGTAATAATGCTGCGTGTCCCCGTAGTCCCAGAGGCCGAACCAGCCCCACAGGTTCTGATGGTGCATCCAGAAGTTCGCGTAATGCTCGTAGTTCGCTTCCATCCGCTCGAACTCAGGATCGCCGGGCGGCGGCTGCGGCGGGATCGTCTCCGTGGCAAGATACCAGTCCGCTCCACAGTACACGAGCGGTCGGCGCTGGAAGTCGCCCGCGAGCGCATCGAGCGTCTCCGGCGCAACCTCCGGCCCGTGAAACTCGATCAGCAGTTCGTGTGTCTTCGTGACACCGATGAAAGGATCGTTCTGATAGTAATTGTCAGGCACCCACGTGCTGTCCGAGGGCGTGGACTCGCCCTGCGAGCGGTGCGGATAGTTCGAGTACCTCCGCACATCCATCAGCGGCTCACTCTCGGGCCAGAAGTACGCGGTCATTGTGCCTGCGTCGCGGTCGATCGTCATTTCATTCGGGAAATTCTGCCACATGTCGCGCATGACCATCGTCACGCCGCCGGAACCGCCCGTCACATCGAGCCATCCGCGTGAGCGACTCTGCGCCTCGTCGGTGCGCATGAATGCCTCATCCGGCTGCTGGCTCCACGCGGTGTATCCAAGGTGCGAGTGCTGGCGCAGGCCCGCCCTGGGCCCGCCCGCGAGTGTCACCGGCCCGTCCTGCCCACCCGCGGTGACAGTCCCGGATGCGTCTGCCAGCGGAAGCTCCAGCCCCATCCTGCGCACAAAGGCCACGCGCGGGTCGGGATGCAGGAACTCCACGCTCTGCTCGATCCGCGCGCAACTTCGCCCCGCGTACGCCTCCAGCCGCAGCACCATCCGCGGCGAGTCCTGCGAGGTGGTCATGCCGGTGAGCTTCACGACCGCGCGCAGGGGTCCGGCCTCCTCAAGTTCGATCGTCTCCGGCACGAATGCGCCCGGATCGAGCGCGCCTTCGGGGTGCGTGGTCATCGACGGATAGCTCGCGTCGGTGCGCAGGAAGTCCACGAAGCTACCCGCCGGGGCCGAGAGCATCTCTTGCCCGTTGAGCGTCGCCCCGCGCAGCCACCCGCCCTCCTCGGCGGCAATCTCAAGCTGCAGGTCGCCCGTGTCAATGCTGATCGCGTCGCCATCTTGCGTGGCCGTCAGCGGCTCAGCCGGCGTCCCCGTCGCGCAGTCGCCGCCGTAGAGCAGCGTGTACGCCTCGGCGGATCCGTCGCGGCGCGTCACGTCGAACTGCAGCGCATCACCGCTCCCGGCCGCGCCGGCGACCTCACCGCCTTCGGGCGGGAAGCTCAGCAGCAGCCACATGATCGACCCGTCCGGCCAGTAGCCGACCGGCTTCGTCTGCACCGGGACATCCGCGCCATCATGCTGCAGGCGCACGTTCTCCGGATCGCTGACCGCCCCGCGCGGAAGCGCCACGCCGCCGGTGATCAGCGGAGCCTCATCCTCGGCGCTCTCCTCGGCCAGTGGGTTGAGGCCGTCCAGCGGCACCTCGTTCCGGTTCGGCGGATCGCTGGCGAGACCGTCGAGCCCCCACTGCGCAGCCAGCGCCACGTCCGGCTGGGCGAAGCTGAACTCGTCGTCGAAGGGCGCAACGTCCAACCTGTGCGTCTTGCCGAAGACCGAAGCCGCCTGCGGCGAATCGACTGCCAGCGCCGGCAGGCCCTCGTGCCACAGGCAGACGCGCGCCTCCCCGGAACCCTCGGCCTCCACGCGGAGCGACTTCGGCGCGCTGTCGGCGAAGTCGCGGTAGCCGAAGATCAGCCCCGCGCGCTCGTCATACGCGGCCATCCAGCCCGGGGCCTGCTCGCCGCGCTGCATGGTCAGCGCCGGCGTGGCCCTGCTCTCCGACCGCCACAGATGATAGTCGGTCGCGGAGTTCTGATCGACCGCGAAGCGCCGGAAGATGTTGTGATCGGGCTCGTTGAGCAGCCGCTGCGTGGGGCCGACGTGGAATTGATAGAAATGCCGCGTGTTCCACTGAATCCCGCGGTCGCCGCCCTGCACCACGCGCTTGCGGCGATCGAGCGCCAGCGGGAGCCGCAATGACACGTCGCGGATGAAGCGGTCCCCGAAGTCGCCTTCGTGTTCAAGCGCGACCGTCGTGGTGAGGAACGGGCTGCCACGACGAATCGCCAGGGCGAGTTCGCACCCGATGGCGTCACCGCCTCCGAAGTCCAGCGTGCCGGTGTATGTCGCGGTGAACTCCTCGTCATTCGCGTCATAGCGGTGCTGATCCGTCCGCCACGTCGCCTCGATGATCTCGCCCGACGCATGGTCGCGCCAGCCATCGTAGTCGGTTGATTCAAAGACCGAGGCCGCCATGAGCGGCAGTTCGTTCCCCGCGATCACCGGTTCCCCGCCGATCGTCAGGGCTCTCAGGCCGCCGTCGTCGGTCAGTTCGAAGACGGCCGCGCCGGTGTCCACGCGCGCGCCGTCATCAAGCTCCTGCACGTCGAGCTTCGCGTCGATCATGCCACCAGCTCCCACCGGGTCGGTCGATGGCGCGTCGTCGGCTTCAGGTGCTCGCGCATAGTCGTAGATGCGCACTTCATCAATCTCTCCGCCGAAGAAGTATGTGACGCCGCCCTTGGAGCCGATGAAGAGATCGCCGCCGGGGCCGATCTCGTGGTCCCACGTTCGGCTGGCGACCTCTTCGCCGTCGATGTAAAGCCGCGCGTCCGGGCGGTCGAAGACGCCCGTGATCCGATGCCACTGCCCCGGCACAAGCTCGCCGCCGGACAGGTCCATCCGCTCATCGCCCGCTTTGAGGCCGAACATCGCGCCGGTTCCCGAGACCTGGATGCGGTAGCGCTCGCCGCCCTTGTCCACGACACACTGATGGCCACCGTCGGCCGAGTCGAGCCTCAACCACACATCGATCGTCAGCGCATCGGTCATCACAAGCGCCGGATCGTCGGGCACACGCAGGGAATCATCCACGCCGTCGAGGACGATGGCCTGCCGTCCGGGGGACTGCACATGCGCGTAGTCATCGGCGGCGACAGCATGGTACTTGCTGGCTGCCACGTCGCGACTGAGGCGACGGAACTCTCCGTTGAACGTCCACTGCGCGACCGGACCGTCGCCGGTCGCGCCGAGCGCAAACGCACTCAGCAGCGACAATGCGACTATCACCGCGAGCGCACTCGTCACGATCTGCCATCGCTTCATCACGGGGCCTCCTGCGCGGAACCGATCTGCCCGCCTGGGGGACTCTTCCACGCGGGCGCCGCGAACCCCTCCGGCCCCGACCCGTCAATCCGCACCGGCCAAGGTCCCGCGGGGATCGGAGGCGAAGACGGTGCAAGCACGCAGAGATCGGCCCAGGGAGCGAAGCGATGATACGAATCGGCATGGCGTTCGGCGCGGCGGAACCCGGACAGACAGGCGCATTTCACGGCAGCGTGTGGGCGGGGATTCTCAACGGCTTCGACGCCGAACGCGCTGAGGCGGAAGACTGGCCTGACACGGGGGCGGGACACCGTCGCCTGGAGGGCGCGCGCATCACGCGGCTGTGGGACCCGAACCACGAACGCGCGGAGCGCATGGCGCGGGTCTTCGGCATCGAGACGGTCTGCGACAGCTACGAGGAGCTTGCGGACGACGTGGACGCGGGGATCATCGGAGAGGATGCCCGCTTTGACAAACTGCCCTTCGCGCGACCTTTCCTTGAACGCGGCCTCCCCACCTACCTCGACAAACCACTGGCGCTTCGAGCCAGCGAAGCGCGGGAGATCGTCGCGGTAGCCGAGCGCCACGGCGCGCCACTGCTGTCGTGCTCCGGCTGGCGCTTCTGCGATGGAGCAGAGTACCTTCGCGCGCAGATGTCGGCGATCGGCGAGGCCGAGCTGCTGATCGGCGTGGTCTCGATGTCCAGCTTCGACGTCTACGCCATCCACCCGGTCGAGATGACGCTGGGGCTGATGGGCGCGGGGGTCGCCGGCGTGGCGAACGTCGGCGAGGCGGGACGCGACGTGGCCAGGCTCCGCTGGGAAGACGGCCGCCAGGCGGTCCTCCACATGTACGACAGAAGCATCAAGGGCGGATCGCGCTTCATCATCTACGGTCCGGACGGCCACGCGAAGACCGCCGAACGCGGAGAGATCCATCCGCCGCTGCTCGAGGAGTTCCTCGAGATGTGCCGCACCGGCGTGTCACCGGTGCCCGCCGGGGAGATGGTCGAAGCGGTCGGGATCGTCGAGGCAATCAAGCGGGCACGCAACGCAACCGTGGAGGAATCCCCGGTCTGAGGCGCGAAGCGGCGGACTCGCAGTGTACACACGCAGAAGAGACAGCGGGCCGGGCGCCCGCGAAAGGTGCTGGTCGGTGATGATTCGCATCGGGATCACGGCGGCGGTCAGGTTCGAGGGGGAGCGGGGCTGCCATCACGGGAACGCGTTCAGCTCAATGTTCAACGGGTGGGACAGGGAAAAGGCCGCGGAACTCGGCTTCAGGACCGGCGGCGCGACCGACCAGCGCATCGAGGGCGCGCGCGTGGTCAAGATCTACGACGAGGACCGCGACGGCGCCGAGATGATGGCGCAGATATACGACATCGACGAGGTCTGCGACTCTCCCGAGGAGCTTACTGCTGACACCGACGCCGTCATCGCCGCCGACAGCGGGGAGTTCGACAAGTGGAAGCTTGTTGTCCCGGCGCTTGAGGCCGGCATGCCGACCTTCATCGACAAGCCCCTTGCGGAGACGCCCGACATGGCGCAGCAGATCGTGGACCTTGCGGCGGAGAACAACGCTCCGCTGATGTCCTGCTCGAGCTTCCGATGGTGTGACGCTGCGTGGGACATGCGCGAGAAGCTCAGCGAACTCGGGAAAGTCGAACTGCTCTCCGGCGTCAGCGGCCAGGGAAAGTTTCACATCTACGCGATCCATCCCACGGAGTTCGCATTCGGCATCCTCGGCGCGGGCGTCACATCGGTCATCAACGTGGGCGGAGAGGACCGTGATGTGATCCGCATGAAGCGCGCGGACGGCGCGCAGATCGTCATGAACATGTTCTTCCGCGAGGTCATCGGCGGCGGGCAGATGTTCACCGTCTGCGGGCGGGACGGCTGGCACACGGTGGATTACCTCGGCGCGACCTACCATCCGATGATGGAGGCGTTTCTGTCGATGGTGGAGAGCGGGGAGATGCCGATCCCCGGTGACGAGATGGTGGAGGTCATCGCGGTGGTGGACGCGGCCCGTCGCTCCCGCGAGCAGGGCGGCGTGGAGATCGAGATCTGACGTGCGTGGGCCGGGGTGGAACCTTCCGCGGGCAAAACGACGGCTCGGGGCGGCCC
>JBKHFA010000104.1:0-11249 GCA_046540615.1 Armatimonadota bacterium | reverse complement strand
CCACCGCCGAAATGCGTATTCCGAGATGACACATGAGGAGGGTTTGCTGCATGGAACTGAGACAGATCGGCGCATCGGACATTCACGCAACGCCCATCGTCTTCGGCGCATGGGCCATCGGTGGATGGCTCTGGGGCGGGACGGATGATGAGAGGGCTATCGAGGGCATTCACGCGGGGATCGACGCAGGGATCAACGCCATCGACACCGCGCCCGTCTACGGCTTCGGCCACTCCGAACGCGTGGTCGGCGAGGCCCTCGCGCAGCGCAGGGACGACGTGCTGATCTTCACCAAGTGCGGCCTGCGCTGGGATATTGACGAGGGGCAGCATCACTACGACACCGAGGACGCCGAGGGCAACCCGGTGACCATCATGCGCAACCTCTCCCGCGACAGCATCCTCTGGGAGTGCGAGCAGTCGCTGGAGCGCCTCGGGGTCGATCAGATCGACCTGATGCAGTGCCACTGGCCGGATGAGACGACGCCGATCGAGGAGACGATGGGCGCGCTGACGGAGCTTCTCGACCAGGGCCTGATCCGCGGCATCGGCGTGAGCAACTTCACGCCGGAGATGATCGACGAGTGCCTGCAGTACGGCCCGGTGCACTGCTCGCAGCCGAAGTTCAGTCTTCTCACGCGCGAGAACTACGACGAGATCATCGTGTGGTGCCACGAGCGCGACATTGCGAGCATCGTCTACAGCCCGCTGGAGCAGGGGATGCTGACGGGCAAGGTCACGGCGGATCGGGAGTTTGGTGAGGGCGATCAGCGGAATGACCGGCCGTGGTTCACCGAGGAGAACATTCGGCGCGTGAACGCCGTCATCGATGAGGTGGTGCGGCCGATCGCGGAGGCGCATAACGCGACGGTGGCTCAGATCACGCTGGCGTGGACGATCGCCGCGGAGGGGATCACCTGCGCGCTGGCCGGTTCGCGAAACGCCGGGCAGGCTTCTGAGAACGCCGGGGCGATGTACGTTGACCTGAGCGACGAGGAGTTCGCGGCCATCAAGGACGCGTTCCGGGCCATCGAGGGGCCGTGAAGGACGCCGCCGGCATTTCGGCAAGCCGTCGAAGGTTGCGTTTCAGTAGTGATTGTGCTATCATCATGAACCCACGATCCGCGTGTGCGCGGGTTGTGAGTGTCTGCGCGTATCATCGGTCACCGCCCGCGGGCGGGATCGGGAGGATATAAAGATGAAGGCTGACATCCATCCGGACTACGTAGAGACGAAAGTCATCTGTGCCTGTGGCGAGAACTTCACGACGCGTTCGACCAAGCCGGAGATCAGGGTCGAGATATGCAGCCAGTGCCACCCGTTTTACACCGGCAAGCAGAAGATGGTTGACACCGAGGGCCGCGTTGAGAAGTTCATCAAGCGCTACGGCCTTCAGGATCAGTACAGGGACGAGATGGAAGACGAAGAAGACGAGGAGTAGCACCGTCGCATTGCACCTACTCTGGCCTCAGCCCCTCCGCGGGCTGAGGCTGCCCGCTTAAAGGACGGTCCGGAGGCCCGGGCCATGAGCGAAAAGGAAAAGCATTTCTACGGCGGCCAGGCCGTGCTCGAGGGCGTGATGATGCGCTCGCCGAACGAGTATGCCACGGCTGTGCGCCGCATAGACGGAAGCGTCATCGTGGGGAAGCGCGACCTCGACACATGGGGCCAGCGCTACTCGTGGGCGAAGTGGCCGCTGGTGCGCGGGAACGTTGCGCTGGTGGACTCGCTGACGATGGGCCTTGAGTCGCTGACCTTCTCGGGCAACGTCGCCCTCGAAGACGAGGCGCAGGGGCGAATGCCGGAGGGCGAGCAGTCCGAGGCTGAACAGCAGACCCGCGAGGTTGCGGCCGAGGACGCGAAGGAGCAGAGCCTCAGCGAGAAGGCGCTGTGGCTGACGATGATTCCGGCGATGGCGCTTGGCGTGGGACTTTTTGTGCTGCTGCCCGCGTGGGCCGTGGACTGGTTCATGGGCGGCGAGGCCGTGTCGCTGGTCGGCGACTTCAACGAGGTGCTGGTGCGCAACCTTTTTGAGGGTCTGCTGCGGCTGCTCGCGATCATCGGGTACATTGTTGCCATCTCGCAGATGAAGTATGTCAAGCGGGTCTTCGAGTATCACGGAGCGGAGCACGCGACGATCAACACCTTCGAGGACACCGGCGAGGTGAGCGTGCAGGGAGCGCTGGACCACAGCCCGCTGCATCCGCGCTGCGGGACGGCGTTCATTCTCGTGGTCATCCTGATGAAGATCATCGTCGGCTGCTTCCTCGGCTGGCCCGAGTTGTGGCTCCGACTGGTGTTGCGCCTGGCGATCCTTCTGCCGGTTGCCGGCATCGCCTACGAGGTTATCCGCTACGCGGGCCGTCATCGTGGCGGGATACTTGAGAAAGTCCTTGCGGGCCCCGGCCTGCTGATGCAGAAGCTCACCACGCGCCAGCCCGACGAGGAGCAGGTGGAGATTGCGATCTACGCGCTGGCCGCGGTGGCGCCCGAGGTCGATCTTCCCGCCGACTTCGAGGGGCCCGAGTACGTGCAGATCGGGCGCGGCGGGCAGATTGAACGTGATGAGGGACCTCCCGAGGACGTGGAGACGCCGGATGCCGCGCGTCCGGACGAAGCGGCCGCCGGTGTATGACGCGGGTGTGCGACCGAACGAAGCCATCGAAGCAAGCGAGCATTCCGGAGAGAGACGATGGATCTGCTGCCGCCGCTTGAGCGCCTGGAGGATGAATTCAAGGACGTTGAGCAGAAGCTCACCACGCGGGAAGTGATCAACGATCCTGCGCGGTTGCGCGAGCTTTCGGTGCGGCACTCCGAGCTTGTACCGGCGATGGAGAAGCTGCGGGAGTACCGCGAGCACATCGAGACGCGGGAGGACGCGGCGTCGATGCTCGAGAGCACCGACGACGAGGAGATGCGCGAGTTTCTGCGAGCGGAGCTTGAGGAGGCGGACGCGGCGATCGCGGAGATGCAGAGCGACCTGCTGCTGCTGCTGGTCCCGCCGGACCCGATGCGCCATCGCAATGCGATCGTCGAGATACGCGCCGGGACAGGCGGCGACGAGGCCGCGTTGTTCGCCGGAGATCTCTTCAACATGTATCATCAGTACATCCTCAATCAAGGCTGGGACGTTGAGATCATCTCCGCCAACGAGGGGCAGATGGGTGGATACAAGGAGATCATCTTCAATGTGCAGGGGAGGGGCGCGTTCGGGAGGCTGAAGCACGAGTCAGGCGTCCACCGCGTGCAACGGGTCCCTGCGACCGAGTCTCAGGGGCGCATTCACACATCAGCCGCGACGGTGGCGGTGCTCCCGGAGGCGGAGGACGTGGACGTGCAGATCGACCCGTCCGACCTGCGCTGGGACACCTTCCGCGCCGGCGGCCCCGGGGGGCAGAGCATGCAGAAGAACGAGACCGCGGTGCGGGTGACGCATGAGCCGAGCGGCATCGTCGCGGCATCGCGCGATGAGCGCTCGCAGATGCAGAACCGCGAGAAGGCGCTGACGGTGCTGCGAGCACGGCTTTACGAGCATGAGCAGCGGAAGCAGATTGAGGCGATGGACGCCCAGCGCCGGGCGGCCGTCAGGACTGGCGATCGGTCGGAGAAGGTGCGCACGTATAATTTCCCCCAGGATCGGGTGACCGACCATCGCATCGGGATGACGCTGCACAATCTGCCGGAGATCATGACCGGTGCGATCGATCCGCTCCTGCAGGCTCTTGCCGAGGATGAGCGGCAGGCGAGACTCGAAGAGTTCACCGCGACCATGTAAGCCGCGCCCTTTTATGAAGCTCAGAGATGCCATCAGAGACGCGCAGGAACGGCTGGAAGAGGCGGGCGTGCCCGAGGCGGAGTTTGACGCCCGGGCGCTTGCCGCGCATGTACTTGATCTGCGCCTGTCAAAGCTTGCAATGCAGCAGGATCGGCTGCTGACCGGGGAGGAGCTGGCGGCGCTTGATACGCTGGTGAGCTGTCGGGCCCGTCGCGAGCCGCTGCAGTATCTCCTCGGCGCCACCGAGTTCTACGGCCGTGAGTTCGTCTGCGATTCCCGGGCGCTGATCCCCCGGCCGGACACCGAGACCCTCGTGGACGTGTCGCTGGATCTGATCGACGAGCTTGAGTTGACCGTGCTGGCGGACATCGGCACCGGCAGCGGCGTCATCGCGGTCACGCTTGCCGCTGAGCGCGAGGAGCTGGAGGTGCTGGCCACCGACACGTCTGAGGCAGCGCTGGAACTCGCCGCTGAGAACGTCGCGAAGCATTCTCTGACCGAACGTGTAACGCTGGCGCAGGGCCCGTGGCTGGAGCCGCTGATGGATGAGGGATGGACCGATCGCGTGGAGATGATCGTGAGCAACCCGCCTTACATCCGCAAAGATGAGATCGACGGGTTGATGCAGGAGATCACGGATCATGAACCCCGTGACGCGCTGGTTGACAGTGAGTCGGACGGGATGGGCGCCTACCGCGCAATCATCGAGCAGTGTCCGTCGCTGCCGAACCTGCGCGCAGCCGCCTTCGAGGTGGGAGAGGGGCAGGCGGCCGACGTGGCCGACCTGATGCGCGAGAGCCTCAATGCGCAGGAGATCATCATTCGCAAGGACCTCGGGAAGATCGACCGGGTGGTCGCGGCCGTGCTGGGGATCGGCGAACAATGAGCGCATCCCGCGTGCTGCGTGTTAGCGAGCACGGCGTTGATGCCGTTGCCCGCGCTGCCGCCGAGGCGCTTGGCGCCGGTGAACTCGTCGTGATGCCCACCGACACGGTCTACGGCCTCGCAGCTTCTCTGCGGCACGGAGCCGCCATCTCCGAGATATTCCGCGCGAAGCAGCGCCCCGTGGATATGCCGCTGCCCGTGCTGGTCGCCTCGATCGCCGAGGCGGAGAGGCTGGCGGTCGGGGAGCTTGAGGCTCACGAGGAACTGCTGCGCCGGTGGTGGCCGGGGGCGCTGACGGTGATCGTGGAGGCCGCGCCGCAGATCCCGAGCGAAGTGACTGCCGGTGGCCCCACGGTGGGCCTGCGCGAGCCCGACAGCGAGGTCGCGCGGGCGATTCTGCATGCCGCCGGCGGCTCGGCCGCGGTGACGAGCGCGAATCTCTCCGGCGATCCGCCGGCGACCGAAGTTTCCGACTTGCCCGACGAACTGCTGCGCCATGTCGGACTCGTCATCGATGGCGGACAGTGCCCCGGAGGCACGGCCTCGACCGTGCTCGACCTGAGTTGCACCCCGCCCCGCGTTCTCCGCGAGGGCCCGGTCGGCGTTGACGAACTGCGCCGGCTGCTGCCGGATCTTGAGACGTAAGTCGGCCCTCGGCCGGTCCCCTGGCTGATCGCCGCAACGACGTGCCATCCTCTGTCGTTCGTCAGGACAGTGTCTGCGAGGACGAAAGTATCATGAAAGTTGGCTTCCTCGGTCTTCCCGGCAGCGGGAAGACCACGCTTTTTCACGTGGTCACCGGTCGAGAGATCGACCTCTCCGAGATCGGCAGAAGCGAGTCGCGACTGGCCGTGGTGAAGGTGCCTGATGCGCGCCTGCCGCGGCTGGCGGAGATTCTTCACTCGGCGAAGATCATCCACCCGGAGATGGTCTTCGTTGACCTGCCGGCACTGCACAGCGATGACGGTCAGGGGCGGCAGGACGAGAGTCTGACGAAGGTCGTCGGTGATGCGGACGCGCTGGCGCTGGTGATCCAGTGCTTCGGCGAGCTTGACTACGACGGGAATGCGCTTGACCCCGCGGGCGATCTCGAGTCGCTGCTGCTTGAGATGACGATCACGGACCTCGGCATCGTGGAGCGGCGGATCGAGCGGATTAACGATGAACTGAAGTCCGCGCGGGACAAGACCAGCCTTGAGCGATCGCTGCTTGAGCGCGTCGCCGCCCACCTCGGCGAGGGGAAGCTTGCGCGCGAACTCGATCTCAGCGACGATGAGGAGTTGCTGCTGCGAGGCTTCAGTCTGCTCACGAGCAAGCCGCTGCTCGTGGTGCTGAACGTCGCGGACGACGATCTCGAGGGGGTTCGGGCCGCCGGCGCCACCGCGGTGGCGGAGCGGATGGGGATCGACCATGAGATCATCGCCGCGACGCTTGAGCAGGAGATTGCGGCGCTTGACGCGGAGATGCGCGAGGCGTTCCTCGCCGACTACGGCCTCGAGGAGCCTGCCCGCGACCGCTTCATCCGCGCGTGCTACGACCTGCTCGGCGTCATCACCTTCTTCACCGGCAATGAGAAGGAGGCGCGCGGATGGACGATCGAGGGCGCCAGCACGGTCCGTGAGGCGGGCGGGAAGATACACTCGGATATCTACGACGGCTTCATCCGGGCGGAGATCACGCCCTTCACCGCGCTCGACGAGCATGAGTCGTTCGCCGCCTGCAGGGAGGCGGGCGTGATCCGCCTCGAGGGGCGGGATTACCTGACCACCGACGGGGATTACCTCGACATCCGCTTCAGCCGGTGAAGGGAAGACCGCGGTGGCAGGCGAAGTGATGGTGTGATCCCCCGCCGGCGGCGGTTGGCGGGCATGCGCAGCAAATCCTCGGAGTACTGGAGGCGTCTGCGATGAAAGTCGGGTTCCTCGGACTGCCAGGAAGCGGGAAGACCACGCTCTTCAACGTCGTCACCGGACGCGAGTTCGACCCCTCGGAGATCGGCCGCGCGGAAGCGAGGCTGGCGGTCATCAAAGTCCCCGATGAGCGCGTCGAACGTGTCGCGGAGATATACGAGTCGCCGCGAACCACCCATCCTGAGATCACCTTCGTCGATCTGATGGCGCTGCATACCGGCGATGAGCACACCAGCCGTGATGACAGCCTCACGAAGGTCGCCGGCGATGCCGACGCTTTCGCGCTCGTAGTGCAGTGCTTCGGCGAACTCGACCACCGCGGCGAGGCACTCGATCCCGGCTCCGACCTTGAGGCGCTTCTCCTCGAGATGACGATCACGGACCTCGGCGTGGTCGAGGGGCGGCTCAAGCGCATCGAGGCTGAGATGAAGGCTGAGAAGGACATGATGAACATTGAGCGTGACCTGCTGGAGCGCGTCGCCGCTCAGCTTGAGCAGGGAGCCCCCGTCCGCGACATGTCGCTGAGCGAGGATGAGGCGCGGATGCTTCGCGGCTTCAACCTCCTCACCAGCAAGCCGCTGCTGGCGGTCTTCAATGTCAGCGAGGAGGACCTGCGGGCACAGAAATGCACCGGCGCCTGCAAGCTTGCCGAGGACGCCGGCATCGACTGGATCCCGATCTCCGCGGGACTCGAGCAGGAACTCGCGGAGCTTGATGCCGAGACGCAGTCGGAGTTCCTCGCGGAGTACGACCTCGACGGCCTCGCGCGCGATCGTTTCATCCGCGCCTGCTACGATCTCCTCGACGTGATTACGTTCTTCACCGCGAATGAGAACGAAGCGCGTGCGTGGACGATCTCAGCCGGCGCGACCGCGCGGGAGGCCGCCGGGAAGGTTCACAGCGACATGTACGAGGGATTCATCCGCGCCGAGGTCATCCCCTTCGACAGGCTCGACGAGCTTGGCTCCATCGCGGCCTGCAAGGAGAGTGGCTGCGTGCGGATCGAGGGACGGGAGTACGAGGTGCAGGACGGGGACATCCTCGACATCCGCTTCAGCCGGTAGGCGGTCGCTGCTGCTCGCCCATCTGTTCAGCGTGGCGGCGCAACACCAGCGCGCTCCATGCGCTCAGCAGCAGGCCGAGCGGGATGATCAGCGGCGCGAGCAGACAGCCGCAGCACCCGCCGCCGGGAGCCGATCCGATGTGAACATGGGGGTCACCCGGCCCCGGTCCGCCCGTGCCCGGCCCTCCGCCTGGCGGCGGTGGCGGCGGCTCCCCCGGCCCGCCCCGATCGGCGGCGGCCTCCGGGGCCATCGCCGCCGTGCGCGGAACCGGCCCCGTGTGAATGAAGTCCTGCGGCATAAAGCCCTCCGGCGTCTCGCCGTGGGTCAGGTAGCGGTAGCCGGTCGTGACGAGCGTCGCGGGCATCCCCAGCGCTTGGGCCAGTTCGGCGTGCCGCTCTGAGGCGCCGAAGTATCCGGCAATGTCCTGCTCGCGGCGCAGGATTCGTTCGACGCGCTCCTCCGCATCCTCCGCTCCGAATGCCTCGCACAGCGCCTCGGCGTCTCCGCCCTCGGGCGCCCCTGCCGCGTCGCCGGTGAAGTACCCCGGAGCCGATGTGTACTCATCGAGGAGCCGCCCGTCGATGTGAAGTTGCAGCCACAGCACGTCATCATCATGATTGAGCGCCGCAAGGGCGGGGCAGTCGAACTGCGCGGACAGCTCGCGGGCGAGGTTCGTCAGCAGCCGCGCCTCCTGCGACTCCGTCAGTGCGTCGTAGACTACCGTCAGGCCGTTCTTCGCCGGCGACACGAGCACCTGGCGGTTGCGCCCGGCGAGGTACTCCGCGACGCGTTCCTGCCCGACCCCGCGAAGCGTTACGTTTGTGTAAAAGCTGCCCACGCGCGTCATCTCCTCTGCGACTGTTGCTGCCCGCGTTATTATTCGCCCGCGAGCGCGCCGGGACCTCGCGCTGTCTCCGTGTTCGCGATCCGGAAAGCAGGTGAAGGAGGCGCGCGCGCCTCCTGCGGCGAACTGACAGTGTGTGCTTCTCACGCCACCCGGAGGTGATTGTCCGATGCGCATCGCGATCATCTATCTGACGGCACTTATTGCAGCCTGCGCCTGTCAGGCGGCTGATTTCACGGTCCTTGACGGCGAGCGCCAGGCGGTCATCGTGTACGACGCGGACGCGGATGCCGAGGCGGAGAAGGCCTGGCAGGACCTGCAGAAGTACCTCGGTCAGTCAACCGGTCGCGAGTTCGCCGCGGTCTCAGATGCCGAATACGAGCCGGAGATGGGCGTGCCGATCTACGTCGGGATGACCTCCGCGGTGAAGCGGGCGCTCGGCGTCGATCGCTACGGACTCGACCGCGACGCGTATGCGGTGATCGTCAACGAGGACGCGGTCATGCTCGCCGGCGCAAGCCCCTGGGCGACCTACTGGGCGGTCTGCCAGTTCCTCGAGGACCACCTTGGAGTCCGCTGGCTGATCCCCGGGGCGCTGGGCGAGGACGTGCCGGAGCATGATGCGATCGCAGTGGGGGAGATGCGCGAGGTCTACTCGCCGACGATCCTCTCGCGGCTCTGGAGCGGCGCGCAGCACGGAGGCGACTGGAACCTCCGCCAGCGTATCCACCGGCGCTACGCCTTTCATCACAACCTCCTGCGCATCTTCCCGCGCGAGATGTTCGCCGAGCACCCGGAGTATTTCCCGCAGCACGGTGACGCCCGCTACCAGCCCGGCGAGGTCGATCACGGCTGGCAACCGTGCATGACCGCGCCGGAGGGCATCGCGCACGCCGCGAACGTCGCGCGCGAGTACTTCGACGCGAATCCGACCGCCGAAAGCTTCTCCTACGGCATCAACGACGGCCACGGCTACTGCGACTGCAAAAACTGCCTCGAGATCCACCGACCGCTGCCCGAGTGGCACGGATTCTCCGGCGAACGCTCGATGCAGTATTACACGTGGCTCAACACCATCGCGGAGAATCTCGAGGCCGATCACCCGGACAAGATGCTCGGATGCCTCGCCTACTCGGCGGTGATCCTCCCGCCGAAGGGCATGCGTTTGCATGAGAACATCATCCCCTACCTCACCAGCAACCGCGCCGACTACTGGGACGCGGACTTCCGCCGGCAGGACCAGGAGATGCTGCGGCGCTGGTCGGCCGTCACCGAGCAGATGGGCATCTACGACTACGCCTACGGGATGGGCTTTGCGATCCCGCGGATATACAACCACCTCTTCCAGGACGCGATCCAGCACGCCGTCGATCAGGGCGTGAAGGGCTTCTACGCCGAGGTCTATCCCAACTGGGGCCTCGACGGACACAAGCTCTACGTCATGTCGCGGGTGCTGTGGGATCCGGACGTGGACATCGATGCGATCACCGATGAGTGGAATGAGCGAATGTTCCGCGAGGCCGCCGAG
This sequence comes from Armatimonadota bacterium, assembly GCA_046540615.1. GTDB lineage: Bacteria > Armatimonadota > Zipacnadia > Zipacnadales > UBA5352 > UBA5352. The sequence continues at coordinate 1,244 of JBKHFA010000104.1, read as the reverse complement.
CCGATGAAAGAGTACTTCGCGCTCTGTGAGCGCGCATGGGTGGAGAACAACTTCGGCGGCGGCCACTGGGCCTACCGCCTCGCCGCCGATCCCCGGCAGTTTCTGATCTTCCCGCCTGAGGTGATCGAGGAATGCACCGCGTACCTCGATCAGGCGCGCGAGCTTGCCGAGGATGAGATCGTGCGCGAGCGCATCCACTTCTTCGCGAAGACCTTCGACGTCACCCGGCTGCTGGCGGGCAACTACTGGGCGGCGCACGAGATCGGGGAACTGATCACCGAGGGCGCGCCCGTCAGCGACGTCGCTGACGCCATGCGCCGGATGGCGACGCAGATCAGCGCAGTGGACGTGGATACGTACATGGAGGAGCGGGTCGGGGACGACCCGATCGCCTTCCACCCGCCGAAGCAGAACTGGATCACGCCGCTCAAGTCCGGCGGGATTCTGCGCTCCCAGCGCTGGGCTGCCGCGCAGGTCGCGACGAGGCAGATCGACCGCGCGCGGGCCGGAGGCTCCATCGACGCCGTGGCGCTGCGCGAGAGTATCCGCACCGAGATCACGCGACTTTTCGGCGAGCCCGCCGACATGGAGCCTGAGGCCGCCGAACGCTACGAGCAGATGGTCGAGCGGGTGCGGGCGATGGCAACGAAAGTCGGCACCGCCATCCGCACCGACGAGCCTCCGACCATCGATGGCAGGCTCAGCGAGGGCCTCTGGGATGACACGGACGCGCTGACCGACTTCATCACCTGGGGCGGCTCCAGCGAGGCGGATTACACGACCCGCGCCCGCATCGCCCATGACGCCGCCAACCTCTACGTGGCGCTGGAGTGCGAGCAGAACACCTCCGAACTCGCGACGAACTCGGCGCCGCGGGATGGCTCCGCGTGGAAGGACGACTCGGTGGAGATATTCATCAACCCCGAGCGCGGTGAGTATGAGTATGCGCAGTTCATCATCACCGCGGCGGGCGCGTTCTTCGACCAGTGGCGTCAGCGCGAGGATCAATCCTACGGGGAGGCGCTGGCCCACGACTTCGACGCCGACTGGGCCGCCCGGGTCGAGGAGGGGCAGTGGATCGCCGAGCTTCGCCTGCCGCTGAGCGAACTGGGCGTCGATCCCGAGCGCGAACGCCTTCTGCCGATCAACTTCGTGCGGAATGTGCAGGGTGACGAGGGCGAGATTTCGGCGTGGTTTGCGTCGATCAGGGCCCACGCCGACCCGATGGCCCGCGGCTGGATCGT
>JBKHFA010000103.1:0-11264 GCA_046540615.1 Armatimonadota bacterium | reverse complement strand
TCAGGGACCGCTACCCCGAGGCGGCGGGCCTCATATTCTGACGAGGGCCACCGGACATGCAGACGGGGCGGCCGAAGCCGCCCCGTCATGTCGGACGTGAACCGGTGCGCACCGGCGCTGCCGTCACTCCAGCGGCCGAGAGTACATGCGGTACTCGATCACCGGCTCAAAGCCCGCTTTCTCGTACATGCGGCGAGCGGGAGCGTGCCCCTCGTTCAACCCCGTGCCGACGCAGGCGATCTTCATGCCCTCATCCCGGAAGATCTCAAGGACGCGGTCCACCTGTGCGGCGCCCACGCCGCGCCCCTGGAAGGCGGCATCCACGGCGTTGTAATGAATGACGCCGACCTCTCGCGAGCGTTCGAGCGCGTAGCTGATAAAGCCCGCTATCTCCCCATCGATCTCCGTGACGATGATGCTGCCGATCTCGTCCCACAACCTCGACATGACCTTCGGGAGGAGCCATCGATCCCACCGCTCGTCCCCTACACTGCCGTACTTCTCCTCGAGCGAGAAGTCCGAGCCGATCGCCCAGACTGTGCGCACGATCTCCTGCAGCCGGGGCATATCATCAGGCGTGGCGGCTCTCATGTTGGACGTCACATCAATCACCTGTCCGCGAACGCGCTCATTCGGCGACCAGTTCGCGCGGCTCAAGTTCCTGCTCGACACGCGCGTTCCGCATGATCTCGGAGCGCTTGTTGTTCATCAGCACCATCAGCTTCTGCTGCTTGAGTTGCTGCCTGAGCGTATCCTCGATCTCTTCGAATTCGGGCGTGGACTCGGGGAGGTAGTCATCGCGGCGGATGATGTGCCAGCCCTTCTCACTGTGGACCGGGTCGCTCATCGCGTTGTTGTCCTCAAGCGCGAACGCGGCTTTCTGAAATTCGGAGTCTCTACGCTCGATGGCGCCGAATTCGCCGCCCTCATCGCGTGTGTAGGGGTCGAGCGAATACTCCCGGGCCGCGTCCTCGAATGACTGCTCGCCGGCGATGATCGCGGAGCGGATACGCTCGGCCTCAGACTTGTCGCTGACGCAGATGTGGCTGACTCGCATCCGCTCGGGCTGGCGGAAGCGCTCCTGCTCTTCCTCCCAGTACTCGTCCACCTCTTCGTCGGTCACGACAGCCTCGTCGCCAACGATCTTCTCGAGTAGAAGTTCGGTGCGAATCCACTGGCGGAAGGCGTAGGGCGTCATCTTCTGTTGCGCAAGCCACATCGAGAAGTTCTGCCCGCTCTGAGAGGACTTCATGTCGATGTTCCGCTGAAATCTTTCGGCGCGATCTTCGACTTCATCGTCGGTGATCGTGATCCCGGCCTCCTCTGCAGCCTGCTTGACGGCGAGTTCCTGGATGAGGCCGCCCAGTGCGATGTCACCCCAGCGTCGGTAGAGTTCATTGGTCAGAGTATCCGCGTCGATCGGCTGGCCGTTGACGGTCGCCATGACCCCATCGTCCTGAGCCTGGCCAACTCCCGTTCCGAATACCAGGACAAGTGCGATCCCTGCTGCAAGTGTGCTCGTAATGCGTTGCATTTGATCTCTCCTCCGACCGCCCGCGAGGGGCGATCATGCGTTCCACCGGCCGGTCCGTCCGCTCCGGCGACTCATAGGGTGTTTGCGTCTGCTTTCGTCCCGGAAGTGTCCGGCTCAGCCGGGATTGTCGCTTCGCCTTCGTTGTCTTGGACACTCAGAGGCACGTCAAGGTTCGCCGACAGGCGGGCGAGCCGCGTGATGATCTTCTCCGCCCGGCTCTCATCAGGGTAGATCGGCCCCATCCGGGAGCGCGGGATCCAGACCGGCACGGCCCGGATGTGCCATCCCTCGCCCTCTGTCCAGGTGAGATGGAAGATCGCGCTCTCCATGCGCTCGCCCTCGCGCTGATCGAAGACGAAGTTGCCCGTGCTGAAGAGGATCGGCGCGCCGTCATGCCGCCCGATCCCCTGAAGGACGTGCGGATGGTGGCCGATGATGAGATCGGCGCCCGCATCGACCGCCGCGCGGGCGACCGCGCGTTGCCGCTCGGTCGGCACATTCTGATACTCATTGCCCCAGTGGATGGAGACGATGAGCAGATCGCAGCGCTGCTTCGCGGCCGCGATCCTCTCGGCGAACTCCGTGGTCGCGTCATCGACCCTGCACCAGCTTCCATGCTGGAAGCTCAGGTCGGTGCAGGCGACGAAGCCGAGCATCACGTCATTGACCTCAAAGAGCTTCGGCTCCCACGACTCCTCGCGCACCCGCGCTGCTCCACAGTAGGCGACGCCCGCGCGGTCGAGATGATCGAGGGTGGACATAAGTCCGGCGACACCGGCGTCGAGGGTGTGGTTGTTCGCGACCGAGACAACGTCCACGCCCCCATCGAGCAGCACCTCGACGGCGCCGGGATCAGCGCGGAAGATGCAATCCATCGGCGCGTGAGGACCCGAGTTGGCCAGCGGGCACTCGAGATTGGCGAACGCGATGTCGGCGGCCCGCAGATCGTCTCGGACTTTCTCAAGAATGCTGGGGAAACCGTTCCTCTGAATGAGACGCCAGACGCCGCGGTCAAGCATCACATCACCAACCACGGCCATCGTGAAGCTCCGCGGCTCCGCATCCGGCTCCGGCGGGGATTCACCCGCGAGTGGCTCCACCGCACCTGTGACCGCACCGGCGCTGTCGGCCCGAGCCGGTGATTCCGCGCCACCGAACCACGTACAACCGGCGCAGCCGGCGGCCAGCAGCGCGGCGGCCAGCAGCGTGTAAATGAGACGCGTTCGCGTCAATGCAGTGTCCCCTGCGTGACAGAGTGCCGAATTCCCCCCAGCGGCGATCCACTACCAGCAGCATAGAGGATGGCCGCAACGAAGTCAACGAGCGCCTCGCTCGCCTGCGGGCAGGTCTCGCGATGCGACGTGGGGAATGCTACCGTCGCGCCGGGGGGCACAGGCGGGGTGAGGAGGCGATCTGCGCACGATGCATGCCGACCAGGCCGGACACGAAGCGGTGGACCACACCGCCGACCTCGCGGTGAGAGCATGGGCGCCTGACCTTGCCGGTCTGATCGAGCAGGCCGCGCGAGGGATGCTCGGTCTGATGGTGGCGTCGCCACCGCCGGCCGAGGGCCGCGTCGAGATCGTCGGCGAGGGTGCTGACGCAGAGGACCTGCTGGTGGACTGTCTTCGGGAGATCCTCGCGCTGTGGACGGTCGAGGCGCGCCTGCCGGTCTCGGTGGAGGTCAGGGAGATCAGCGACCGACGCGCCACGTGCAGCGTCGGCGTGGCCGAAGCAGGCGCGGCGACCGGCGCGCAGGAGATCAAGGCGGTGACCTACCACGACCTCGAGGTGCGACAGACGGCCTGGGGGCTGGAGGTCACGGTAGTCTTCGATGTATGATCGGATCGATCGACGAAAGCCCCGAACATTCCTTGTGTAACCTTGGGCGCGTGGGCAGCAAACACACACTGGAGGATGGCGCATGGGCGACACCGACGCACTGCGCCGGGGGAGCGGACAGGATGGTGTCAACGTGGCCGATCGGCATCTCGCCGCGCTGGCCACCGGCGGCGATGGTGACGCCTTTGATCTGCTGATCGAACGCCATCTCGCGCCTATCCAGCGGCTCTGCTGGTTGATGCTCTCCAACCGCTCGGATGCTGAGGACGCGGCGCAGGAGACTTTCGTGCGCGCCTGGCGGTGTCTCGAGAGGTTCGACGCTGAGCGCGCGTTCGGCCCGTGGCTTCGCGGAATCGCCACGAAGGTATGCCTGCAGATGCTCCGCAGACGAAGGCGGCACTCCGACCGCGAGATGTCGCTGGAGGACAGCTACCGCGAGCCCGCCGCGCCCGAGCCGGTCGAGGCGTCTCCGCTTGCGAGCAAAGCCGTGGAGGCGCTGGCGACGCTCAGTGAGACATACCGGCTGCCACTGGCACTTTTCTACCTTGAGGGCGCATCGGTGGCGGAGGTCGCCGAGGCGCTGGAGATCAGCCAGGGGGCGACACGGGTCCGGCTGCACCGGGGACGCGAGCAGATTCGTGAGATCCTGATGGACAGTGAAACCGATGATGGAGAGACTTGATTGCGAAATCGCCGAACGTTTGATCCATCTTAAGCTCGACGGGGAGCTTCGCGAACACGATCGGCGTCTGCTGACCGAACATGTTGAGCGCTGCGAGAACTGCCGCCGCCTGCATGAGGAGCTTTCGCAGGTGGATGCGGCACTGCGGGAGGGCCTCGCTGCACTCGAGATGCCCGAACCGGACGTCGATGGCACGCGTCAGAAGATTGACCGGGCACGGCGGCCGCGCAGATCGTGGTCACGGTGGCTGCCCGCGGCGGCGGCCGCACTGCTGGTCGCCACAGTGACGCTCATCGCGCTCCCGAGACTGGGCGGGCCCGGCAGCGTTGCGGCCGCGCCGGCCATGGTCGTGAGCGGTGGCGACGCGGTGCATGTGTTCGAGCCCGATCAGAAGACGGCGCAATCGCGCCGGGCGGGGACGCAGTTGCAGGAACACTCGGTGGCGTGGGGACTCGGCGGTGAGCCGATCCTGCTTGAGTTCGCCGACGGCGCCCGCGTCGGCCTCAGCAACGAGGCGGTCGTTCGGATCGGCAGGAAGTCGATCGACCTCTTCAAAGGTGGGCTTCGAGTGGACCTGGAGGACGCGGACGAGGACTTCACGGTAGTCACTCCGTGGGGAGAGTTCAGCGGACCCGGCTCTCTGTTCATCGTCCACTCGGACGCCGACGCTGGCTCGGCGCGCATTGACGTTTACTCCGGCGAGGTCACGGTGAGCAGCCGGGGCGCGCAGCAGGTACTCACCGAAGGACAGACGAGCACTCTCAAGCCCGATCCGGAGCGAGCGATCACGTTGTAGTCCACCCGCCGGGGGTGATTCTCCGCATCGGGTGAGCAAAGGTGAGTTGCAGATGAAATGCGGAAGCTGGCTGAACATATTTGTCGCGGTGGCAGGGATGGTCCTGCTGACGGCGGCTGTCGGTGTGGCCGCTTCTCTGACGGTGACCGTGGTTGACGGAGCCTCCGGGGCCCCGGTGGACAGAGTCGTGGTGGCGGTGGTCTCGGGCGATTCGGTGCTGGCCACCGGGCGCACGAACGCACAGGGCGTCTGGAGCGACACCGTGACCGGTGGCACGGCGCGTGTCACCGCCTCAAAGCGCCTCTACGCGTCCGCGACCTCCGCCCCCGTCGCGTTGAATGATGGGGCTGCGCAGGTTCGCCTGGAGCTGACGAAGCAGCAGTCCTCGGATTACAAGCGCCTCGGACGGATCGTCGGCTTCGTGCGCAATCCACAGGGCCAGCCGGTCGGCAAGGCCACGCTTGTGCTCGTCAGAGGCGCCGCTCCAGTCGGAGCGACACAGCCTGAGAACCCGACCGGGGTGTACGAGCTTGAGTGGTATCCCCCCGGCACGTACTCGGTGCTCGGAACGGCCCCCGGACATAAAACGTCCAAATACTCCGGACGGAATATCTCAGCCGGAGAGAGTCTCTGGCTGGACGTAACGCTGCAACCGAAGTAAACTGGTGATGCATGAGGAGAACACCTCGCAGGCGAGCCACGTCAGTATTTAATGACATGAAAGCACTTCGCGGCGTAATCATGGTCGTTCTGATGACCGCCCTCCTCGCGGGGGCGGCAGGAACCGTGTACGCGGCGGCCGGCGACCCACCCTTCTCCGAGGAGTACGAGAAGAAGATCGGCAAGCAGGCGGCCGATCAGGTGGAGAGTGAGTACGATCGCTACGAGGACGAAGAGGCCCAGGCGATGCTTGACGAGATGGTGGCGGAGATTACCGCCGCCAGCGACCGCCCTGAGGTCGAGTACGACGTGCGCCTGCTCGACACCGACATGGTCAACGCGTTCAGCCTCCCCGGCGGCATCATCTACGTGACGAAGGGGCTGCTGGATGAAGCCGGCTCCGAGCACGAGATCGCGGGCGTGCTGGCGCATGAGATCGCGCACAACTGCACCTACGACGCGCTACGCCAGGCCGAGCGTAACGAAGATATGTTCACCACCAACGTGGCGGCGCTGATTGCGAGCATCCTGCTGGGCGCGCCCAGCGACATGGTTTCGACGGTGATGGTCGCGGGCGAGTACGTCCGGCGCGGCATCCTCGGCGGGTACTCGATCAGGATGGAGACGGCCGCCGACGAGAACGCGGTGAAGTATATACTCGACACATCGTACAACCCCGTCGGTCTGGTGACGTTCATGGAGCGGCTCGCCGCCGAATACCGCAGCAAGCCGCAGTTCGAACTGGGCTTTCTGCAGACTCACCCCGAGGCCCCCGACCGCGTGAAGGCACTCAGGAAGCTCCTGCAGGACGCTGGAGTCGATCTGAATCGACGCGCCGCGACGAGTTGGCAGAAGCCGGTGGCCGAGGAGGTCGAGGAAGAGGACGGCACATACATTCGAGTTGCACTACGCGGCTACGAGATCTTCCGCGTCGGCTCAAGCGGCCCGGATCATGACACGCCGATGGCGCGCGCCGAGGCGATTGCATCTCGCCTCACAGACGCGATGGCGGAGGGGCTGCAGTCCTACGAGGTGCGCATCGGCGAGCATGAGGGCAACCCCGTGCTGGCGGCCGACGGCACCGTCGTGCTGACGGTCTACCCCGAGGACGCCGAGGCGCTCGGGCAGGAGCAGCGGGAGATCGCCGAGCAGGCGAAAACCGCGGTCCTGCAGGCGCTGCGGAAGGAATACCTCGACCGGCTCTACTGAACGCGCGGTCCGTGCGTGTGTCACGCCCCGCCCCGTCTGGACGTCTCCCCTGACCCGCCCCGGAGCCGTGAGATCCCGACCTTGCCTTCATACACTTTCCCGGGTGGCCTGAAAGATGACGTTTTCCGTCCGGAGGGGCCGGCCCGGAGGGCTGCGTCGGGCGAGCGTCGTTTGCGAGCGGACGCAGTCGCCTGACGCCGTCTCACCGCGCCGCAAAACGACAGCGGGCCCGGCGGCCCCTCCGCCGCTACGGCGGCAGGCAGGATGCCTGCCCCACATGATTGACTGATATCCCGGCCCTGGCTTTACCACGCATGTGGCGCGGGATTCCAGCCCCGCGATCGTCCTGCCGGCCGCTCTCTCAGCCGAGTATGCGATCCATCTGGTAGCCGAGGCCCGTCCCCTGCAGCGATGACGTGTCCGCTTCGCCGCGCTCGAGGCTGAAGATGCCCGAGTGGACGCGCTTCTCGGCCTCGGGGGTGGATTCGGGGAAGAACTGTCGCGAGTTCGCCTCCACGCCCATGATCGTGTTGAGACGCGCCCCGAGCCCCACCGAGTGGATCAGCGCCAGCGACGGGTTGGTCAGGTCCTGCACGGCATAGGGGATGCCCGCCTTCGCCGCCTTCGCCACGAAGAGCATGTCCGAGGAGTGGCCTTTGCAGGTCTTCAGAGCGATCCCCGACCAGCCAAGCTCCATCGCGCGGTCGAAGGTGTCGAGTGTCGTGAGGCTCTCGTCGATGATCACCGGCTTGAGTTCGGCGATCGCGCTCATGTCGTGGTCATGCTCATCAAGATCGCGGCCCGTGGGCTGCTCGATGTAAAGCGTGCGGTCGAAGGTCTCGGGCGACTGCTCCCGGATGCGGTGGAGCATCTCCACGATGTACTCGGGGCTCTCGCACATCTCGTTGGTGTCGGCGGTGAGGTGCATCTCGTGGATGCCCAGCGCGTCAAGCTGCTCGCGGCCGACGTCATGCACCGCGATCATCCGCTCGACGTCCCAGTCGAGATCATCGCCGCGGAGCTTGACCTTCAGGCAGTACATCCCCTCGTACGCGATCCAGTCCTCGAGGCAGTTGGGAAGGCCGTCGTCGGGGTCGGAATCATCGAGTTCGGCACGAGTGAGCTTGTCGAGGCCGCCGACGAGATGGAAGATCGGCACCCTGGGTTTGTACGCGTCGAGGATGTACTGCTCGATGTACTCGCCCTCGAACTCGGGGCCGAGCCACTTGCTGAGGTCATCCATCCAGTGGGGGCCGTAGCCGGCGTACGAGTCGATGCCGTTGACGTTGCCGAACGCGTCGTGCAGCGCCGCGTCCACCGCCGAGACGCAGACGAGCGCGCTGAGAAACGGCTGCTTGACCGCGACGCCCTCCTCCTCGCAGACGCGGTCGTTGATGCGCGCGAGGTCGTCCTCAAGTTCCATGAAAAGGTCGATCGGGTGGAACATGCCCACGTGTGTGCTGACGAGGTGTACGTAGCCATCGAGGACGCGCTCCATGACGCGCTGCTTGTCCTCGTGTGAGACCGACGGGTCGGGCCAGCCCCACTGGTCCATCATGAAGATGCCGCCCCAGCCTTCCGCAACGTCGTGGCAGCCGTTCTCGACGGTCGCGCGGATCCTGCAAAAAGGCAGCTTTTCGACGACCACGCCGCCGAATTTCAGCGGCGTGCGGGCAGTCTGCGGCTCGAGGATGATCTCCAGTTCTTCGACGGCTATGTCGGATTTGCGTGCGGATGGCATTGGTGCGGCCTCCCCGATCAGAGTCGATGGCGGTGTGTGGGAGTCCTTTCCCCGGCGGCGGCGCGAATCCTGCGTGAAAGACCGCGGGCTTGAAGCCCGCGCCACATGACGTCGGTGGGGAGAGGCCGGAGAGCGTGCGCTGTCGTTTAGCGCCACGCGACGCCGGCCCGGAGGTTGTGCCGTGTCGTTGTCGTGCGGCCGAGCGACGAACGACCGAACGCCCCCCGGCGGAGGCGCCGGGGCCGCAACGACAACGACTGACGACGAACGACCGAACGCCCCCCGGCGGAGCCGCCGGGGCCGCAACGACAAAGAGACAGCCTCCGGCGAGAGGAGAGCGGCAGGAGCGGAGGGCTGAAGCGAGGAAGTTAAATGAGACAGCGCCCACCGGGGGGAGCGATGGGCGCTGCCTCTGGTGTCCGCCGAGTCTCGAAAAGCTTGGAGGGAGAGATTTCGGCGGACGGCGCGGCCTGATGCCGCGCTCCTTCTCTTGTATGCGTTCCCCGGCACTCCATGTTCTGAATACCCCGCCTTCGGGGATGGTAAACCTGAGTTTCTCAAAAGAATCGGACAATTTCGGCGAACAAACTCCGCTTCCACGCGAGTTTTACCTGCGCCCCACTCGCGAGGTGGCTCGGTGCATTCTCGGCTGCCTGCTGGTGCATCAGACAGGCGGGCAGACACTCGTGGGGCGGATAGTGGAGACCGAGGCGTATCTCGCGGAGGGTGATCCGGGCTGCCACGCCGCCCGCGGGAGAACTGAGCGAAATGCAGCGATGTTCGGGCCTCCGGGAACGGCCTACGTGTATTTGATCTACGGAATGCACCTGTGCCTGAACATTGTGACGCAGGAGGAGGGGACACCGGAGGCCGTGCTGCTGCGGGCGATCGAGCCGCTGGCGGGAATCGACTCGATGCGCAGGCGACGCGAACGCGAGCCACTGAAGGACCTCTGCTCCGGTCCGGCGAAACTCACGGAGGCGTTCGGTGTGACTCTGGAGCACAACGGCGATGACATCACCGGGGGGAAACTCTTTGTCGCCGCCGCGACCGATCCGCCTGAACGGATCGCGGTGACGACTCGCATCGGACTGGGCGAGGGCTGCGGCGAGGACCTGATGCTCCGCTCCCTGATCCCGGACTCGCCGTGGCTGTCGAGACCGCCGAAGGCCGACGCACCTGTGAGATTCGAGGAAAGGTGAGTGCCGCACGATGAAAATCAGCTTCATGACGTTCGTTGCGCCCGACTGGTCGCTTGAGGAGAACCTGACGGCCGCGATTCGCTACGGCTACGACGCGATCGAGCCGCGCTGTGAGGCCGATCACAATCACGGGGTGGAGCTTGACACGACGAAGAAGCAGCGCGCGGAGATCAAGAATCAGTTCGAGAGTTGCGGAGTGGCGCTGACCACGATCGCGACCTCGCGCCGCTACGCGCTCGCCAGCGATCATGAACTGCAGGAGTCGATCGATCTGACGAAGCAGTACTGTGATCTGTGCGCGGACCTCGGCGCGGAGAACATCCGGGTCTTCGGAGGCATGACGCCGGAGGGGATGGATTTCGAGGACGCGAAGAAACTGGTGGCGGAGGCGTTGCACGAGTGCGGCGAGTACGCCGCAAAGGCGGGCGTGTATTTGTGCCTTGAGACACATGACGCGTACTGCAACTCGGCCGATGTGCTGGAGGTTGTGCGCAACGCGGACAGCAAGGGCGTGGCGATCAACTGGGACGTCATGCACCCCTACCGCTTCGGCGAGAGCATGGAGACGGCGTTCAACAACGTGAAGGATCACCTGCGCCACTGCCACATCCACGACGGCGTGCGGCCCGATGACGGCTCGACGACCGGGTGGGAGATCGCGCTGATGGGTGAGGGCGACATCCCGCACGATGAGGCGATCAGTCTGCTGGCGACGATCAACTACGACGGCTCACTCTCGGGTGAGTGGATCCGCTCGTTCGACCCGGAGACGATCCTGCCGCACGACGCTCAGGTGCTTCGGGAGTACATCGCGGCGACGGAGTGAGGGACTCCGAGTCACGGCGGCAGACAGGAATGCCTGCCCCACAAACGGCAGGGATGACACATATCGAGGCGAACCACGGTTGCACAACGGCGGCAGGCGGGAGTGCGAGAAAAAAGTTTCATCGGTCGTTCCGTGGGGCAGGCATTCCTGCCTGCCGTCCCGTCGTTCGGCAAATACAGAGATGGGGGGATGACATTGTCCGGAAACAACAGGCATCCGGAGTTCATAGAGCAGTTTCGAAAGACGCAACGACGTCTGCCGCACTGGCAGGCACCGGGAGAGACGCACTTCCTTACGTTTGGCCTGCTGGATCGCACATCATGTGACCTGACGCTGCCCGCGCTTGCGCGGACGATCGTCGGCGCTTTGCAATTCAGGCACGAGGAGACCTACCTGCTGCATGACTGGGTTCTCATGCCCGACCACGTTCATCTGATGGTGACGCCGATGGCGACAGAACATGGCTTCCACTCGCTCTCGAGGATACTTGGCTCAATCAAAGGCTGGACCGCACACGAGATCAACAGGAGCATCGGCCGTCGTGGGGCACTGTGGCAGGATGAGACTTTCGACCGGGTGATCAGGAACGATGCGGAGTACAGAAAGCGAGCATACTACATCTGGATGAATCCGGTTGAGGCGGACCTTGTGGCAGATCCTCGGGACTGGCCATGGTGGGGGAACGGAGGGTTCTGCAGGGCGGATCTTTGAAGGACAACAACGGCGGCAGGCAGGAATGCCTGCCCCACAAACGGCAGGGATGCCGGTCCTG
>JBKHFA010000102.1:0-11276 GCA_046540615.1 Armatimonadota bacterium | reverse complement strand
CGTTGACAGACTACGTTCGGCAGTGGTATTGTTCGAGCGGCAAAGGGCAAGTTGTGCCTTTGCCGGTAATGCAGCAGCGTTCGCAGGTGGCAGCGGTGGCGGCAGAAGAATCCAAACCTCGACAGTTGGAGCTTCCGGATTACGTCCGGATTCTCTCCAAACGCAAATGGTTTATACTGGTGGTCACCGCGGTGGCCACCCTCGTGGGAGGGCTCTACGCTCTCTCAAGTGAGCGCATGTACGAAGCCACCTCGCTCGTGATGGTCAAGCAGCGCCCCGAGGGCTTCTTCTGGATCACCGGCGAGCAGCCCGGCATGGCGCCCAATGTCGCGATGGACACCTACGCCCGCATAGCGCGCAGCAATGAGGTCACAGCCCTCGCCGCCGACCGGCTGGCTCAGCTTCCCACCGACAACCGCATCATCGCGAACTCCGGCGAGGTCCGAGAGGCCCTCGAGGTCAGCGTCATCCCTCCCGACCTGCTTCGGCTCGACGCTATCTCGCGCGATGAGCGCAAGGCCCGGTATTTCGCCAACTACGCGGCGCAGGCGTTCGTCCAGGTGAATACCGAAGACCGGCAGGCGGAGAGCCGCACCGCGCGGGAATTCCTCGAGAACCAGGTTGAGGATTACCGGGTTGAACTGCAGGAGGTCATCGAGGAGATGACGGACCTGGCACGGGACGCCGGCTCGATGAACCTCGACGCGGAGTCCGAAAGGGTCGTCGAGTCGCTCAATCATTACGAGAACCAACAGCGGCAGTACGAGGCGGAAGTGCGCGCCGCACAGGCCCGACTGCAGCAGCTCATCGAACTGCGCGACAGCGAGGACGAGGTACTCGTGGATGAGGACGTGGCGCAACCCAATCCCGAGTGGACCGCCGTCCAGGAAGCACTGATCCAGGCGAAAGTGGAGCTGGAGCGTCTCGAGTCCCAGTACACCGACGATCACCCGAGGGTGATGGACCAGCGGGCGCTGCTGGACGAACTTGAGAATGAGCTTGCCGTCACCGACGAGTTGGTGGGCAGAAGCACGGTGCGTGAGAATCCGGTCACCGGCAACATCGGCGCGGAGATCAAGGCGGCGCAGGTGGCGGTCGAGGAGACGGAGGCGCGCCTGGCGGCAACCGGCGCCACCCTCAGCGAAATCCGCGATCAGGTCCGCGATCTGCCTGAGGCCCGCCAGCAGTGGCGCGCGCTCTCCGACCGCCTCGAGGCCGCCCGCGAAGCCTATCTGAGCCTGCAGCGCGAGCTGCGGCAGGCCCGTCTTGCCGAAGCGATCAAGCAGGGCAATGCGAGCGTCGTGGACACCGCGGAGGCCGCGCGGGAGATGCAGGCGTCGTTGTTCCGCTCACTCGTCTTCGCAGGCGCGCTCGGCCTCTTCGTCGGCCTCGCCCTCGCGATACTGCTTGAGGCGCTCGATGACACGATCTACTCGGTCGAGGACCTGCAGCGCGTCAGCGACCTGTATCTTCTCGGCATCGTACCACTGCGCTCCGACGAGGCGGGCCCGCTCGTCACCATCGACGCACCGAAAAGCCCGCCCGCTGAAGCCTACCGGACGCTGCGCAGCAACATCCGGTTCTCCCTGTTCGACCGGCCTGCCGAGAGATTCCTTGTCACCAGCGCCGGCTCGGGAGAGGGCAAATCCGTCACCGCCGCGAACCTCGCCGTCGCCTACGCCCAAAGCGGCGTCTCGGTCATCCTCGTTGACACCGACCTGCGGCGGCCGGTCATGCATCGGCTCTTCGACATCGAGACGCCGGTCGGCCTGACGAACGTGGTCGTGGGCGACCTCGACCTGCGTTCCGCGCTCGCGGACACCGAGGTCCCCGGCCTGAAGCTGCTCTCGACAGGACCGCTGCCGCCCAATCCCGCGGAACTGCTTGAGTCCGAGCAGATGACCGGAGTGATCGACGAGTTGACGGAGATGGCCGACATCGTCATCTTCGATTCACCGCCGGCCGTCATGCTCACCGATGCCACGATACTCTCCTCGAAGCTCGATCGTACGATCATCGTCGCCGAGTCAGGGCAGATCACCGAGAGGGCGATCAATGACATTGAGCGCCTCTTCCGCCATGCCCGCGCGGACGTGCTCGGCATCGTGCTCAACAAGCTCCGGGTGACCGGTGGCGACTACTACTATTACTACTACTATTACTACTACGACTACACCGCCCAGCCGAGCGGTGAGCCTGCGGGGGACACGCTCGACGTTGACGGCGCGGACCTCACCGCCGAGTCGCCTTCGGACTACGACTCAGGTGAGCGCGCGCAGGACCTCGGCGACCTCAACGCCCCTGCCGACCGGTCTAACGACGACGAATAACCGATGGCGGCCGGTCGCGACCGAAATGACCGGCGCCTCGCATTCATGCGTCCCCCTGCAACGGCTCGACGCCGCGCATGGGCACACCCGATCTCCGGACGACAAAGGCGGACGGCAGGAGGCTGTGGTTCCTGAAGCGTGAACCGAAGTCGCATGTCGTTGGGGAGGGGCCGGAGAGGATTGGCCCGCCGTTTGGCCAATCCGACGCCGGCCCGGGCGTTGGCCATTTGTCGTTCGCGGCGGTCGTGCAATCGTGCGACCGCCCCACCTCCTGCACCGCCGGAGCCAATCATCAGACTTTGATGCGGCCCTCGCGCACACGCAGGATTCTCCCGGGCCGCTGACGAATACCCGACGTGCAGCAGCGTTTTCCATCCGAGGTCGGGATCTGTCCCGGGCCCGACGGCGCGCCTCCCCTCGAGGAGGGATCCTGTGATGATCTGCATTCGACGGCTGCTTGCGACCGCGGCGGTGGCCTTCGTGATGGCCACGGCTATCACCGGCTGTGGCAGCGATGACAACAATACGCCCGCACCTCAGGATGCGCCCGTCGCGGAGCAGTCCACCGAGGTTCCGGAACGCTTTGAGGTGAACATCACTCCGGCCGCGGATAGCTACGAAATCCCGCGCGACCTCGGCACCGTCCGCAACCTCGACTACTTCGCCGAACTGACCGAGCGCCAGAAGCGTCAGCTTGCGCGCGTCGGCTTCGTCGTCGCTCCGGACGACGCCGAGCAGATGTTCATGCTCTACGAGAGCTACGCCGAGACCGATGACGCCGCCAACTTCATCACCGTCGACTCGATGCTCCAGGCGTGGCACGTCTTCTTCGACTTCAGCCTGCGCACACTCGAAGTTGAGAAACTCTCTCCCGCCGCGCTCCAGATGACCGAGGCGCTCATGGAGGGCGCAGGCGAACACCTCGCGGACGCCCCGGAGGGGCCCCTTGCGGACGCCGCGATGCGCAACCTCGGATACTTCGCCGTCGCCGCGCGGCTCCTCGACCCGTCCGCGGATACGCCCGAGTCCGTGAGTGAACTCGTCGAGCAGGAACTCGCGCTCATCGACGCCCACTCGGGGCGCGCCGAATCCCCGCTGCTCGGCATCACCATCCACTACTCGCAGTTCAACCCGCGCGGCCACTACACCCGCAGCGCCGAACTTGAGCGCTACTTCCGCGCGATGATGTGGTTCGGCCTCGTCGGCTTCAATCTCGACAGCGACAACATGGACGTCGCCCGGGCCCAGACGCGCCAGGCGCTGCTTATCACGAAGCTGCTGGCCGACGATCCGGCGGCGCTCGCGCTGTGGGAGCGGCTCTACGAACCCATCGAGTTCTTCGTGGGCGGCGCCGACGACCTCGGCTACGAGGACTACCTGCCGATGGCGCGCGAGGTCTTCGGCCAGGGGCTCGCGCTCGACGAGCTTGCCGCGGATGCAAAGACCGACGAGTTCATCGCCCGCGCGCGCGCCGAGCTTCCCGCGCCGGGGATCGCCCCGTTCTTTTTTGATGCGAACCCGTCAGGCGAACTCGTTGGTGAGCCGAAGGTGCAGGGGCGGCAGTTCCGCCTGCTGGGACAGAGATTCATCCCCGACTCGTGGATCATGCAGCAGCTTGTCTCACCGCTTGTCGGTGAGCCGGGGGCGGAAACCGCGCGCGATGTTCCGATGGGCCTCGACGTGATGGCGGCCCTCGGTTCCGATCGGGCGCGCGAGATACTCACCGAGCAGTACAACCAGGACCGCTTCGCCAGCTACGAGTCGCAGCTTGACGAAGTCACCGCCGAGATGCAGCAGACCCCCGAGAGCACCTGGCGGTCGAACATGTACTGGGGCTGGTTGTACTCGCTCCGACCGCTTCTGCAGCCGGTGGACGCGGGCTACCCGACCTTCATGCACAGCACCGAGTGGCTGGACAAAGAACTGAACACCTCGCTCGCGAGTTGGGCGGAGCTTCGCCACGACACTATCCTCTACGCGAAGCAGTCCGGGGCCGAGATGGGCGCGGGACCGATGGGCGAGCCGAAGGGCTACGTCGAGCCCTATCCGGAGGTCTTCGCGCGCCTCGCCTGGCTGGCGTGGCACTCGCGCGAGGTGCTCTCCGAGAATGAGCTGCTGCCCGAGCGCCTTGACGCGCCCTACCGGAAGTTCGAGGAGATGCTGCTGTTCCTCAAGGAGATTGCGGAGAAGCAACTGACCGGCGTGGAACGCACCGCCGATGAATACGATCGCATCCAGTACTTCGGCGGCGAGCTTGAGCGGCTGACGCTCGATGTCACCGAGGGCGGGGAGGGCGCGACCAACTGGTTCGGCATCGAAAACGAGACCGACCGAAACATGGCGGCGGTCGCGGACGTACACAGCTTCTTCGACCAGGTGCTTCAGGTGGCCGTCGGGCCGGCCTACCGGATCTACGTCGTGGTTCCCCATCCGGACGGGGACCTGCAGATCGCAAAGGGCGGCTGCTTCAGCTACTGGGAGTTCCACTGGCCCGCGTCCGATCGGTTGACCGACGAGAAGTGGCAGGCGATGCTCGGGAGCGGTGAAGCGCCGCCGCGACCGGAGTGGACCGAGAGCTTCATCGTGCCCGGCGGAGAGAACCACCAGCCCTGAGGCGCGCGCAGTTGCGGGTGTCTCGATTCACGCGATGGTCGGCAGGAGGTAATGATGAGCGAGGAGCAGGACCTTAACGCAATCTGGGAGCAGGCGCGAGAGAGACTGCTGGACAACATGGGTGACTTCAACCGCAGTCTGTGGGACGCGGCGAACGCCGCTGAGCCGCTCAAGCTTGAGGACGATGTCTTCGTGCTGGGCGTTCCCCTCGGAAGGATGGCGCTTGGCAGCCACCTCACCAGCACCTCGAACGGCCCACTGGTCCGTCAGTCGATCGAGGAAGTCATTGGCAGGTCGGTGACTGTCGAACTGGTCGAGGGGACCGATCCTGAGGCCTGGGACCGGGAGAAGCAGAGGCGCAGGATCCGTGAGGAGATGGCCGTGCGGCAGCAGGAACGAGCGAGGGAAACCGCGGGGGCGCGCGCGATCTGGGGCGCGCTTTACGAGGAGATCGGCGAGATCTTCGGCAGCGTGCGCGGCCGCCGCTTCCCGGTCGCCCGGGCGAAGATGTTCGCGAAGGCTCTGCTTACGATGCGCGACGCCGAGGAGAGGGCTCACCGCGAGGAACCGGAGGCCGAGGACACACACGAGGAGCAGCTTAACCGCAACATCTCGCGCATCGCGGACTTCGCCGAGATTCCCGACACCATGGTCGCCGTCGAGTATCTCCGCGTCAAGCGCATGAAGAAAGACTGACGAGGCCCGCGATACTCACCGAGGGCGGCCGCATTGATCGGCCGATGCGGCCGCCGGTTGGCGCCGGCGGCCGCGAAGACGGCTGTCATCTCATGCAGGCGACTCGCCCGCTGCCATCCACCGAGAAGTGGTTGCGCACGCAGTTGCAGCAGACGCCCTTGTTGCCACACGGCTCCCAGGTACACACACAAAAGTCGAGGTTGGCGGACTGGTTCGTGTCGCAGCTCTTCGCGGCCTGACTCGCGAGGCCCACTGTCGCCTGATCGCGCTCCACGCCCCTCATACACGCCACAGTGCTGCCCTTCGCGGCATGTGACTGCAGACACTCACAGCATATCCCCCGGTTGTCGCACGACTCAGACGTACATGGGCACATCTGCAGGTTGATCTCGTAGTTCACGCACTGCTCCGGTGTCGTCGCCATGATGCTCCTCCAGACGGTCGCCGCCGATCATGAGTTAGCCTCGAACTCACTTTCTCCGCCGAACTGGCGGGACCTTCATTGTGTCCACCGCGGGAGAGCGAGGTTTATGCGCGAAAGCGACGGGGTACACTAAGATTGCCACGACAGGCTACAGGAGGCATGGGAGTGAGGCCTATGATTGACCTGTAGCTCCGAGACAGGCCGCACCGCATCGATTCCTACCTCGGAGGTGGCAACAAAGAACGCGATGTGATGAAACTCCCTGAACTACGAGCCCGCCCGGCGCCCGCGCCGGGCGGGCTCTGACGCGTACCCCGGGGGCCGAGACGTGTCCTGATGCCCGGCGGGAGGGCCTGGCCCCGTCACCATCGAATCCTTACCCATCCGCGGGGAGCAGGACCGGCCTCAGACCGACCAGGAGGAAACTCATGTTCATCTGCATCGTTTTGCCGCCCTCGCGACCCCGTGTCGAAAGCGAGGCCGGGCATTGAGGAGATTCGCCGCGCTGATTCTGCTGGCGCTGCTGATGGCGTTGCCGGCGTGTGAGCGTGGGCGGGGCACGGTCGTGTCCGCGCCCGGGGAGACATCCGAGGAGATGACTGCGGCGGGCGAGGTGCTGGGCGCCGTCGGGGCGAGTGTGCCACTGATCAGAGTGCAGGCCTCCACTACCTCCGGGAACGATGAGCGTCAGACTGTCGGGGTGGTGGTCGATGCGAGCGGACGCATACTCCTCGACGCCGAAGCGCTCTCACTCACAGGCGGCTCCGGAGACGGCGCCGAATTCGCGCACTCTCGCTCGATCGAAGTCATTTTCCACCCCGGTCTCGACAGTGAACACCGGCACCCGGCCACGGTTGTGCGGCAGGACCACGACAGCGACATGGCGCTGGTGGCCATGGATGGAGACCCTCCTCCGCCCGCGCCCTTCGGCGACGATGTATCCGATGGCACCCGCGCATTTCTGATCAGCGATCCTCTCAATGCAGGGAGACTGGTCGTGGAGGCGGGAACGGTCCGTGACTACGTCAGCACCGACGCAGGTCGCTTCGTCAGGCACACGGCGGGCCGCGACGCCGATGCCGTCGGTCCGATCTTCGATAGTGAGGGCAGGTTGATCGGCCTGCAGGTGAAAGAAAGCCCGGCCGATCGGATGGCCATCCCGGCGGTCGAGATCGCTCAGTGGCTGCGAAGCCCCATGCCTGATGCCGGCGATGCCACCGGATCAGACAGGACGCTCTCGCGCCTCCTCCCGCGGATCGAGATGCAGTATCGCGTGAACGAGGATGGCGCGGGATACGTGCTTCCTCGACCTGACGACATCGACGTACTGGTTCGAGAGGCCGAAGGCATCATCACAGTCGAGGTCGATCTCGGCGCCCTGCATGTCGGCGACGCGATCGAAGCGCTCAGATCCAACTACTCGGACCCGGTCGGGGCGTACGCGCTCAAGACGACGGATGCCGCTGAGCGGCTGGTCTGGGTGGCGCGGTTGCCGGCCTACGCGGCGAACGCCTCCTACCTCGAGTACATCATCCGCATCGGCGTTCTTCAGAGCACACGCTGGACACGGATCGTTGCGGGGATGGAGCCTGGCTACCCCTACGAGCATTACCCGGGTGGTGATCAGGACGCGCTTCGCGAGCAGCTTGCGGAGGTGATTCGTCAGGCGCAGGTCCCGCATGAGACCAGTGGGGATGGTCATCGGCTCAGGCCTGACGCTCAGATTCCGGTGTACGTGAATGAGTTTCACGGGATGGCCTACGTTTACGCATTCTCCGGCGGGATGCCCGGCGAGGGCGATGCCGAGCAGGATCAGATCGCCCGGACGCTGCTCCGGCGAAACTGGGAGATGCCGCTGGGGAGACTGGCGCTCGACAGGTTCCTCGATCTCGAGTGGGAGGCGCAGGTCCCGATCGAGCATCTGACGACCGGACACCTCGCGGCTCTGGTGCAGGTCGCGCAGGAGGAGATCGCGCGCCTCAATGAGATCCACGGCGAGGTGCCCTTCAACGAGTGACGGGCATCACGTCGGGGGTGGGAGGCTGTGCGTCTGGGGCGCACTCCCGGCGATCTCGACTCTCGCGCCTGGTTTCTGAGATTCGGTTGCCCGGGTAACATTAAGCGCAGGTCCGGGCAATATCATAAGGAATCGCACTCAGTAACACTGCTTCGTCCATCAGCACTGGAGGTGGCCGCAATGCGCCGATTCCAGACTGTCCTTGCTCTGACCCTCGTCTTCACCGCGTTCGCCGTCCTGCCGGCGGCGGCGCAGTTCCCCCGCATTCCCGACCTTGAGGACGTGGCGGGCGATGCGCTCAAGGGGCGAGTTCCCGGTCTCGACAGGATTCTGAAGGAAGACCCTGCCATCGCCACCAGCTTCGATGACGCGGTCTTCGGTGTCTCGATCATCGATGGCTTCGAGCCACCCGTGACCGCCCCGATGACGCAGCTTCCTTTCACCGGCGACGGCGGCTTTATTGTCGCGCTCCCCGGGGCGTACGAGCTTGCGGCGAAGTCATTCTGCCTGCACGCCGGCACCCACGGCCCCGGTCAGGGTGAGGGCTATCTGTGGGCGCCGCTCAAGGGCGAGCAGGCGGGCGTCATCCGAGGTGTGCTCGATCGTTATATGATGCACCCGGAGATCGAGCAGCGTAAGGTGCAGTCGCTGATCTGGGGCATCCAGTCGAAGGCGAAGATCAACGAGATGCCTCGCGAACTGCGCGAGGTCGCCGAGGCGCTGCTTGAGCCGAGGCAGATTCGACGGCTCAACGGTGGGGCATTGGGGATGGTCCCCGAGGAACTCTTCGATCAGGCCTTCGTTGACGTTCCGGACGAAGTGCGGATGGTGCTTGAGGCGGAGGCGCGCCTGCGCGACCGGCTGCGCCAGGAGGTCTACGACTTTGACGCGCTTGAGGAGATCGCGGTCCTCGGCGGCGATCCGCCGCGGGAAGAGGGCGGGCCGGTCATCCCGCGCGGGCGCTGGTCGTTTATGCCCGACGGCTTCTTCGTACGCTTCGAACCCCACGGGTACTCTCACACCACCGTGCAGCTTTACGCCCCCGAACGCTTCCGCGCCGTGACCGATGCGGCGAACCGGATCACTTCGCTCACCGACCACGCAGGCAACATCATCGAGTTGGAGTATTCCGGCGCTGATCCGGCGGTGGCGCAGGGCGACGCGGGCGTCGTGGCGCACGCGCTCCAGGCGGTTCGACTGATCGCGCCGGGGCGGGATGTCGTTGAACTGGCGGCCACCGCTGAGGACTTCGTGCTCACCGGGGTCCCCTCGGGCAGCGGCAGCCTGTCCGGCGAGCTTGACGCGCTTTACGAGGCAGGCAACAACGCGCTGGCGGATGTCAGACAGCTTGCGCGTAACGTCGACGGCGCATCGCCCGACTCCCCGTTGGTCGGCAACGTCGTGGATCTCGCGCACCTGTCGGGCGCCCTTCAGCGACTCATGGAGCGCACCGGCACGGCGGATGCGGGCAGTCGGGCTCTGCAGGCGATGGGGCACAGGGCCGTCGCAGCGGAGCTTGCCATGCTGCTCACCGGTGCGGAAGACGAGACTGCGTTCCGCCCCGTGGAGCCGGAGACGCGCCTTGCGATGCTCCCGTGGGCGACTGGCGCGGTCGTGGATGTTGGCGCGAGCGCACTGGCGCAGGGTGGCGGCGGTCTTCCTGTCTTCCGGCCCTCAGGCGGCGCCGGCACCCCGGCCAATCGCGGGCGCCAGCGCCTCGGAATGTCGGGCGGAGGGCGAGAGTTGCCCGTCTACCGGCCACGCCCGCGACCGGAGGAGCGCGAAGACGGGCCCTCAGGAAGCGATGACAAGGGCTCGTATGCCGATGCGCGTAAGGGCATTGACACGATTCAGAAAGGGCAGGACGCCATCGAGCTTGTCGGTGGGGGGGCCTCGGGCTTTCTTGCAGGCAAGATAGGGATGGGCATCCCGAACTGGCTCTTCGGCAAGATACTCGACTTCAACTTCGACGCATGGGGCAAGGCGACCGAGGCCCTCGGCGGGGACCCGCCGGTGCCGAACTACGATGAGATCGCGCTGCCCGAGCCGCTCTCGCTCCCGGACTTCGCGCCTGAGGAGGAGCTTTCACCGGAGCACACGGCGGCGGTGCAGGCGCTGGTGCAGACGGTCGGCGAGAACCTCGCGATCGTGCGAGCGGCGAATGTCACCGAAGACCGTCTTGGCGGAGCGATGGAGGCGGGCGATGACGAGTGGACGGAGCGCCAGGCCGCGGCGCTGGTTGATTACAAGCGGCGGGCCGGCCATGGGATGATGGAGATAGCCGAGGGCATCGACGCGGTGCTTGAGGCGCTGCGCAACGCGGGCGTCACTGAGCTTATCATCACCCCGGACGCCGCGGAGGCCTACCAGCAGCGGCTGCGGGCCGAGGGCTTCAACGAGGACGAGCGCGAGGCCGCGCAGATCCTCGGAATCACGGACGACGAGCTTGACGCGATGCTGGCCGAGCGCCTCGCGGCGGATCCGAGCGAGGTTGCGGGCGATCTGATGGAGGCGCGCGCGGAGTTCGCCGACGCGCTCTGGTGGCTGGGGATGGGCTGGTCGAACCTGCCCTCGGCTGAGAGCGGTGGGTGATGAGACAGGCTCGCACCGACAGATTGCTGCCCCGCCTGATCGATCGGGCGGGGCAGCAGTGTTTCTACGCCTCGTATTTCGCCGCGATCGGCATGCGGCGACCGGTGCCGAAGGCCTTGGTGGTGACCTTCAGGCCCGGAGCGGCCTGGCGGCGCTTGTACTCGTTGCGGTTCACAGCGCGCACCACCCACTCGACGCGCTCGGCATCGAAGCCCTGCTGCACGATCTCCTCAGAAGAGAGGCCCTCCTCAACGTACAACTCGAGGATCGCGTCAAGGATCGGGTAGGGCGGGAGCGTGTCCTGGTCCTTTTGATCGGGCGCCAGTTCCGCCGACGGCGCCTTCTCGATCGTGGCTCGAGGGATGATCTCACCATCGCGATTCACGTACTCCGCAAGCTCGTAGACCATCATCTTCGGCACATCCGCGATCACCGCGAGGCCGCCCGACATGTCGCCGTAGAGCGTGCAGTATCCGACCGCAAGTTCGCTCTTGTTGCCGGTGGAGAGCACGAGGTGGCCGTGCTCGTTGCTGATGGCCATCAGGATATTCCCGCGGATCCGCGCCTGGATATTCTCCTCGGTGACGCCCGGCGGCGGCGGGAT
>JBKHFA010000101.1:0-11298 GCA_046540615.1 Armatimonadota bacterium | reverse complement strand
CCCGGACATGCGGCTGCTCTACTCCGGCGACATGCGGATGCTGCGGCAGTTCTGACGACAGAGAGAAGGAACCGCCGGAGCGCCCTCCGAGTGAGCCGTTGACGCTGAGGATGTTAGCCGTTGACGTTGTGGCCCCGGCGCCCTCGCCGGGGAGCCGTCCGGAGAAGTGCATGACGCGCAGTTCGACTGGAGGAGACAATAATGCGCGTTCCACATAGCTGGCTGATGGAGTACATCGACGCGGACATCTCGCCCGAGGACCTCGCCGAGGAACTGACCATGGGCGGGCTGGAGGTCGAGGAGATCGAGGACTGGAGGTCGGCCGATGGAGAGGCGCAGGACACCGTCCTGGTCACTTCGGTGACCTCCAATCGCGGCGACCTGCTGTCGATGATCGGCGTGGCCCGACATGCCGCGGCGCTGCTGCGTTGCGATCTCAAGCTGCCGGACCTGTCGCTCCCGGCGATCGAGGACCCGGCCCGTGCCGAGGAGGACCTCGAGCAGGGCGACACGCGCATCACCATCGAGGATCGCGAGGGCTGCCCCCGCTACTCGGCGCTGCGGCTGGTGGGCGTGGAGGTGCGGGAGTCGCCCGACTGGATGCGTTACCGCCTGGAGGCGGCGGGCGCGCGACCGCTCGGAAACATCGTCGATGCGACCAACTACGTGCTGCTTGAGCTTGGGCAGCCGCTGCACGCGTTCGACCACAAGCTGCTGGTCAAGGGGCATGTCATCGTCCGCCGCGCTGAGCCGGGCGAGAAGCTCACGACCATCGACGAGAACACGCGGGAGCTGACGGAGAACGACCTCGTCATCGCGGATGAGAAGGGCGCGATCGCGCTCGCGGGTGTCATGGGCGGGGTGGACACCGAGATGCGCGAGCGCACGCAGGATGTGCTGATCGAGTCGGCGCACTTCAATCCGACGATGGTCCGGCGCACTGCGCAACGTCATGCGATGAGCACCGAAGCGTCCTACCGCTTCGAGCGCTTCGTGGACCCGAACCTGACGCTTCCGGCGCTGGCGCGAGCCGGGCAGCTTCTTCGGTGGATGGAGGCGGCGGAGATCGTGGGGCCCGCGATGGATGTGCGGGCCGAGGAATTCGCGCGCGAGCCGATCGAACTGCGGCCCGCCCGCACGAACTGGGTGCTGGGCACCGACCTTGCGACGGAGGAGCAGGTCGAGTTGCTGGAGCGCCTCGGCTTCTCCGTCACACCCGACACCGCCGAGGCCGAGCGGGCGGCGGAGGCGCTCCCTGAGCAGGACTGGCTGCGGGCCTACCCCGACGAGATGCAGGCGGCCGAGCGGCTGACCGTCGGAGTGCCGACTCGCAGGCCGGACCTTGAGCGCGAGATCGACCTGATCGAGGAGATCGCGATCATCCACGGGTACAACGAGATCCCGACGACGCTGCCGCGCACCATCAGCCGGGCCGGCACGAAGACGCGGTTGCAGAAGCTGGAGGATCGCGTCAGCGAGGTCATGCGCGCGGCGGGGTTGTGCGAGAACGTCAGTTACTCGATGATGGGCGGCTGCGATCTCGACTTCCTCTGCCTCAACGCCGACGCTCCGGAGCGGGAGGCGCTGTGCCTGCGCGATCCGGCGGCCGAAGACCAGGAGCTTATGCGCACCACGCTGCTGCCGGGCCTGCTGCAGTCGGCGCAGTACAATGTGCGGCGCCGCGTGAAGGACGTAGCGCTCTTCGAGATCGGCCGCATCTTCCTCGACATCGGCGAGGGAGCCCTCCCGGAGGAGCGGCAGACCCTCGCGGCGATCTGCATGGGCAGCGCGCGCACGTCCACGTGGAACCTGCCCGATGAGTACGAGGAGATGGACTTCTACTGGCTCAAGGGCGTCATCGAACAACTCTTCCACCGGCTGCACATCTCCGGCGCGAGTTTCGAGCGTGGCGAGCACGATTCGCTGCATCCGGGTCGGTCGGCGAAGGTGCTGGTGGACGGTCTGGCGGTCGGGCACATCGGCGAGATCGCGCCGAGGGTGCAGTTGTCGTATGACCTCCCTGAGCCTGCCTGCGTGCTGGAGCTTGACCTGCAGTCGATACTGGCGCAGGCGAGTCTGCTGACGCAATACGAGTCGCAGCCACGACAGCCGGCGGCGACGCGCGACCTCGCGCTGGTGGTCGAGGACGATGAGAAGCACCGTGGCGCGGCTCTCATCGAGGCGGCGGAGAAGGTGGCGGGCGAGCATCTCGAGAGCGTGCGGATATTCGACGTCTACCACGACCGCGAGCGCCTCGGAGAGGGGCGAAAGTCGGTGGCGATGCGGCTGACTTTCCGCCACCCGGAGCGCACGCTGACCGACGACGAGGTGGACGAGGCCATGCGGCGCGTCATCAATCACATGGAGCGCAAACTGAACGCCGAGGCGCGGACGTGGTAATCCGTTCGGAGCGACGCATCTTCAGATGCGTCGTCCTTTTGTCGTCTTCGTTCGACGGGCCGGAGCACCTCGCTCCGGCCCCCGGCGTTTAACGGGCACGACCGCGCGCGTCTCCCGAGGCGGTGCTTGTTGCATGAGGCGAGCGCGAGGTATAATCAGCCACGAGG
The DNA here is from genome assembly GCA_046540615.1 of Armatimonadota bacterium. Lineage (GTDB taxonomy): Bacteria > Armatimonadota > Zipacnadia > Zipacnadales > UBA5352 > UBA5352. The sequence continues at coordinate 8,731 of JBKHFA010000101.1, read as the reverse complement.
ATGTCAGTTGGCTGTCGGATCGGAGCGATCACGGTGGATGGCAAGCGGTTCATCACGAAGCTGCGCCTGCGCAACCTGCTGTCCTTCGGCCCGGAGGCCGAGGAGTTTGAGCTTGAGCCGCTGAACGTGCTCATCGGCCCGAACGCCTCCGGCAAGTCGAACGTGATCGAGGCCATCTCGCTGCTGCAGGCCGCGCCGGATGATATTCAGGAGCCGATCCGGCGGGGCGGGGGAGTCGGAGAGTGGTTGTGGAAGGGCGGGGAGGAGGAGCCGGCGGCTTCTGTGGATTGTGCCATTGGGGCGCAAGACATCGGACAGCTTCGCTACTCTCTCGCGTTCGCCTGCCACGGCCAGCAATTCGATCTGGTCGGGGAACTGATCGACGATCAGCTACACCTGAAGGAATCGGGCAAGGATCCCGTTTACCACCACGCCGACGGTCACGAACTCGTCACCCGACGTGAGTTCACTACAGGATGGGTCTCCGATCCCGTAGTGGGTGCGAGGGAGGTTAATGAGTCCATCAGCAGATCGCGCTCAGTACTGGCGCAACTGCGGGATCCTCAGCGCCATCCCGAGATTACCTACATCGGCGCGCATTTCGCCGGCATCCGCATCTACGGCGAGTGGCACCTCGGCCGTGCGACCGAACCCCGCAAGCCACAGATGACCGATCTGGAGAGCGACTTCCTTTCCGAAGACGCGAAGAACCTCGCCCTCGTCATCAACGACCTGCAGAACCGCCCGGGCCTTGAAGAGCGGTTGAACGAGGAGCTTGCGCGCTTCTATCCGCGCGCGAAGAAGATCACCGTGAGGATCCTCGGCGGGACCGTGCAGCTTCAGTTGCACGAGGAGGGCCTGCGCGACCCGATTCCCGCCACGCGCATGTCGGATGGGACACTCCGCTACCTCTGCCTGCTGTCGATCCTGCTGCACCCCGATCCGCCACCGCTTGTGTGCATCGAGGAGCCGGAGATCGGCCTGCACCCGGACATCGTCGTCCGCCTCGCGCATCTGATGCAGGAGGCGTCCGAGCGGATGCAACTGATCGTGACGACGCACTCCGACGCGCTCGTCGCGGCGCTCTCCGGCGTTCCGGAGGCCGTGGCTATCTGCGAACGTGATGAGAATGGAAGCACTACACTCCGGCGGCTCAGTCGTGATGATCTCGGCGACTGGCTTGAGCGATACACGCTCGGCGATCTCTGGATGAAAGGTGAATTGGGGGGCGTTCTCTGATGGCGCCGGTCACAATCTATGTTGAGGGCGGGGGTGGCGAGAGGCGCGGGCTGCAGCAGGTACGTCTGGCATTCAGGGAGTTCTTCTCAGAGTTTGCGGGCAGTATGCCGAAAGTTGTCGCATGTGGCGGGCGGGGCGCCGCGTACGAGGACTTCATGATGGCAGTCCGGCAAAGCCCGAGTTCGGCCATCCTTCTGCTGGTTGACGCAGAGCGACGCGTCAGCGGGGATTCACCGACAGAGCACCTCGCCGATCAACCCGACAACTGGGAACTGCGTGGTATACCGGACGATCGCGTTCACTTGATGGTGCAGGCCGTCGAGGCATGGATGATCGCCGATCCTGACGCGCTCAGGGCCTACTTCGGCAACGGCTTCAATGAGAACGCGCTGCCAGCACGGCGCAACCCGGAGGGCATCCCGAAGGACGACCTGAAGCGCGCTCTGGTGGCCGCCGGACGTAACACGAAGAAGAACGGCTACCACGAGATCGATGACGGGACGGAGAGTCTGATGAGGCTTGACCCCGCGACAGTGCGAGACAAATGTGTCTGGTGCAGGCGCTTCTTCATGGTTGTCTCGCGGGTAACCGGCGTCGCGCTCCCCGACCTTCAGTAAGCCCCCTTTCCCCACAGCACCACCGGCGCCGTCCGCAGGATGATGACGAGGTCCATCAGGAGCGAGCGGTTGTTGATGTAGTAGAAGTCATACTCGATGTTCTCCACCAGCGGCAGGTCCTTGCGGCCGAGAATCTGCCACAGGCCCGTCAGCCCCGGCCGCACCTGCAGTCGCAGCCGCTGCCACGGCTGGTAGCGCTCGACGATGAACGGCATCTCCGGCCGCGGGCCCACCAGCGACATCTCCCCCCGCAGCACGTTGATAAGCTGCGGCAGTTCATCGAGACTGAAACGCCGCAGCCAGCGGCCGATCGGCGTCACGCGCTCGTCGGCCTCATCGGTCGGTGAGGGCGCGTAAGGGTCGGCCTCCGGGCGCATGGTGCGGAACTTAAGCATCGTGAAAGGCTCGCCGTCGAGGCCGATGCGCGTCTGCTCGAAGATCGCGCTCGCGCCTGTCTCCCGGCGGATCAGCGGCGGGACGACCAGCCACAGGGGCGCGGTCAGCGCCAGCAGCACCACGCTCCCGATGATGTCCATCGCGCGCTTGATGGCGCTCTGCCAGGTGGCGAAACGCTTCCTCTCCAGCGGCACCACCGGCAGGTCCGCGACGCCCTTGATCTTCATCGACCCGGTCAGCAACTCCAGCGGGCCGGCCACCAGGTTGAACTGCACCGGAAGGTCCCGGCACTCGGCGATCAGCGCCATCACGCTGTCCACGTCGAGATCGGGTTGCGCCACGACCACCTCGTCAAGGCGCTGCTCCTCGCAGACGGCCGGAAGATCATCGAGACGCCCGAGCACAGGGAGGCCGTCGATGGCATCGGGAGGATCCGGCCTGCGGCAGATGAAGCCTTTCAGCGCGTATCCGAGCGACTCGAAGCGCCGGATGCGCTCGGCGACGATGCGCCCGAGTTCGCCGCAGCCGACGATGGCGGTGCGCGACTCGGCGCCGGGCTTGCTCGCGCTTCGCCGGCGGTAGCCTGCCAGCAGCGAACGCTCGACCACCGCCAGCATGCTGCCGGACAGCCAGAAGAGAATCAGCATCGCCCGAGAGTAGTCGGTCCGCGACATGAACGAGGCCGCCGCGACGAGGATCGTGGCGACGGCCACCGCGCTGAGCGTGGCCACGGCCTCGGCGAACCGCGACCGGAAGCGTCGGATGTCGTAGAGATCGCGAGCGAAGAATGCGATGAGCCAGAGAGCGACCACGGCGGGAGCGGCCCGAGCGTAAAGCTCAGGCGAGTGCTGGAGGCGGCTCAGGAGGTGCTCGGGGACGTGGAAGCGCAGAATGAATGCCAGCGCGATGGCGGCGAGGCATGCGAGCACATCGCCGGCCACGAGGGCCGCGATCATGCGTTGCTCAAAGCGTTGTCTGGGCGAGCGGATCTCACGGTTCACGGTTGTCTCATCTCATGCGGCCGGTGCAGGCGCTCAGGTCATTGGAGAGTCCTGCGGCGTGGAGGTTTCGCCCGTTGAGTGCAAACACCCTTCAGGGGGTCCGCATCAACGGCTAATGATACGACAATAGAAGGCATTACGCGCCGCACGCGAATACCAGGGACCGGAACGACGTCCGGGCGAGGGCGCCCGGACTCCGGGTCTTCTTGCGGTTCTGGACTCCAGGCGCCCTCGCCTGGAGAGTCGTTACCCCTGTCACCCCAATCCTTAGTCTTTGATACGAAGCCCCCTTTCAGGCCGCCAGGGGCCCCTTGATCGCGCCCGCGGACATGCAGGTCCGGATCAGCGGCTGAAGAATGACATGCGTCTTGCACCGGGAAAGCGGCGATGAGTCCGGGGCGGCGGTGAGCACATCGGCCGAATCACCGCAAACGGCGTCGGACGTGGGCATACCCGACCTCCGCGCGGCAAAGGCAACGGCGGCGCGGCGCCGCGCGCGAGTCTCGACCTGCTCCATCGTCGCGAAGGTGAAAGCGGCTTCGACGCGGAAGCGACTCTCGCGGGCAGAGTGGACGGTGTCGAGCATGGAGAGGACTTTGATTCAGGTGAAGATACTGACGATGACGCTCACCGTCATGCTGCTGACTGTCGGGCCGGATTTCGCAGCGGCGGAGACGATCGACCTCGACGAAGCGCGAGTGTTCTCCACCATCGGCGGCAGCGCCGGTCCGATCATCGACGGCGATGAGTCGACGCACTGGAGCGGCGATGGCAGTGATCTCTCGGAGCATGCGGCCAACATCTTCATCACACCTGCCGAGCCTGTCACCGTCGGCAGCATCAGCGTGGTGACGAATGATCGCAAGGGCTTCATCCGCCTGACCGGCCTCGAGGTCTACGCGGCGGCGGGCGATGGCTGGGCATTGCTCGGATCGATCGATGAGAGCGACGTCGAGGGCTTTGCGACTGACCCGGACCCGGTGACGGAGGGTGATGCGCAGTACCATCTCGTGCGCTTCGAACTCGACCTGCTCCCCGCGCAGGTTGAGACATTGCGCCTGCGCGTGACCGGGACCGCCCGGCCGGACAACGCCTTCCCGAATATTCACGAGATTGCGCTGCACGCGGCCGAAGACGGCGTTGATCCGGCGGCGCTGAAGGCCGCGCCCGTGAAGGGCGAGACCGAGACCGAATCGCTCTTCGTGCGCGCGGCGACGGGGCAGATCGACGTGCCGGAGGAGACGCAGTACGATCCAGAGGTCGGGTATCTCGGCTACGCCCGCAGTTTCGTGGACACGATGCTCAGGAGGGGCACGGACATCTACGGCGACACCCGGAGCCCGATGTTCGTGAGCATCCTGCTGATCGACGGGAAGAAGCACCCCGGCGTGGAGTTGCCGGCCATCGAGGGCCAGCGGCAGAGCGATCGCGCGCACTTTGGCGGGAACCTCCAGCACGATCTCCCGCTGCTGACGGCGATGCAGCACATGAGCGCGATCACGGGCAATCGGAAGTATGAGGATGCGGCGGACGCGTATCTGCGCCACTTCCTCAACCACTGCGCGGATACGCCCACCGGCCTCTGGCCGTGGGGTGAGCATGCGCACTGCGACTTCCGCACCAACACCCCCGGGCATTCAACCCACGAGTATCTCGGCGCGCCCTCGCTCGACCTGTGGGAGCGGGCGTGGCAGGTCCGACCCGAGGCCGTCACTGCGCACGCGGACGGCCTCATCAATCACGTGGTGAACCTCGACACCTTCGAGTACAACCGCCACGCGAACATCCTCGAGCCGCTGCCTGAGCCGCGGGCGGAGGGGATGGGCTTCCTCGACTTCCCGCGGCATGGCGGATTCTTTTTGCAGACGTGGGCGTTCGCGTGGTCGAAGACCGGCGATGAGAAGTATCTCGACTGGATCGAGCGGCTGCTGGACCATCAGGATGACACACTGCTGGAGGACTCGGGTCTGCTGCCCTCAACCTCGGAGCGCTCCGGCAGGCCGGTGAAGGCCTCGCTGGCGTCAACCTTCAGTTGCGCGCTGTCGATGCTCGAGTCGGCGCCGCTGCTCGGGAGCACGGAGACAGCGCGGCGTGTCGAGCGGATGGCGGACGGGTACATCGAAGCGGTCGCGCAGCAGTCGAGCATCGCCAGCGCCGAACCGAGCTTCACCGCGGCCTACGGCTCGGGCGCGCTGGCCGGCAGCGCGATGCAATACGTGCACGCCTGGCGGCTCACAGACGACGAGCGCTTCATGCTGATGGCGCGGGCGGTCGCGGAAAAGTACGCCGAGCTTGACGAGATTCCTCGCGTTCGCAACACGCCCGCGCAGGTCTTCGGCAGCATCATCAACCTGATGCTCGACATGCACGCGATCGACGATGACCCGCGCTGGGTGGAGGCTGCTGAGCGTTACGCTCGGACCGCCATCGAGCGGCTCTACGCCGATGGCCTCTTCAGGGGCGCGACGGATCTGTGGTACTACGAATCCGAACTGTGGGTGTCGAACCTTGTCTACGCGCTGGTCCGCCTGCACACGGTGACGGAGGACACCGCGCACGTCGTCCCGCCGATCACCTTCCAGCGGTAGCGGAGGGACGCTCAGCGAGGCATGGAGCCGACAAGGAAACGACATCCAGGCGAGGCGCCTGGATTCCGGGACGTGGGGGGAGCAACACTCTCCCCGTGGTGCGGAGGCCCTCCTCCGCACGGCCCTCCTCCGCACGTCCTGAAGGTTCATCTCGAAGGCGGGTCTCAGCCCGGCATCAGCGTCATTTCGATGTGCTGGCTGATGCCGTCGTCATCGGGGATCGCCTGGACGGCAACGCTCCATCGCCCCTGCTCGGTGGTGAGCTGGATCGTGCCGACCGCCGGCTCGGCGATCCAGTAGGCGATGTCCGCCATCAGCTTCACCCTGCGGCACAGCGGGTCGAAGAGCGCCGGGTCGATCTCACGGAGCTTCCGCCACCGCCCGTCCACCTGCGCTTCGGCGACCCCGCCTCCGGGGCCTCCCGTCAGCCGGACGCGTCGGGCGCCGAGTTCGATCGCCTCGTCGAGCAGCCTGCGTGATACCGTCACCGCGGGCGCGGGGGCGGCCGCCTCGGCCAGTTCCGCGAGGCGCTCGCGGCTGGTCTGCGCGACATTCAGCGCCCCCGACTCCCGCAGGCAGCCGGCGACGGCTTCGAGGGCCTCTCCAAGGCGGCCGTTGGCCTCACCCGCGAGCGCGGCGGCGCGGACGATCGGTGGGAAGACGTCGTCGAACTCAGCGATGCGCTGGCCGAGCGGATCGCCGACCTGCGCTGACGCCTGGAGCTTGACCGTCACCGGGGCGAGAGGCTCGATCTCCCGCGCCACGACCTCCAGCGCCCCCGGCGCCGGCACCCCGAGTTGCAGGAGCGTGCCGAGTTCCCGGCACCAGAGCGCTACGATCGCCCGATCGATCCGCCGCTGATCCATGGCGCTTCCCTCCTGGCAGTTGCGCTTGTGCGCGAGACCGTGTGCGCGCGTGGCGGCGAAAACCTGTCGGCATTGCGGTCTGCGGACTGTCGTAGCGTCAGATCTCGCTGCATTCGTGACAGTCTTCCCGCCGCTCCGCGGTCTTTCCTCTCCTCCGGCCTGACTGAATGATGATCAGGGCGCCGATGATGACCAGCACCATCCCCTGCACCGCGTTCATTGTGATCGGCTCACCGAGGATGAGGTAGTCGGCGACGACCGCTGACGGCAGTGAGATCAGCGCCAGCACTCGCACCGCCCACATGGGCGCGCGTTTCATCGCGTAGTAGTAAAGGAAGAGGTTGCCGGCGATCGAGACGGAGGCGAGCGCGATCAGTCCGAGGTATTGCGGGTTGGCGAGGACGAATCTCACTCCCTCCAGTCCGATGAAGACAGGTACGACAACTGAGAAGATAACTGTCTGCACGGTGGCGCTGGCGAGCACGGCCATCTCGTTGGGGACGCGGTTGAACTGCGTCTTGATGATGGCCGCGTTGAAGGCGATGAGCAGGGCGGCGCCCACAAGCGCCACGACTCCGCCGATGGGGAAGATCATCTCCGCGGAGCCCACGCCGATCGTGCGCAGCACGCCGAGCAGCAGCACCGCCGTCCCGAACCACCCGAGGCCGCTGACCGCCTGCCTGAGCACGAGGTATGAAAGCATGAATACAAAGCCGGTCTCAACGCGGCTGACGATGGCGGCGGTGGTCGCGCCGCACAGGTCCACGCCGATGTTGCGCAGGTAGAAGAGCCCTGCGGCGAAGGTCGCGAAGAGCAGCAGCCAGCGGTAGGGGTGCTCCCGGGGGAATGTGTTCCCGCGGTGGCGAATGAGGTAGACCGGCCAGATGATGATGGTCACGCCGATCATGTTGAGCCAGTTGACCTCGGCGGCGCCGAGCGCCTCGAGATTCAGCTCAAGCTTGAAGATCACCCACGACAGGCCCATCACGACGCCCGCAGTCAGCGCCGCGACGTACCCGACTATCTTCGCCCATCGTGGATCTCTGTCGATTCGCATCGATCGTTTCCCGATTGGTGCGCCTGTCGTACTTTCTCCGTCTGCCACTCCGCGCTGCCTCACAAACCCTCACCGTTCTGCAGTCGCTGCCCGCGCTCGGCAAGGATCACGAGCACCGCTCCGCCCATCGCGGCGGTGAGACCGATGATGTGTCCGCCCGTCACGGGCGCGCGGAGCACCAGCAGGTCGGCCAGCGTTGCCACCGGCAGGCCCGAGAGCGTGAGCATCCGGACCGCCCACATCGGCGCGCGCTTGAGGGCGAAGTAATACACTATCAGCCGCGTCCCCCAGACCACCGACCCGAGCAGTACCAGCCCCGCCACCAGCGGCGCCTCCATCAGCGCCCGGGCTTCCGGCAGCATGCCCGCGCTCGGGACGGCGAGGGAGAATACCACGAGCTGCACAGCCATGCTTCCGAGGATGATCAACTCGTTGGGGATCCCGGTAAATTTTGTCTTGATGAGCAGCGCGTTGACGGCGATGGTCAGGCCGACAAGGGCGAGCGCGGCGACGCCCAGCGGGTTGAAATTCAGCTGCGCGGAGCCGAGCATCGCCACGCGGATCGTGCCGTAGAGCACCAGCGCGGTGCCCAGCCATCCGATCGGTCGCACCGGCTTTCTCAGCAGCAGGTAGGAGAAGATGAAGACGAAGACGACTTCCGATCGCTCCACCACGGCGGCCGTGGTGGCTGATGTCTCGCCCACGCCCCACTTGCGGCAGAAGTGCATCACGGAGGCCACGCAGCCGAAGAGCAGCAGCCACCATGGAGAGAAGCCAGGGTAGCGAAGCCGACCCCTGTGCCGCAGGAGGTAGATCGGAGTGATCATGACGAAGAGACCGATCACATTGAGCCAGTGAAGCACCGCCGGACCGATCACGTCCTGCGAGAGTACGAACTTCTGCAGCGGCCATGAGATGCCCATGATCGCGCCGCAGAGAAGGGCCGCCGCGAATCCGGCGGCCCGTG
>JBKHFA010000100.1:0-11302 GCA_046540615.1 Armatimonadota bacterium | reverse complement strand
CAGGGGATCAAACGTCAAAGACGCAGATCGGACGGTGGGGTTGATGACGGAGACGACGATGGCGGTCGAGGACGCGGCCGCGGTGTGCCATCGCATCGCGGACAACGTAGAAAAGGTGATCGTCGGCAAACGCCAGGTGATAGAATGCACACTGGTGGCGATGATCGCGCGTGGACACGTGCTGCTCGAAGACGTGCCCGGCGTGGGCAAGACGATGCTCGCGCGCTCGCTGGCGGCGTCGATCGGGGGCGACTTCCGCCGGATTCAGTTCACCCCCGACCTTCTGCCGACGGACGTGACGGGGGTGTCGATCTACGACCAGCGCGCCGGCGAGTTCAACTTCCGCCCCGGACCGGTCTTCGCGAACATCGTGCTCGCGGACGAGATCAACCGCGCCTCGCCCCGCACGCAGTCGAGTCTGCTGGAGGCGATGGAGGAGCGGCAGGTCACGGTGGACGGCGTCACCCATGCTCTCCCGCGGCCTTTCATTGTCATCGCGACCGAGAATCCGATCGAGTACGAGGGCGTCTACCCGCTCCCGGAATCACAACTCGACCGCTTCCTGCTGCGCTTCAGCATCGGCTACCCTGAACGCGACGAGGAGAAGCAGATCGTCCGCGGGCAGCTTGAGGGACATCCCGTGGAGACGCTTGAGCCGGTCGTGACGTCGGATGAGGTGGCGGCGGTGCAGCGGACGGTGTCGCAGTGCCACGTCTCGGACGAGGTCTACGACTACGTGCTCGACCTGATCGAAGCAACGCGCGAGTCCGACCAGCTTTATCTCGGCGCCGGCCCGCGCGGGAGCCTTGCCCTGGTGCGTTGCGCGCAGGCAAAGGCGAGCCTTGACGGGCGGGACTACGTGGGCCCCGATGACATCAAGTCAATCGCCACCGAGGCGCTGGCGCACCGGCTGATCCCACGGCCGGAGGCCCGCGTCAGCGGCGTGACAGGGACGGAGGTCGTCGAGGAGTTGCTTGAGCGGACGCCGGTTCCCTCGTGATCACCATGTGTCAGAGGTCGATCAGATGAGCCGCAACCTGCGCATCTTCGCCATCAGCACGGTGGTCTTCGCCATGGTCGGGCTGATGAATGATGCCACGGTCATGTATGTGCTGGCCGGGGTCGGCGTGGCGGTGATCCTTGCCGCGTATCTGCTCTCTCAGCTTTCACTCAGCCGACTGCAGGCGGAGATGCAGACGCCGACGGGGAGTTCGGTGGCCGGAGCGAACCTTCGGCCGCGAGTAAGCGTGCAGTCCGCCGGGAGCATCACCGTGAGTTCCGCCACGGTCGAGCTTGCGGCGGAGAATCGCACGGTCAACGACGTGGAGGCGCGGCGTCGGGTGCTGCTCCCGCCACTGCCTCCCGGCGCGACGGTGGAGCTTGAGATCGACCTGCGCCCGCCCACGCGCGGGCGCTACCGGGTCGGCCCGCCGGCGATCATCGACAGCGATCCGCTGGGGATGTTCGAGGGGCGCTCGGAGCAGGGCGAGGCGGTGGAGATCGTCGTCTTCCCTCCCACCTACGACGTCCCCCGCGTCGCCTCGTGGGAGACCGGCTTCGGGCGGCATTCCGCGCGCGGGCAGCAGGCCCGCCGCGACCGCGGCGAGTTCCGGGGCATCCGCGAGCACACCCCCGGCGATGATCTGCGACACGTTCACTGGAAGGTCAGCGCGCACGTCGGCGAGCTTGCGGTGAAAGAATACGAGGCGCTTCGTCACGACGTGATCTCCATCCATCTCGACCTGCACAGCGCGAATCACTACGGCAAAGGAGCCACGAGTACGCTGGAGACCGCGATCTCCGCCGCCGCGTCGCTTGCCCGCGGGGGGCTGGCCGAGCAGCGGTCGGTGGCGGTGATGGGTAAGAACCTCCCGCCGGGTGTCGGGCGTCCGGGGTCGGGGCAGGCGCACATGCATCGGATCATGGTCTCCCTGGCCGAGGCGCAGCCGGCGGACGGGCGTTTTGCGGAGGCGCTGGTGAGTCAACTGCGGACGGTGCCGCAGGGGGCCTCGGTGTTCATCATCACCACGGCCGCCGAGGAGGGCCTGGTCGGGGCGCTCTCGGGTGCGATGAGCGGCCGTGGCTCGGCGACGCTGCTGGTGGTTGAGGGTGATCTCGCGGCCGACGACAAGCATGCGCCGGACGAGCGTTTCATGGTGCAGCCCCGACGGGCGATGGAATCCGCCCGCGCCGCCGGGATCGGCGTGGGCCTGCTGCGCTCGCCCGCGGACATCTCGGACGCGCTGACGGTGGCGACGGCTCCGTCGATGCGGGCCGGGGCGGGGGTGGGATGATGGCGTCCGCCGGAGAAGGCGTCCTGAGCCGGGCGCACGGGTGGCTGGAGCGGCACAAGTTCACCCCGCACCCGCATACTCCGCCGGCGGAGACGCGCGTCGAACGGCGCCGGTGGCTGGTGCTGATGCTCACCGGCTGGCTGACGATGGCCGGAGCTTTGCTGGCGGCCTCGACACTGCTGGACAACCCGCTGCTGCTGGCCGAACTCGCCGCGATCATCGCCCTGGCGTTTCCGGTGGCGTGGCGCCTGCATTTCAGCGAGATGCCGCGTTTCTGGCCGAATTACATCGCGTTCTTCTCCGCGCTCATCCTGGGTGTCGTACACTGGCGGCTGGGCTGGTTCAGCGGAGGTGAGGTTGACTCCCGACTTCTTCTGAGCTACCGCGCGCTGGTCGGGCTCTTCTACTGGGTGATGGCCTTCCGCGCGTTTGCGATCCGGAACGTGGGGGATCTCACGCAGACGGCGCTTCCGGCGATCTCGGGCCTGCTGCTGGTGCTGATAGCATCCCCGACCCCCCTTGCGATCGTCGGGAGCGCGCTGGTATTCGCCGGGACGCTGGCGATGCTGGCGGGGGAGCACGCGAGCCGGCGCACTGAGGAGATCGACGAGGTCGTGCCCGCCGAGCGCGTGCGCGGTGGCCGCTGGCGGCCGCGCGTGAATTCGTGGATCAGCCTGCTGCTGGCGGCCGCGGTCGCGGCGACGATCCTCGCGGCGGTGGCGGCGAGAGTGGAGCCATCCAACCCGGCCGGCCAGTGGTTGCGCAGGCAACTGGCGTGGCGGATCGCGCGGCTGATGATCGGCGAGAGTTCACTGCCCTACGCCCCGGGGCGCTCGCTGGAGCTTGGCGGCTCGGCGCCTGATCCGCAGGACCGGCTGATGCTCACGCTCAAGGCGGAGACGGGGATGAAAGTGCGCACCGCCGCGTATGACATCTACCGCGGGCGCTCGTGGGAGCAGAGCGAGCGCCGGTGGACCCGCCTGACTTCGGCCGACGACACCTGGGACATTCCCGATCCCGAAGGCTTCGGCCTGGTCTCCGCCGTGACCGATCCGCTGCCGGTTGAGATCACGCCGGGATACTCGTTCATCGGCGCACTCCCGATCCCGTGGTGTCCGACGAGTCTGACGCTCGACGCGCCCTCAATTCGCTACGACCAGTCGGGGCAGATCATGTTCAACGGGCACGTGGTGCCCGGCGAGAGTTACACGGCGACGATCGCGATGCCGGCGGCGATCTCGGCGCCTCCGGGCACTCCCCCACCACCGGAAGTGGACCTCGAGAATGCGCTCCAACTGCCCGACGACCTTCCGCCCCGGATAGTGCAACTGACCGAGGAGATCGTGGCGGATACGACAGGGCGGCCGGCGGAGATCGCGATTGCCATCGAGGGGCACCTCAGAACCGAGTACACCTACGACCTTGAGGCCCCGCCCCTCCCGCCGGGTGAGGACTTCGTCGATCATTTCCTCTTCGAATCACAACGCGGTTGGTGCAACCACTACGCCAGCGCGATGGTCATCATGATGCGCATCGCCGGCTTTCCGGCACGGCTGGCGGCCGGCTTCACCTCGGGGGAATATGTGCCCGAAGGCGACGTCTACGAGATCCGCGACCAGGACGCTCACGCGTGGGCCGAGGTCTACCTGCCGGACACCGGCTGGATCGACTTTGACCCGACGCCTGCTGAAGAGGAGGAAGATGAGACGGTCTCCGAGAGCGCGCTTGACCGCCTCGGACAGGTCGGGCTCTTCCTCGAAGACGCCGGCAGGTGGCTGCGCGCGCACGTGTGGCTGACTGTCGGTCTTGTGCTGGCCGCCGCTGCGGCGATCGCGGCAGCGGTGTTCGGAGGCCGCTGGTATCACCGGCGACTACGTCCCTTGCGGCCCGGAGCCGGGGCCGATGCCCGGGTCGTCCACGCATACCGCCAGGCGCTGCGATGGCTTGCCGACCGTGGCATTGAGCGCCCGGCCTCATCGGCCCCGTGGGAGTACTTCGGCCTCGTCACGCGCGAGTGTCCGTCGCTGGCACCCGAACTCCGAACGCTCACCGCGGCATACACCGAGGCGCGGTTCTCCGCGCGCGCACCCGGGGAGGGCGTGGTGAGCGAGGTTGAAGCCGCGCTCGAGCGCCTGCGCGACGCGATCTTCAGTTCAGATCCGGGCGAAGGGGCGGCGGAGGATGAGTAGCCCCGCGCGCACTGTCATACTTCTGACGGCGATGCTGATGATCGCGCCGGTAGCGGCCGACGGCGTGTCGCGCATCGTGGAGTACCGCTCTCCGCTCGATGATTCGCAGCAGGCATACGGCGTTTACCTCCCCGATGCAGGGCCTCCGCGCGGCAGCGGCTATCCCGCGGTGCTGCACGGTCACGGCTACGGCTGGCGCGTGAGCAGCAGCTTCGGCGGCTTCCAGCGCGAGTGGGCGGACAGGCACGGATGGGTGCTGATCCACCTGAACGCTCGAGGACCGAACTTTTACGACGGCGTCGGGGACTACGAGACACTGCGCGTCATCGAGGACGCGAGCGCAAAGTTCGGCCTCGATCCCGACCGCATATACATGACCGGCGGCTCGATGGGCGGGACGGGCGCGCTGCGGATGGGCCTGCGCCACCCGGATGTTTTCGCGGCGGTGATGGGCGTGGACGGATGGACCGACTACCGCCTCTGGCACAAGCACTGGTATGCGCGGACGGACTACCCCGATCTGATCGAGGAGTTCCGCCGGCCGCTGCTGCAGGCAGCCTCACCGCTTTACTGGGCGGAGCGCGGCGCGCTCGGCGCGATCGGCCACATCGTCGATGGCAGTGACACGACGGTCTGGCCGGAGAACGGGCTGCGGCTTTACGAGCAATTGCGGGCGCTGATGATCGAGGACCCGAGCGCATACGAGCATCGCCTGATCTTCAACCCGGAACTCGGTCACGGCCGCGGCACCGACTATCAGGCGATCTACGACTTCTTCCGCGGGCGCCGACGCGTGCGGGTCCCCAGCGGCTTTCACATTCAGACGACCGTGCTTCCGCATGGCGAGCTTTACTGGGGGCGCATCGAGGACTTCCGCGTGGACGGGATCTCCGGCTCACTCCGCGTGAGGGCGAGCCGAGACCTGATCGCCGCGCACACCACGAATCTTGACTCGTTCACGCTCTTCTTGCGCGCGGGCCCGGCGGCGGACTGCGAACTCGTGCGCGTCTACGCCGACGGCCTGCCGGCCTACGAGGGCCCTCCGCGGACTCTGACACTGGAGGCGGAGACCGACGAGGGCGGGGCGGTCGTGGGGTGGCGCGAGCGAGTGCCCGAGGAGCGGCCCGTCAAGCACCAGGAGTTGTGCGGGCCGGTCGGCGACGCATTCGAGCGGCCCTTCGTGGTCGCGTGGGGCACGCGAGGGTCGTCTGATGAGATCGCGCGACACAGGCTCGAGGCCGAGCAGTTCGCGCACGACTGGAACGCGTTCTTCGTCCACGGTCAGGGCGTGGAGGCCGTGCCTGAGACGGAGTTGAGCCCCGCGAAGCTCGCGTCCAGCACGCTGGTGGTCTTCGGCAGCCTCGACACGAGCGGCCTGCTGCAGCAGGCCGATGCCGCCCGCGAGTTCCCGGTGCGCGTACACAATGACCGCGTCATCGTCCGCGACCGCATTCACGGCGACCGCCGGTACACCGGCGAGAAGTTTGGCGCGCTGCTCTGCTACCCCAACCCGCTGACCGACTTCTCGACGTACATCGTCGCCGCGAATCGGCGCGTCTTCACAAAGCCCGATGGCACCGCCCCGCAGTTGCTCGCGTATGACCTGGAGAAGCTGCCGTGGGCGTACCCCGACTACGTGGTCTTCAACACCGATCAGTCTGAGCTTCCCCACGTGCTCAATGTCAACAACAAGCCGCCCGTCACCTGCTACGAGGCCGGGTATTTCGTCGAGGCCGGCTTCTTCGACGACAACTGGCGCGTCGATCACCAGCGGCAGCTTCGCCGCGTCCGCGCACAGGAGCCCGAGGAGCATCGCCTCGTGCGAATCGCCGACGTGGCGCTGGCGGAGCGCGAGGGCCTCACCGGCGCGACGGTCCTCATCGAGGATGCCTCGGGCGACCCGGTGGACACAGCGCGCGTCACCGGGCGGTGGTGGGGTGAGGGGGAGGCCGGGGCGTCTGCCTCGACCGATGAGGACGGGCGGGCGTGGTTCGCCGCGCCGCGCGGAACATCACTGGCCGGGCAGAGCTTCGAGGTCGTCAGCGTGATGGCGACCGGTGGCACCTGGGACTGGACGGCGGATGCCACGCGCCAAATCGCGCCGACCGCGTCCTCTCCGGGGCAGCTTGACCTCGCGGTGCTTCCGGGGCGGACCGCCGTCGCCCCGGGAGGCGAGGTGGACCTGAAGCTGGCGGTGTACAATGCCGGGCCGAGCGAGCGGCGTGTGCGAGTGACGGTCCGCGCCCCATCCGGGCGTCTCAGGCCGGAGAGTCGCGAACTCACGCTCGACGCGGGCGGGCGGGCCGAGGCGT
This sequence comes from Armatimonadota bacterium, assembly GCA_046540615.1. Classification (GTDB taxonomy): domain Bacteria; phylum Armatimonadota; class Zipacnadia; order Zipacnadales; family UBA5352; genus UBA5352. The sequence goes on along the minus strand of JBKHFA010000100.1, from coordinate 4,507 downwards.
CTTTCACGTGGTGGCCGCTCGACCGCGCGGCGGGCCTCGCGCAGTTGCTGGCGGAGGTGCGATCGCGCGACGGCGGTGACGCGGCCTCGTGCTCGCGCCCGCTGGAAGTCGAGGTCCTGCCGGACCTCGGGATTCCGGTGCTGGTGGTGGAGGTCGATCCGACCGATCAGGACTACGGCGTCCCGTGGGAGGTCAGCGCGACGCTGCGCAACATCGATTCGACTCTTGAGGTCGAAGCCGTGGCTCATTGCGCGATCATGGAGGCCGAGGAGTATCCGGCGACGAAGAGTGTGGCCGTCGAGCCAGGCGGGACGACGACCGTGACGTGGACCGGCGCGGGACCGCTGCCGAAGGGCGAGCACAGCGCGCGCGTGTCGGTCGAGGGCTCGCGCGGGGGCGCCGTCACGGAGACGCTGGCCGTGCGTTGAACGCAGATCCGAGGACTGGAGCGGAAGATATGAAGACGCGACTGCCGGGGGCTGCGATCATCACGATGGTGCTGCTGGCCTCGCCGGTGCTGGCGGCGCCGACGCTGCAGCAGGTGGGCGAGCCGACTGCGACGGAGGTCGTGATGTACACGGGGTCGTCAGAGGCCGTGGTTCGCCAGGAGACCGACGTGCGCCTGGCGAGACGAGCCAACACGGTGAGCTTCGAGTGGGCGAGCGACAGCGTCGATGCGTCCTCAATCCGGCTGCACGGCGATCCGGCGCTGACTGTCGGAGAGGTCCTCAGGCCGACCGGGGACGACAGACTTCTCCGCTGGTCGGTGGACGCGCCCGCCACCGGCGACTACGCGCTGACAGCGAGCTTTCTGCTGTCGGGGCTGAAGTGGAGCGCCGACTATCAGCTTGACTGGTCGCCCGGGAACGACACCGCGCGACTCTCCGGATGGCTCTCCGTCAAGAATGAAACCGGGATGGACCTCGACGGTCTCCGCGCGCGCTTCGTGCTCGGGAACCCGGGCGCGGGCGCCGAGCAGCAGGCCACCTTCGAGCTTCGGGACCTGCGGGAACTTGCGGCGGGCGCCTCCGCGCGCACCGCGTTCTTCCCAACGACCGAAGTCCCCGTCCGGACAATCCACCGGATTGACAGCGAGGCCGACGCCGAGCGCGTGCAGCGGCTCATTGAGATCACACCACCAGCAGCGGGGCCGCTTGCGCGGACGTCATTGCCCTCGGGGCCGATGACGATCGTTACGCCCACCGATGTTCCGCCCGCGAGCATGCGCGACGCCCGCCTCAGCTACGAGCCCTCCGAGTCCTTCGAGATCGACCTTGGCATCGAGCGCGACGTGGTCGTCGAGCGGCGGCTCACCGAACGCAGGAAGACCGCGCTGGAGTTCGACCGCCTCGGCAAGGTCAGCGGCTTCGACACGGTCGAGAGCTACCGCATCGAGGTGCGCAACCGCACCGATGAGCCGATTGAGATCGAACTGGTGGAGACGGTGTTGGAGACGTGGGAGATGAAGACGGACGCGGTGCACGTGCTGGAGGACGGGCAGGCGTTCATGCCGCTCGGAGTGCCCGCGGACGGCGAGGACAGCATTGAGTTCACGCTGGTGAAACACTCCGGGACGCGGGTTCCGTAGGCGCGACGCGCTGGTCCTCAGCCGTTGAGTTTGTGGTCCCGGCGCTTTCGCCGGGGAGGAACGGCAAACGACGCACGGGCGGGACGCCCGTGCCCCACGTGACGGCAACGAACGGCGGCGCAGCCCTCGCAGGCTGCGCCGCTCTCATTGGTGTTGCTGAAGTTTGCCGCCCTGCGCCGTCTTGCGCCGACGTTGGCTGCCGTCAGGACATGTCGATCTCGACGTTGTCGGCGACGCCGCCGAGGATCGTGTAGTCGGTGCGGGCGTCCTGCAGGATCGAGCCGGGGATGAACTTGCTGACCGGGCCATGCGCGACAAGTCGCGCGATGAACCGCTGCCAGCTCATCGGCGTCGCCGGGCCGCACATGCCGTCGAGCCAGAAGCTGCGATGCTTCGCGCCCATGATGTCCGCGGGGGCGATCGTCGCCGCCTTCGGAGGCACCCACGACCAGTCGCCGCCGAAGCTGTGCAGCGCGTTTTGCATGATCGTCATCGGGTGAAGCTCCACGATCTGCGCTTTCGCCTGCTTGTACTCCTCGATGGTTTCGTATTCATGACCCATGTGCGACTCCCAGAACGCGATGTGCCCACACCAGCCGATGCCGCCGTAGCAGCAGTCGGCGCCACCGGTATCCTCGATCATCTTCGAGTAGTCGTCGATGTTGTCGCTGTCGGGGAAGTGGATGTTCTCGTCATTCGGGCGCAATTCCTCGTCGATTCGGCCGAAGAAGTTCGCCCACATGGCCGTGGCGAACGAACCCTCCCAGTCCGGTGGAGCAGTCTGCCCGTCCTCATCGGCGTACTCGTCCATGTTGAAGGTGATCAGATGGCTGCAGTCGATGCCCATCCGATTGATCATCTCGGCCGCGATCGCAAACTGCGGCACCGGGCCGACCGGCAGGATCATCACGCAGTCCCTGCCCTCCTCGGCGGCGTCAACGATGCGCTTGACGATGTCGGTGGCGAAGCGCCCGTAGAACTCGGACGAATCCTCAACAACCCTGATCTGAAAGTCCGGATTGTCGTGCTGAGTGATCTCTTCCTTCGTGATGGCGCGGACGCGCGCGCACTCCTCGGCGTCCTGAAAGTCAATGAATTTCGAAAGCGCCGGCATGAAAGCCATCGATGTACCCTCCTTGGCGGAACTTGAATCACGTTGACTGGTGATCGGTGCGGTCGATGTGCGAACTCCTGGCTCTGCGGTCAAGGCGATTCGCCCTCCGACGGCGAATATCCTTCCTCGTTCACCTGCTCTCCCGCAATGAGGTGCGGCCCAGTGTTCATCACCCGCCGGCGCCAGGATGCCGATCTCGTGGAGCGACTCGATCCCGGCTACTGGCATCCGCAGTACGACCGAGTGACGGCCCGATGCAGCGCGCCTCTTGAGCCGCTCGGCGGGTACATCGCGCATATCACCTACGGCGCGATCGTCACCGGGCGGAAGCTCCCGCATGACCCCGACGGGTACGCCCTGCTCGGCCAGGGCGCCCTGCGGCAGACAGGGGTTGACCTGAGCGACTGCCCGCGGATCGCCTCTGACTCCCCGTGGGTGCTGGAGCGGACAGAGGTGGCCCCCGGCGACCTGCTGATCGCCCGCTCGGGCGCGGGATCGCTGGAGAAGAATCGACTGGCCGTCTATCACTCCGATGAACCCGCGGTGGTGGATTGCTGGGTGGACATTGTGCGGCTCGAGGGGATCGATCCGGACTTCGTTGCGGTCTTCCTGAAGACGCGTTTCGGCTGGGCGCAGATTCACCGTCTGATCAACGGCGTCGGCCCCGCGAACCTGAGCTTCGACGAGATTCGCTCGCTGCGCGTGCCGGCGGTGGACCGCACCCTGCAGGAGAGAATCGCGGAGCGTTATCTCGTGGGGGTCCTGCCACTGCACGACGGGGGGCATTACGAGGAGGCGCTGGAGGAAATGCGGGGGCTGGTCCGCGCGCTTGAGGAGGAGCTGAGCGGGTAGTCTGAATCACGGCAACGGCGGGCGCATCTGAAGATACGCCCCTCCGTGCGGAACCGGCTTTTCAGCATGAGGAAGACGCGGCATTCCCGCCGTTCGTGGGGCAGGCATTCCTGCCTGCCGTCATTGGCGCTGTGTGGAAGCAGGTCTCGCGCGTCCGGTTGCGAATTATCTCTGCAGACATCGGCGGGGCGCAGGTCCCCGTCATGCACGACCGTTTCGAAGTCAGAGAGGGAGGACACAATCATGGCCGTGAAGATCGGATTTGTCGGATGCGGCGGCATCGCGAACGCGCACATGAAGAACCTCGCGAAGATTGATAACGCCGAGATGGTGGCGTTCAGCGACATCGTCGAGGAGAAGGCGGAGGCGGCTGCCGAAGAATACGGCGGGACATCGTTCGGCGGCGACTACGCCGGGATGTACGAGAAGGCCGACCTCGACGCGGTGTACATCTGCCTGCCACCCTTCGCACACGAGGATCAGGAGCTTCTCGCCGCCGAGGCGGGTCTCGCGCTGCTCGTCGAGAAGCCGCTGGCGCTGAGCATGGAGAAGGCGCGGGAGATCGAGTCCGCGATCGAGGACGCGGGCGTCATCAACTGCTCGGCGTATCACTGGCGCACGCATGACACGATGAAGTGGGCGCTGGAGGCGCTCGCGGACGACACCATCGGCCTCGTGCTCGGCTGGTGGATGGGCGGACTGCCCGGCGTGATGTGGTGGCGCCAGCAGGACATGTCCGGCGGGCAGATCCTCGAGCAGACCACGCATATCATCGACGCGGCGCGTTACATCGCCGGCGAAGTCGAGCGTGTCTCGGCGGAGATGGCGCTGCGCGTGATGACGGACGTGGAGAAGATCTCGGTCCCGGACGTCGGTGTTGTGAACCTCCGCTTCGAGAGCGGCGCGGTCGGCAACATCACCAACTCGTGCATCCCGCCCGGCTGGCGCAACGG
>JBKHFA010000099.1:0-11476 GCA_046540615.1 Armatimonadota bacterium | reverse complement strand
GCGGTCATCATCGATGCGTCCCCCTTCGCTCGGGCTACTCGACGTTAGTCGTGGTGCGGTTCGGCGTCGGGAAGATCACCAGCGCGCGCATCGGCACATCGCCTGTGTTCACCGCGTAATGCGGGACATCGACCGGACACCGGATCATCATACCCGGCGTCAGGTGCGCGACCTCCTCGCCGAGCGTGTGATCGCACTCGCCTTCGAGCACCAGGAAGACCTCTTCCTCGCTCGGATGGAAATGCTCCCCGCCCCGCTCCCCGGGGTTAAGTGTCATCACGCCCATCGTCAGCGTGGCGTCGTCAGCCATCTCCCCGCTGACAAGCCATCCGATGCTGCCCCACTCTGTCTCCGTCTCCTCCATCTCGTTGATATCCGCCAGATACTTTTCAATCACGCTGCTCGTCCTTTCCGCGCAAGTGCGCCTCGATTTCGTCAGGAATGTACGTGTTGATCAGGTCCGTGCGACCATGTCCTCGACCGCTGATGACCTCCGGCCGATCGTCCATCGGGTAGAAATGCAACTCAAGCTCTCCGTCCTCAGAGACCGCTCTCACGGTGACCTGATGCCAGCCTTTCTCAAGCTCGAGCGCGAAGCGGTGCCGCACCGGCCTGACCGGCGGCGGGTCGATCACCTCGCCGACCTGCTCGCCGTCCACGGAGATCCGGAAGCCGCCGCTGCAATCAAGCCCGAGGTTGACCCTCGTATCCACGGAGGTGAAGAGCCAGGTGACCGCGTAGACAGCGCCCGCCTGCCCGTCAAGGAGGTCGTCAAAGTGCATCTCACTCTCGGGGAACGAGCGCCTCTCGAAGCGCACCGGTCCGTCGCGCCCCTCCCACTCATCCACGACCAGCCTGGCCGCGTCGAGGTCGCTCGCCGGCCCGTCGTCGGCGTCCAGGTCGGCTCGGAAAGGCCCGGCGACGAGCCACGCATGCTCCCCGACCAGCGGGAAACGCTGCACAATCGGGTCGTATCCCTCGAGTTCGATCCGCACCGTGATCGGGTTGCTCACCTGCAGCTTCACGCGGTCGCGTTCGGCCGTGAACGCGCATGCGAACGCCTCCGTCGCATCCCGGCGCCCCAGCGCAAAGTCTCCGCCCCCGGCGACCTCCCATCCATGCGGCGCGAGTACGCTCAGTTGACCGGCCACGGCAACATCCGAGCGACTCTGCACCGTCAGCGTCACCTCCGCGGGCCCCTCGTAGCCGATCGTCGGCGTCTCTCCGCAAGCCACGCGCAGCGCGACCGGCCCGAGTTCGTAGATCGCCGTCATCGGGTCGGCGGACTCGACCTCCCGCATCAGCCCGGGCGCCTTCAGCGCGTCGATGTCGTACTCCGCCACTGTGGGCTGATCGGTGATCCGCACGTGTGACGCCTTCGCCTCGAGGACTGTGCCGGTCATCGCCAGAGTCTGCCGGGTCAGTTCCTCAAGCTGCGTCGGGTAGTCAAGCCCCACGATCCCCCACCCGACCGCGATCCCCTCACTGACAGGGTCCTTCCACTTCGCCGGGATCGCCTCGGCGCCGTGCACGATCCCCATGATCGCGCCGAGGGTCGCGCCGGTGCAGTCGGTGTCTTCGCCGCAGTTCACGGCCTTGAGAATCGAGTCGCCGAAGTCGCCGTCGCCGTAGAGCCACCCGAGCGTGACGATCCCCTGGTTCTGCGGCGAATCCTGCGGGTTGTAATGCCCGTGCTCATCCAGCAGAAGCTCCCGGCAGCGGGTCCACTCGACGCCCTCCCGATGCCACTTGAGCACATCCCGCACGGCGCGGGCGGTCCGGCAGTCTTCCGGGATCAGCGACAGCCCGATCTCAATGAGTTCATGCGGATTGTGCACGATGAACGCGGCGCTCTCGAGAGCCGCGAGGTACATCTCCCCCCACACGCCCTCGCCACCGGCGTGGTCGATGATCGCGTCCATGTACGCGTAGCGCGCCGCGACATCCGGCGCCGCCGGCGCGACCATCGCCCAGATCTCCGACCGAATCGGCGAGCCTTCGCAGTCAACGTACCAGTTGTCGAACGCGCCGGCGACCGGCGGCGCGAGACCTCGGCGAAGGTTGAATGCGCCGAGGCCGTATTCATCCCACGGGTAGATGACATGTTCCAGCCAGTAGCGTCCGAGATCGTGCGTGGTAAGCTCCGGCCCAAGCTCCTGCAACGCGCGCAGCCAGACGAGCTGGATGTCAAGATCGTCGTTGAAGATCGCGCCCTCCGGCACCGGGTCGTAGTACGTCAGGTCGAAGAGACCCTTCTTTCCCTCAAGCGGCATCCCGAGCGTTCCGCCGATCGACTTGCCGAGCCAGCATCCCATCACGCGATCGAACATCTCGTCGCGGTTCAGCTTGATGGTCATCGTTCAATCCCCTTGTACGCGGCAGGGTTGAGCGGCCCTCGCCACTTCGCCGTCGCAGCCCGAGGACCTGCCTGACCGCGTACACGAAAGCGGGCCGACCAGAGTCGGCCCGCTCGCTGCAGGTCTCACTCGTCACCGCCGTTACTCCCTCCGCCAGCGGGGCCCCTGAGGCGTGTCCTCGATCACGATGCCCTGCTCGAGAAGCTCATCGCGGATCTGGTCCGAGCGCTCGTAGTCGCCGGCCTCGCGGGCCGCCTGGCGCTCCTCGATCAGCGCGTCTATCTCCTCGTCGATTGATCCCTTCTCATGCTCAATCAGGCCGAGCACCGTGTCCGCGTCCTCAAAGAAGTCCAGCACGCGGTCGCGGCCCTCGGCGCTCACTTTGCCCTCCGCCAGCAGCGGGTTGACCTCGCGCATAAGCTCGAAGACCGCCGCCATCGCGCCCGGCACGTTCAGATCATCATCAAGCGCCGCGTCGAACTTCTCCAGCGCCGAAGCGACCTCATCGGCCAGGTCCTCCCCATCGGCGTCATCCGGGATCTCCGCCACGCGATCGGCGAAATCCCACAGCCTCGTGAGCGCCTGCTGGCTCTGGTCGAGGCCCTCCAGCGTGAAATTAAGCTGCCGCCGGTAGTGCGCCGTCAGCAGCAGATGGCGGATGGCGATGGGGTCGTATCCCTGGTCAAGCAGGTCGCGCAGGGTGTAAAAGTTGCCCTTCGACTTTGACATCTTCTCGCCCTCAACGAGCAGGTGCTCGGGGTGCACCCAGTAGCGTACGAACTCCTTGCCGGTGTACGCCTCGGACTGCGCGATCTCGTTCTCGTGGTGCGGGAAGACCAGGTCCACGCCTCCGAGGTGAATGTCCAGTGTCTCGCCGAGATACTCGATGGACATCGCTGTGCACTCGATGTGCCATCCGGGCCGGCCGGGGCTCCACGGACTGTCCCACGACGGCTCGCCCTCCTTGCTGGCCTTCCACAGGACGAAGTCGCGGACGTCCTCGCGATCGTACTCATCCTGGTCCAGCCGGCCGAACTGCCGGCTGTCATGCTCCTCGGGCACCACCCCGGACAGCTTTCCGTAGTCCGGGTAGCTGGAGATGTCGAAGTAGACGCTCCCCTCATGCTCGTAGGCGTGGCCCTTCTCCACGAGACCCTCCACGACTTCGAGCATCTGCTCGATGTGCTCAGTCGCCCGCGGGTACTTCCACGCCGGCTGGATACGCAGTGTCTCGAGGTCCTCCATGAAATACTCGGTGTACTCCTGCGTGTACTCCTGGAGGGAGACGCCCTCTTCATTCGCGCCCCTGATGGTCTTGTCATCGACGTCGGTGATGTTCATGACATTGTGCACCTCGTAGCCGCGGCGCTTGAAGCAGCGGGCGACGATGTCCGCGAAGACAAAGGTGCGCAGATTGCCGATATGCGGGACGTCGTAGACAGTTGGTCCGCAGGAGTAGATGTCCACCTGCCCGTCGTGCAGGGGCTCGAATTCTTCCTTCTTTCGCGTCTTCGTGTTGTGAATCTTCAGCATCGGGACCGTCCTCCCGTGAATTATCCGCCCGCATCAAGACGAAAGCGCAGCGGGGATGCCGCTGCGCCGGTCTGCCGTGGTGTCGTGCTGGCGAGTCAGTGATCAGCGACCGCGGACAGAGGCGCGCGAACCGTGCGGCTGCTCACATCGGCAGCACACGCACACCTCGCCCGTCAATCGCCGGGATATCACAATCACGTTTTCTGCTCCATCGTTCGCTTCTCTGAATCCGTCGCGGGTTCGTCTTCGTACTCGGCATCGATCGGTGCGGAATCCTCACCCGGCGCCGGGTCCTCCTCAGCCAACCGCTTGATCTCCTCCTGCGCCGACGAAGAGGCGCTGCGGAACTCGCGCAGACCCTCGCCGATGCCTCGCATGATCTCAGGGATCTTCTTCCCGCCGAAGAGAACCAGCACGAGGATCAATATGACGACAAGTTCAGGCGTTCCAAGACCGAACATTGCAGGCACCTCCGGACGAACGTCCTCCGTCAGCACTCACTTCGACGACGCGGGCCCGTCCTCCTGCGCCTTTTCACCATCGAGTCGATCAAGCGTCACGTCCGCCTCAAGTTCAGCGACCCGCGCCGCCGTGATGTTGCAGGCGCCGAACGTCTCCGCGTTCGCCGCGCCGCAGGCCACGGCCAGTCGCAGGCGCCCCTCGAACGATCGGCGCTCCATCGAACCGATCGCAAAGCCCGCGACGAACGCATCGCCGCAGCCGACGCTGCTGATGCGATCGACCTTCGGCGGCCGCGCCCACCAGATCCCGCTGGAGGGGCCCATCCCGATGGCGCCGCGGGCACCCAGGGTCACGAGCACCACGCGGATGCCCTCCTCCAGCAATTCCGTCCCGGTGGCGATGACGCCCTCCGGCACGGAGAGCTGGCGGCCAACAAGGCGCTGCAGTTCGCTGAGGTTCGGCGTGATCACAGTCGGCCCGACCGCGACCGCGCGGTTGAGCAACTCATCGTGAGCGTCGAGAAAGACGGGTTTCTTCATCGAGCGACCGATCTCGACAAGCTCGGCGTAAAGGTCGAGATTCACCCCGCGGGGGGCGCTCCCGGCGATGATGCCCATCGCACTGCCGCGCAGATTCCGCGCCCACCTGTCTCGGAGCCTCCGGACCTCCGTCGGAGTGACGAGCGGTCCTACTTCATCGACGCGTGTCTGGGTATGCTGTGTTCGGTCGATGATGTTGATTGTCACACGGGATTCTTCGGCGATGTTGACAAAATCAGTCTTCAGGTCGGCTTCCATGAGATCCGCGGCGATGAAGCGGCCGTTGTTGCCGCCGGCGAACCCAAGGACTGTGTTACCCTGATCAAGCGCCGCAAGCGCTCGCGCCACGTTGATACCCTTCCCGCCCGCCACGGTGCTTGCAGCGGAGGGGTGGTAGAATCCGCCGACGGCGAAGTTCGGGACCTGGTATGTCTTATCAACGCCGGCATTGGCGCAAAGGACGGTGATCAATGCGAAATGGCTCCCACGGCGCTCTGGTTATGTTGCGAACCCGTGACGGGCTGGCTGCGACGGCGCGGTCATGGCCACCGGAGGGGTCGACTTCGGCGCTCGCAAAAACTCTCGCGCCTCAGAGCGGCCCCTCCGACCGCAGCGACGCAGCGTCAGCCGAGCAGGTCAGCCAGCCGGTCGAGCGCCTCGTTGATGTTGTCGAGGTTGTTGGCGGATGACAGGCGGAGGTAGCCGTCGCCGTGCTTGCCGAACGCGGTCCCGGAGAGGACCGCAACGCCCGCCTCCTCAAGGCAGCGGCTGGCGAGTTCCTTGCTGTCGATGCCCGTCTCGGTCACGTTCGGGAACACGTAGAACGCACCGGCGGGGCTCAGGCAGGAGACGCCGGGAAGCTCATTGAGGCCATCCACCATCACGTCGCGGCGCTCCTCGAACGCAGCCATCATGGCCTCGGACTCCTCCTGCGGGCCATCGTAGGCGGCGATGCCTGCAATCTGCGTGAAGCTCGCGGTGCAGGAGTTCGAGTTCGTCTGCAGCTTGGCGATCTGCGCGGCGAGATCGGGCTGCATGGCCGCGTAGCCAAGCCGCCAGCCGGTCATCGCGTAGGTCTTCGAGAAGCCCTCGAGGAGGATGGTGAGGTCCTTCATGCCGTCAACCTCGGCGATCGAGTGGAACTCGCCGTCGTAAACCATCTTCGAGTAGGGTTCATCCGAAAGCACCATGATCTCGTTCTCCATCGCGACTTCGGCGATGGCCTCGAGGTCTTCCATGGTGAGCATCGAGCCGGTCGGGTTGTGCGGCGAGTTAATGATGATCATCTTCGTCCTGTCGGTGACCAGCGAGGCAAGCTCCTCGGGGTCGAGGCGGAACTCCCGGTCCTCACGCAGCGGCGCGGGCACGGCGGTCGCGCCGACGAACTCGGTGACCGACTCGTAGATAGGGAAGCCGGGGTTCGGGACGATGACCTCGTCGCCCTCGTCAACCAGCGCAAGGATCGCGAAGAACAGGATCGGCTTCGCGCCGGGGGTCACAACGATCTCGGACGCGTCGTAGTCGGTGCCTCGGGTATCATTGAGGTACTGCGCGTAGCGCTCGCGCGCCTGGGGCAGCCCTGCGGACGGACCGTAGCCGGTGTAGCCGTCCTTCATGGCCTGATGGGCGGCCTCGATGATGTAGTCCGGGGTCTGGAAGTCGGGCTGTCCGATCTCGAGGTGGATGATATCGCGGCCCTCCGCCTCAAGCTCGCCGGCCCTCGCCAGCACCTCGAATGCGGTCTCAGTGCCAAGCCTGCTCATTCGCTCCGCGAGTTTCATGACACGGCTCCTTCTCAGTGGGTCTTGTGTTGGACGCTGGAAAAGCTGATCGACTTTCGTTCACGGGCGTGACATGCCCGCCCGACAGGTCAGCAGGTACGATCAAACCACACCGCGATGACGCCGTTCTCAGACAGCGTCGGTTGGCGGCGCTGTGCTGATAGAATACGCGAAAACCTCGTCGGGCGCAAGAGAATCTGGCTCGCCATGCACCTCTCACATTCTACGCGCGATCGAGCAATGTTGACTTTCAGCGCCAGATTCGCTACGATCACCTGCGGAAGTGTTCTCAACCGAACCTGACCGCGGGCATACGCCGGTATGAAGTGAACATTCCGCCCGCGGCACGCATCAAAGCTCGCGGACAATGAGCTATCACCTCACACAAATGACCTCGCGAGTGAGCGTCGTGGCCTGCTGCCTCGTTATGATGGCGGCCGCGACCTGCCATGCTGCCCTGCCCGAAGACGTTGACTCCCCGCCTGCCATCGACCGCGACGGCCGCATCGCCGATGCTGAGATGGCACACGACGAACTGATCGAGCGCATGCTCACCCCCATCGCCGAGATACGCCTCGGCCCCGGACGCGCGAACCAGGAACGCCTGATGCGCCGCTCCTCGAGTTTCGAACTCTCATACACGATCCGCTCGCTGTGGGCCGGCATCGTAGAGTACGTCTTCCCGCCGCACGGCCTCTTCCGCCGCGACGCCCCGCTTGCGCGCGTCTACGATCCGGCACTTCTGTCCGACCTTGAGCGCGCCCGCGAGCGGATGGCCGCCGAGGACGTCTCACGGGTGACCATCGCCGCTCCGGTCCGCCGGGTACCAGACGATCCGAGCGAGCCGGCGGAGGCCGACGACACAGGCGATGTCGGCGATGATCTCCCCTCGCCGGCGCCGGCCCCTGCGCCCGCCCGCCAGCAGACCGCGCCGCAACCGGTGCCCCCGCCGGTGTCCATCCCTGAATTCGACTTCGAGGCGAACCAGACCGAGCAGGCTCAACTCAGGGAGCAGGCCGAACTCGCGGCCACCGCCATCCCCGAGGCCATCGACCAGTGCAGCGATGCGCTCGCGGCCCTCAGCGCCGCTGAGGAGGAACTCGCCCAGCGGCACCGCCTGCTGGAGCAGGGCGTACTGGCCGAGGAGGCCCTTCGACCGGCAGAGGAGCGCGCCGGTGAGTTGAAGGCCGCGTACAACCGCGCCGAGGCCGTCCTCGACGAAGCCCAGCAGGGTTACGAGCGTATTGCAGCGCGGATCGCGGCGCTTGAGGCTGAGGCAGAGGCGGCCCACGAGGCGATCAAGGTGGCGCGTGAAGCGAGGGCCGCGCGCGCCGAGGCGCTCGCTCGCCGGGAAGAGGCTGAGGCCGGGCATCGCGAGGCGGCGACCGAAGTGAGTCAGAATCCACCTGAGGTCAGGCTGCAGGAGCGAGACCCGCGCCCCGAGCAGCAGAATGCGGATGAGGAACCGATGGCCGGCGGAGGCGAACTCCCCACCGAGCCGGAGGAGGCTGTCCGGGTCTATCACACCCCGGAGGAGATGCTGCATGTCGCCGCGCCCCGGTGGGAGGAACTCAACGCCGAGGCGCCCGGACTGATCAGCGAGGTGCTCGCAAACGAAGGCGAGGCGGTGGAGGCCGGCGACGACCTGCTCCGGGTAGCGAACCTGCAACTTGCGGCCGTCAACGCGCGCGTTGATGTGAGCGATCTGCGGCATTTCACCATCGGGCGGTCCGTCACCATCGGCTTCAAAGAGTACGACGGCTCGGTGTTCTCCGGCTGGGTCGATGACGTGACGCCGATCCCCGGCACGGACGAGGCGGACGTCAAACTTCTGCTTGTCTGTCAGTCCGGTCGCTTCGCGAACGATCCCTACCTCGCCCTGCGCTGGATGACGCTTGAGGCGGGCGTGGGGCGCGAGAAGATCCCGTCCGAGGCGCTGGAGCCGGCAAAACGCGCTCGCGCCGGCGCACAGACGGAGGTCCAACTGGCGCAGATGTTCCCCACGGTGGCTCCCGGCAGCCTTTACGCGAGCCGCGCCAACGAGCCGACCGAGCGAGTCGATGATCACTTCACCGGACGCCTGCGCCTCCAGCCGATGGAGCGACTGACGGCCTCTGATTCAGAGGGCGATGATGGCACAGACCGTCTCGCCGCCCTGTGGGAGTGGCGCAAAACGTACATCGACGGGATGACGACCACCCTGCTTGACGACGGAACGTGCATCAGTTACCCGGCCGATGGCGATGCATCGACCGCTGTGCGGCTGATGCTCGAGGGCGGCGTCAGCCACCGGCCGAACCTCTGCGCGGCGACGATGCGCGAGGCGCTCGGCTGGGGCCTCGGCGATGCGCACCAGTGGGCGACTAGACTGCCGCGGGTGGGCTACGTTCCCCGTGAGGACGGTCTGCCCCGACCCGGCGACATCCTCGTCTGGCCGTTCACCTACGGGCCCAACCGAACGCAGCACATAGGCTTCGCCGTCCGACAGGGCCGCAAGCTCATGCTTCTGTCGAACCTCTCGGGTACCCTCGGCACCACCGAAATCCTCGGGGGATACATCGCGTTTTACAAACCCGCGGATCAGCCCGCCTCCTGACGCGAAGCCCCGCGCCTTCCGCGGCGCCCCCCGGCCGGCTTTCCACGGTGAATCCCCGACGGCGTTTGCTTCCCCGCTGCTTGCACCATCGGCCATCGCGTTGTACAATCGCTCAAGTGTCACAGGATGCGATCTCACGGAGGAATTGCCATGCGATTATCAGCACACCTCGTTACTGTCCTGGTTGCGGCGGCTTTCGTCGCCACCCTGACGACCGGCTGCGCGCAGGCGCAGTTGTGTCCCGAACTCTCGGAGGTCGCGGCGGAACTCGACGCGATCGACGCCGAGATCGCGCTGATAGAGGATATGAACACGCTGCAACTCACCGAGCAGCAGCTGCGTTTTCTCATCCCGGCGGTCGATGACCTGCGCGCCACCGCAATCCGACACGAGCAGGAACGCGCGCAGGTGCTTGAGCAACTCAAGCCACTCCTCGAGCGCCAGCGCGAACTCGCCCTACGCGACGAGCCGCTTCCTGACGAGCTTGAGGCTGAGATCGACGAGATCAACAACCGGCTCACGGCCGTCGATGAACAGCTTGACGAGGCCCTGCTCCCCCACGCAGAGACCTTCCGCGAGATTCTGACCGACCCGCAGATCGCGATCATCACCGGCGAAGAGGACGCGCGCCGGCAGGTGCTGGATCTGGTCGAGTGGGTGCGCCAGCTTGACGACGCCGCGTTGGAGCAGGAAGTGCCCCCGCTGGCAGAGGAGCTTGAGGACCCGGAGGTCGGCCTCAACGCTGAAGAGATCGTGGACCTGCTCTCAACGGTACGCGCGATGACCCCCGAACAATATGAGCGCGCCGGGGAGGAGATCCTGGGGCAACTGACCGAATTATACCGCCCGTCCGCGGAGGTCGCCGATCAGGTCATTGTGCAGGTCTTTTTGCATGAGGCCATGCCGACGGTCCTCGAGGACATGCTCGCGGTGGCGGCCGGCGAGTGATTCGTCGTCAACTTTCGAGGCCGCTGCATTCGTCGCTGACGATGCTCGCGTTAATGTCGTAGGGAGGTGCACGTACTGTGGGAACTCTCAAAGCCGCCGTTGTCGGCGTCTCCGGCATCGGGCGGTACCACCGAACCATCATGCACGAACTGGAAGACGTCGAACTCGTCGCTGCCGTGGAGAAGTACCCCGAGCGGGAGAAGGTCGCCGAGCACGTGGAGGCCGTCAAAGAGTGGGGAGTGCCGCTTTTTGATGACATCATCCCGATGCTTGACAAGTATGAGGACGAACTCGATTACGTCACGCTGGCCGTGCCGCACCACTGGCACGCGCCCTACGCGATCGAGTGCCTCAACCGCGACATTCACGTGCTGGTGGAGAAGCCGATCACGATCCTCGCACAGGACGGCTGGGACGTTGTGAATCTCGCGGCGGAGAAGAGCTTGCACGTCGCGGTTGACTTTCAGTACACCTCGTACCCCCACTCGCATCAGCTCAAGGAATTCATCGCCGATGGTGGACTCGGCGAACTCACCGACGTCATCGGCGTGATGCAGTGGAAGCGCACCGATGAGTACTACGATCGCGGCCACTGGACCGGCAAGCGCTACGCGGACGGGCTGCCGGTGTGGGATGGCGTGATGATGAACCAGGCCGTCCACCTGATCAACACCTGTCTGCAGATGGGCTCGCGAGTCGAGGACCACGCGATGCCCCGCGCGGTGCAGGCCGAACTTTACCAGGCGCATCCGCACATCGAGGTGGAGGACCTCGCCGCACTGCGAGCCGACCTCGGCGAGGCCACGTTGCATTTCTACTGCACCACCAACTGCGACCAGCGCTACCGCACCGACCTCGACATCTTCGGCACAAAGGGTCGCGCGGAGTGGGACACGGAGAAGGCTGTCGTCTATCTCAACGACGCCGACGAGGACGATGAGCCGATCGTGTTCGAGGAGCCGACCGACCGCGACGAGATACACAGGAACCTCATTGCGGCAATCCGTGGCGAGACAAACGAACTCCACGCCCCCGCGGAGGAGGCCGTGAAGGCCACGCTGCTCATCGACGGCGCCTACGCATCCGCGGGCCGCATTCAGAAAGTCCCGTGGACTGAGATGGCCGGCATCAACTGGCTGATGGACTACTGCGCGGAGCAGCGCAAGCTCTTCAGCGAGGTGCTCGACTGGCCCTACGCGACCGACGCGGTGGAGATCACCGAGGACTTCCGCTTCGACGGCCTCGAGGACGACTGAGCGG
>JBKHFA010000098.1:0-11629 GCA_046540615.1 Armatimonadota bacterium | reverse complement strand
ACAGCTTCATCACAACCGCTGAACCAGGAGACTTCGCGGTGCTGTCGGGTGGCAACCGGAAGGTCGACTTCATTAGCAGTCGATGGATTCATAGCCATCATATGTCCGTTTCTCCCGCCGACCTCCCCAAGCTGATCGCCAGCCAGCGCTGATCCTCTGGGCCGGGGTATCGTTAGGGCGAAGCTGTTCTCCCCGCGCGCCGGGACTTAGGCGTCCCCACAGGCGCCGCCCCTGGCCGTTCACTGGAAGAAATCGCCACTCGACATGCTCCCTCCTGTTGAGTATAATCATGATACTTGTGTATATATATCATGATGTAACTTGGCGCGGGATGCAGGCATGCAGACAGAACAGAGTAGATTTGAAGACGAAGCCGATGTCTTCCGCGAACATGGAGGGACACTGAGATTCTCTCAGGCTCTGGATGAGGGGATCACCGAGTATCGGCTCCGAAAGATGCTTGAGGAAGGCGTCGTCGAACGCCTCAGCAGAGGACTCTACCGCCTGACGGAACTGCCACCGCTGGCCGAGCCCGACCTCGTCATCGCAGCCCGTCGCATTCCCCGCGGAGTGGTGTGTCTCATCTCAGCGCTGTCCTTCCACGACATCACCCAGCAGGTTCCCCACGAGCTGATGCTGGCACTCGACCAGTCTCGTCAGAGACAGGAACCGAGACTGGATCATCCGCCGGTGCGTTTCTTCTGGTTCAGCCATGAGACCCATTCTGCGGGTGTCGTTGAGCACGAGATCGATGGAGTGCCGGTGAAGGTCTACAGCCCCGAGAAGACCATAGCCGACTGCTTCAAATTCCGAAACACGGTGGGCCTCGACGTGGCCATCGAAGGGCTTCAGCTTCTTCACGAGCGCAACGGCGTGAACGTCGATGACCTGATGGATTATGCTCGGATCTGTCGCGTGCAGGACGTCATCCGTCCCTACCTGGAGGCGACGCTTTGAGGCGCGAGGTCAATAACATCGCACGGTCAGTCCACGACCGTCTTCTCAATCGTGCAAGGCAGACGGGCCGGGCCGTTCAACGAACTGTTGCAGTACTACGCGATGGAGCGCTTCCTCTACCGTCTATCGGTATCCTCCTACCGCGACCGGTTCGTGCTCAAGCCTCATTCACCCGCAATTGCCGCGCGTGCCACGTCGATCGGCGGCGAAACAGACGTCGGTCTTGCCAGTGAATACATCTTGGATGGCGGCGTTGGCGATGCCGACACCTCTCCGGTTGAGCGCAAGAAGACGGGGCCGCCGCTGTGGCCGAGGTTCGCATCTATCTGGAGTACGGGGATCGGCTGGCTCAGCGGGGTTGGACGATAGGCCTGCCGCGCGGCGACAACGCCCTGCACGAGTGTCCGGGTGGCGCCGCGGAAGCCGAGAGCCTCGAAAGACTGGTTGAGCGGATAGCCGAGGACCGCAACGTCGGTGCCGATGGGGAGATCGCTGGAGGC
The DNA here is from genome assembly GCA_046540615.1 of Armatimonadota bacterium. Lineage (GTDB taxonomy): Bacteria > Armatimonadota > Zipacnadia > Zipacnadales > UBA5352 > UBA5352. Next base: position 10,172 of record JBKHFA010000098.1, on the reverse strand, counting down.
CCCCAGCGGGAGTGCATGGTCATCAGCCGCAGGGCGGCGCGAATGCTCGGCTGCGACTTCCGGCTGATCATCAACGGCGTCCCGCTGCTCTAACTTTACATCTGTACACGTTTCTGTATGGGCCGAGAGACCGTCGTTTTCGTCCGGAGGGGCCGCTACTCTAACCGGGGCTGAGTCCCTCACTCTCCGCAATCCGGCGCAGATCCTCCACGCTGACCGGCTCCGCATGCGGGGCGATGACGTAGCGGATTCGATGCGTCTCCCCCGCGTCCATCTCAGTCGGCAGCGGGAGATTCAGCGCGCCGGTTGCCGCCGCGGCACTGCGGTAGCGCAGCGGCTGCGTCTGCATGCACTCGTACTGATCATCGAAGATGACCGCGGAGCCCGCTCCTGACTCGCTCGTCACGTCGAAGGCGCGGACGGCCACCCGCGGCAGATCTGGATTCTCGCCCCGCTCGTGAGGCAGGGGCAGATCGTGACTGTCGTGTGAGGTGACCGCCTCAGGCATCGCGAATTCGACGCCCGCGGAGGAGAGATCCTCGAAGACGCTCGCCTCGCGGTCTTCCACGTAGAGCGGCACACATTCGTAGAGTTCGGTAAGCTCCAGGTCATCGGTCGCGCGCAACTCCAGGTCCACCACGATTCGGTCATCGCGGTACGTGACGGTGCGCGTCACAGTGAGCGGAGCGTAGAGCAGTTCGTCAGTTCGGCGGTAGACGCGGCCATCGCGGTCGAACGAGACCGAAGGCTGCGAGAAGCCGCTGCAGACGATTCGCGGATCGACGTGATCCTGCTCCCACTTCTCGGTGACCGGCGTCGGTCGCCGCCCCCAGACCACGTTCGAGTACATGACGTTGTGATTCTGCGCCAGCATAGTCGGCCCGCATCCGGCCACGTAAACTGCAGAGATCCCGCCCGGCTTTGTGGCCTTGCGCTGCAGGCCGCCGTAGTGCATCCCCGAATACCCGACCAGACTGGCCGAGCCGTCGCCGACCTCGGCTGTGGTGAAGTTCTGCCAGTCATAGTTCGACGGGCCTCCGTAGGCCGTCGCGTAGTAGGTCGGCGTCTTGATGAAGAAGAACTTGTTGTCGAGAACGCGCGTGAAGCTGCCCTCCTCGAGGCAGGGCCAGGTCTCCCCAGCACTCGTATCCCCAGCCCACAGGAGCCCGTACCCGACCATCGGGCGCATCTCGGATGGCACCGGCGACTTGTGCGTGAAGTACCCGGTCCGGAAGTTCGCGTCGGAGGGGCTGCAGGTGTCGGCGAATGTGCTCTCCGGCGCCTCGGGGCCGCGCGGCATGGTCAGGTGTGTCTTCAGAAAATAGTAGTGGTCGATGAAGTCAACGATCGACTGCTTTCCGGTGCGCTGCCAGATGCGCCCCAGGTGCGACGTCGTCTCGAGGCAGTACTGATTGTCATGCCCCAGGCCATCCGCTGCGTATCCAGCGCCGACGTACCCGGTGTCCGCCGCGTAGGTGAATGCGGTTTCACTCTTCGTGGCGCAGGGGGTCGGGTCCGGTCCGACGCGCCCGAGGCCTCCGATCGTGGTGAAGCGCTCGATCTGCCGATCCACGACTTCGTGGGCGACCGGAGAGTCGAGCGCCTCCGCGGCCTCCGCGACCTCCGAGAGCGCGGCCATCCATTGGTTGCTGCAGATGCCCTGGTGCATCAGCGTACGGCCCTCGACCCACGCCTCGTACTCCCGCTCCCACGCAGCGAGCACCTCGGGCGGAAGGGCCTTACCAGCCACGTCGACCACGTCGGCGAGGTTGGTGACATGCCGTCCGCTGTGCATGGCGAACCAGTTCGAGCGGAACATGGGAAGGCGGTCCTTGCGCACGTCAAACGTGCCCGGCAGTTCCAGGTCGGTTCGTGCGAACCAGAAGTAGGGCCCCAGGTTCTGCATCGGACCGACCGCGGCGGCCAGCGCCACACGCCGAGTCAGTGCGGCATTTGCATAGTAGGGATTCTGCGGATGCTCGGCGCCCGCCGCCTCGGCGAGGACGCTCACGTTCGCCCGGCCGAAGTCCTCCGCCGCCGGGTCGATCTGCTGCTGCTCCAGCGCCTCCGGGACCGCGGCGAGGAGTTTGCGCAGGTCCTCCTCCACCGCGGTGAGGTCGACCTCAGCGACATCCACGCGCAGATCGTCCTCCGTCAGTCCATCTGCCCACTCCAGTAGCACTCGCTGCTGGTGGTGGAATGTCGCGCGGCCCTCCTGGTCGATTCCCATGCCGCCATGGATCGCGCGCGCGGTCTCAGCATCCGGGCACACAACGAAGGGCAGGCCCGCCAGCGACAGGCACGCCCCCGGTGTCTCACCGGTCACACTGAGGCGATAGACCGCATCCCCCTCGGGCAACTCGCGGTGCAGATAGCTCATGAAGGTGTCGGAGGCGGCGGTGCCAAGCTCGTTGCCATCCTCGTCCTCAAGCACCGCCTGCCAGTTGAAGGGCTGCACCTCTTCGCTGAGACTGAGCATGATCTCCTCGGCGCCGGGGGGCGCCCACACCCACGCATCCTCCAGGCGATCGCCATGCACATGGAGTGGTCCGGGTCCCGGATGCAGACCGGTGGGGATCGCCCGGTCAGGCGTGACCGCGAACCAGTGGTCCCAGCTTCCGATAAGCACCAGGCGGTAGAGGCCGGGGCCGGCGTCCTCAACGGTGAAGGAGACGTCGCGCGCCGGCAGGCTCTCAGGCTCGGACAGGACAGGCGAGCGCTTCTTGTTCGGGGGCCGCCCATCGGGTGAGTGGATGCGGTGCCACTCGCGGTAGCGGTAGTCGAGGTAGACATCGGAGACGCCCTCGCGATACTGCTCGTTGCCGGAAGTGACGCCGTCGTCCTCCAGGACGCGTCGGAAGAGCGTCTGTCCCTGCGGACCGACCATCCAGATCAGCGCCGGGCGCCTCCCCTGCTCGTAGATGTTCATATCGCGCACGGCCACACTCACATCGAAGCCACCGCCCGCGGGGTCCTGCATGTGGAAGACGAGGCCCTCGCGGGATCGCCAGAGGACATCGTCGCCGAGCCAGTCCGTTCCTGGCTCACCCCGCCATTCGGGCGGTTGCGCACAGACACACGCTGCACTCGCTGTCATCAACGGGATCACCACGAGGAACGTCGCGATGGATTCGAGGTGCTTGCCGGTCAATGATAGCATCTCTGGCCTCCTGGCGAATTGCTTTCGTCAGTAGTTACCGATCCGACCTGATTTACCCGACGACAGCTCTCAGGCGTTCGATGGCCAATGTCGCGATCCCTGCTCGAGCGGCAGCGTGTCGCTCGTCTCCAGCATCCACGTCAGCAGCCGCGCACAGCGACTGAGGGAGACCTCTGGATTCTGCGCGACGATGTCCCTGCGCTTGCCATACCAGCTCTCGGACGAGAGGCCCTGGATGCCCCGGTGCTCCTCGCCGGGCAGTCGCCCGCCCTCTGAGAAGACAGCATCGCGGCCGTTCCATTCTGCGCCCTCAATCGCCGGCGGCAGGGCACTCGTCCTCGAACGGCGATAGCTTGTATCCGCAGCGCGAGCAGCGCATGATGCTCCCCGGCTTTCCAATTCGCCGTTTCCCCGAAGGCCTGCGCGTCTCCTCTCTGCGCGGCAAGCAGACCTGACGCATGAGCGACCGCCACCACGTGGAAGGCCACCAGCTTCGCTACGGCAGCACCGGCCATCAGTTGCCTCCCGATACGGGGTTTCGGCGCTCTTCGGCTCCTTGCTGGACGTGGAAATAATTGATCGGAATCCCGCCGCGCCGGTTGCCCCCCGAAGGTGCCACGCAAGCTGCCCCGGAGGCCGAGTTGAGCGGTCCGCGCAACGACCTCGGCGGGTGCCGCACGGTGGGGAGAACCCGTCGAGCCCTGGGTGCATGAGGCGAAGGGGGCAGAGATGGGAGGCGCATCGCGCGATTCCCCGGCGTGGCTGCAGGAACTCGTCGGCGGTCGAAGACTCGGCGGCCGAACTCGCCGCGCTGGTCAAGGCGGCGGAACGCTACGAGGCACCGGAGGCCGACCCGGACCTTGCCTGTCACTTCGGCCTCGGGCAGTTCGTGGCGCGTCCCGAGGAGAGGGTCTCGTCATCCGCTCCGCGAACCTGTGGTGTACCCGGAAATCCCGGGAGGTTCGCGGAACCCTGGTTCGCGGCATCGCACCTCGCGGCGCAAGGGCCGCAAGGGATTTGCGAGCGGCTGTCTCTCATTCGTCCCTTCGGGGACGACCCCATTGCCCTGTGGCGCGACAGGCGTCAGGTGCTCGACGCGTAGCCGGAGAAGCGGCAGCAGGCCGCCGCCCTGTGGCGAGGGGCGAATGCTCTCAGGGCCCGGTGTCGATGCGTACCAGCATCAGCAGGTCCACCGCGAGGCCACCGCTGCGGTCGGCTCCCGCAATCGTATGTACGCCTGCCGGCAGATCAAACACCAGCGGCTCGCCCTGACTGTCTCGCAGGATGGCGTACCGCCAGTTGTCCTCGGTCCGCGACCAGCCTCCGGTGAAGGGGAATGACACCCCGGTCATCTCAGGATACGGCTGCTCGCCGTTCACGAAGAAATCACGGGTCGTTCCCTGGCGTGAGGAGGCGAACTTCAGTCCCAGCGCATATTCTCCCGGCTCCTGCACCTCGGCCTCCCACGTCAGCGTATGCCCGGGGTTGCCCTCCCAGCCGGTGACAATTGCTCCCCTGGCGCCAACTCGATCGCTCACCACCATCACCTCCCCGCCATCCTGCGCGGTGAACTCGGAGGCGTTGATGAGTATCAGGTCGTCCTCACCCGCGCGGGCAAGCTCCGGCGGGGGCACGTTGATCGTCAGGCGCGCGGTGTCCGTCCGCTCCTGATCGTCGCTGACGGTCAGTTCCACCTCGAACTGACCGTCCTGCCGGTAGGTGTGCTCCACCGTCGGCCCGGTGAGCATCGTGCCGTCTCCGAGGTCCCACGCGTAGCTGGTGATCCGCCCCGACAGTGCCCGCGAGGCGGTCCCGTCGAGCCGCACTGTGGGCGCGTCGCCCGGAACGAGCAGCGTCGTGCCGCCGATGAACGCCTGCGGCCGCTCCGGCACGAAGTGTGTCAGGTACGAGGCCGAGATGACGCTGCCCGCGTCCTCGGTCGCGATCCCGATCGGCGCGCCGTCGCCCACCACGCTCCACTGTCGGTCCGACTCGTTCAGCGCGCCGCGGTAGCCGAAGCCGACCGTAATCGGCTCGAAGGGCGGAGGCTCGATCACGATGCGCTGCCAGTCACCACCGCCGTCCTCGGTCCAGCGATGCGTAACGTGCTCGTGGCCGTTGGGATCGAGGATGGTCACTTCGCGCTCGCCCGCCTCGCTGGAGCGCACCATCAGAGTGAAGCGCTCCGTCTCCGGCCAGACGTACACGCGGTAGCGCGGGTAGGCGATCCCGCCGCCGACGAACGTGCCCTCATCAAGCTGCACGACCTCGCGGTAGAGCGAGTTGCGCACCTCCCACGCCACATCGGGGCTCGCCGGTTCGAGGACGAGGTGGTGGATGCCGGCCCGCTCGTCCGCGGGGACCTCAAGGACGGCCTCGACCCGCCCGGTCCCGGAGATCGACTCCTGCGTCAGCACTTCACCGTCGGGGCCGGTGAGCGTGACCTCGCCCGCCACCTGCCCGCCGCCCTCATTCCACGCCTCCACGACGACCTCGAAGTCGCGGTCCTCGGCCTCCTGCAGCATCAGCGTGTGCGGCCCCGGTCCGCTCAGCGCGTAGTAATCCCGGCCCAGCATCTCCACCAGGTCGCCGAGCGTCTGCGGGATGGTGTTGATGTGAGCGGAGATCCCCTTGCCCGAGGCGCTCACGTTCATCAACTGCCGCTCGGCCCGCTGCAGCGCGACGTCGCGGAAGATCGCATCGGGCTGCAGCCGGTGAGCGTAGGTGACCGGCTCGATCATATGCATCGCCCCGCCGCCGCTGGTCTTGGTGGGGCAGGAGGTGTATCTGAAGCCGCGGTCCTCGGGAACCCAGAGGTCTTCGATCAGCCAGCGCGAGCCCTTGATGATGCTCTCACCGATCTTCTCATCGCCGGTCAGTTCGTGGTAACGCTTCATGGCCGACATCAGCACACAGACCATGAATCCCGCTTCGCCGATATGCGGCGGATCGCAGGCGCAGTGCCCGCCTCCGAGCCTCCGGTCCCAGCCACCGTTCTCAGTCTGAAAGTCCGCCCAGTAATCAAGGTGCGTCTTCGCGGCATTGAGGTAGTACTCATCACCGCTCACCGCGTAGCCTGCGATCAGTATCTTCGACATCCATCCGGGATGGCGCGCGATGATCCAGCCAGTGCCGGGGTTGACGTGGCCGCGCTCCTCAAGATACTCCGAGGCGGCCATGTCCGCGATTTTAAGCAGCGACTCGCGAGCCCGCCGGTCGCCGCTGAGCCAGTAGTAATCCGCCAGACCCTCGCCCCACATGTGTCCCCAGTTGCGGTTGCTGGCCACCGGATACGCCGGCTCCCACTCGCCGCGCTCGTAGTACCCGCCGGTGTGCAGCATCGCGTGTACCCACACAAGGCCGACATGCCTCGGATCGTCGGCGTGATGCACCACGTCCACGTCCATGTAATGCCTCGCGGCGTGCTCGCCCTGCGCGAAAAACTCCGGATCGCCGCTGGAGGCGAACTGCATCAGAAAGCCGTGAGGGGTGTCGTACTCCATGTTCCCCCAGTTGTACTGCCGCTCCCCGAACCAGTCACCGAAGTGCATGAAGCCGTAGAGGCGCTCCTCTTCCCGTTCGGCGATGTAGGCGTCCAGCGCCTCGCGAACCGCTTCGGTGTAGTCCGCAAGCTCCGGGGGCAGGTCCTCGGCAATTGCCATGCGGCCGAGCGCCTCGGTGTCGCGGAAACGCTCCGGCGGCGCGGCCACCACCGCGGGATTGCGGAACGCGACAAGTGCCGTGTCATCACGCGGTCCGAACTGCACCAGCATCTCGTGGCGCTTCTGCAGGCCCTGGATGAAGCGGTACACGCCGCCTCGGAAGGGCGCGAAGAGCACATGCTCAAGCTCCGGGAACGCGTCGTACTGGTCCGGCTCCAGCACCGGCGCGATGTCCATCTCCACCACGCCCGGCGCCACCTGGATGCTCTTGGGGTAGTGCTCCCAGAAGTCGCGCATCGCGACCGTCATCGTCGCCTCGCCCTCACCGGCGCTGACCCATCCGGCCGCTCGACGCCCCTCCTGCTCGCCACCGGGAAGCTCCAGCGTGTACTCGTCGTCGATGTGCTGGAAGAGCCGCGTGCTCCCGTCGGCGGGCACCGCGAACTCATGAATCTCATCGCCACCGAGCGCGACCGGCGCTCCCGCTCCGGCCGGACTGTCCCACGCAACTGCGATGCGTCGGAACTCGGTGAACTCCTCGTCGAGATCGTTCACGCCGAAGGTGTGGAAGACGCGGACGAACGGGCTGTCTGCGTAGGCCTGGATGCGCACCTCCCAGTGCAGCAGCGTTGAGCCGTCGGCCGCGACATGATCGCCCTCCGCGCGGATGATCGCGGACTCGGAGGTGGAGTGCTCGAGCGTCAGGTCGCGCACGCCCGTCGCGCCGTCGTAGGAGATCCCCTCGGTGTCCTCGGCCAGCAGCGTCATCTCGCCCGCCTCAAGCGCGCTCCACATGCCGTCGCCCCCGCGCACCTGCACGTTGGCGAACGCAACAAAGGGATCGCGCGTCACCTCGAAGCGCAGGCGGCCGGTGTCCACGCTGATTCTCTCGTCGGATTCATCCACGCGCAGCGGTGAGTCGTCGGCCCGGTGGGCGACCGCCGAGCCGTATTCAACGGCGTACTCGGTCAGCGCGGCGGGCGCATCGGCGCGGAACTCCACCAGCGCCCAGCGAATGCTGTCGTCAGGCCACCACGAGAGCACGCTCCATGCCGCGGGCTGCGCGGTCCCGTCCGGCCCGAGCAGCCGGATCTGATCGGTGCTGAAGATGTCGCCGCGGGTGAAGGGCACGCCCGCGCGCACCGGCCACGCGCTCAGGGGCATCTCCGCGCGGTTGATGACGCGCAGCGGCGCGGTCGAGCGCTCGACCGTCGGGGCCGCAAGCTGCGGCGCGGCTGTGCTGAATGTCGCCATCTCCGAGTACATCGGCTCGCCCTCGGGCGTCATCCCGCGGACGCGGAAATGATAGGTCGCGTCCGGCTGCAGGTCCGTGAGGACGACGCGATGATTCCGGCTGCTGAAGGGCATCTCAGCGGACCGTCCCAGCTCTTCGGTGAGGCCGAACTCCACGGTGCCCGGCGTGATCCAGTTGGCGCGCCAGGTGATTCGCGCGCGCAGCGGCCCGCCGTCCCACGTCGGATGAAGCACCTGCGCGTTCACCCTGTCCATCTCAAGGTCGGTCGTGTCGATGATCGCCACGCGACGGAACTCATCGGCCACGATGTCCGGCTCGGGTTGTGAGACCGCCTGCATGCGCGACATCCGCGAGCCTGCCTCCGTCCCGCCCTCGCCATCGCGCACCCAGGAGGTTGTCCAGCACTCGAAGACCGAGGCCCCGTCCTCCTGCTTGAGCGGCATGTCGGCGGAGAGGTAGAGCAGGTTCCCCTCGAGGACGATCCGCGGCGAGGCGCTCGTGGCGCTGCCGTCCGGGTTAAAGACCCGCAGCCCGGCCTGCCCGCCCGAGGAGACGGTGAACATGAAGTCCGTCCCCTCGTGGCTGTCCTGCCGCCCGGTTGTCTCGTCCGCGTCGGCGTCGAGGTAGAGGTGGAATGTCGTGTTCTCAGTCACGTAATCCCGCGGGAACTCGAACTTGAACGCGCTTCGCCCCTGTGCCAGCGGCGCGTGCCAGACACGTGACGGCGGGTTCAGCCGCGGATGCTCCTCCGCGCGCTCCGCGGCGTGCTCGTCCGCTCCGACGAGCGTCCACTGATAGTCAGCATCCTCATCCGCGCCCAGCACCATGCGGGCGCCTGTCGTGAGGTCATCGGCCTCCGTCGTTGTGCCGGGTTCCTGTGGCACAGCGACAGTCCCCGCACTCAGCAGCGCGACAAGTATGAGCATCTGGCGAAGCATGGTCGTCACCCCTCATCGTAACTACTCAGGTAATTGCTCACCTCGCGACGGGTCTCATTGGCAGAGTGTCACCCGTCCACCGCAGTATTGTCAAGGAAACGGCGGGACTCGCTGGAGGCAAAGACGCTGACTTCGCCGACGCCCCCTGCGCCCCAGGATTGACGCGCCGTCGCGGGAGGTTGACCGGCGCCGCGATGTCGCGCGCCCTCTGGCCGAGCTTCTGTCGAAGCGCGTTCAGCCACTTTTCTTCGCCAGTCATCAAGCCCTATCCTTATTACGCCAACCGTCATTCTACTCGCCAAACAGGTCATCCCTATCCAGGTAGACCGCTACCTCATCCAGCTTCGCGTTCACGGCGGTCCCGTCATCGAGGGAGGCGGCGGTGATCTCGACCACTCGGTACTCGGCATTGCGCAGCTTCGCCCGCAGGATGTTGTCCTTCCGCTGCTGCTCGGCACTGCCGTGGATCTCCTCCGACATTCCGTCGATGTAGATCAACACGTTTTCGTCGGGATAGGCGAAGTCGGCGACGCTCATGGTCCCATCAGGCAGGGTCACCTGATATTGTGTATCCGGTTGCGGGAAGTGCCGCTCCTCCAAGATCCCGGCGAACTTCTCTTCGGCGCCGCTCTCAGGACTCTTACCATCCTCAGATCGCTCGCGGTAGTTCGGAGGAGTGCTGACACTGCCCGACATCTCCCCGCCCAACCGCTCGACAAGCTCGGCAGCAAGGTGACGGTCCAGCAGCGCGTGATGCCGCTGGTTCCAGAAAGTAAGCAGACATGCGTAGCAGGACTGCTCGCAGTCGCACGAGAGCATGACCTCGCGGCCCCGCTTGCAGACGGTCTCCCAGCTCTTCTGAAGCTGCTGCAGAAAGCCCGATCCGCCCGGCATCGGATCGTACAGCAGCACCCATGCGGAGCCCTCGCCGCGCTCCTCGACGAAGCCCTCAAGCTCCGACGATCCCATGTCCAGCACCTCGCGCGCCCCGGTGAGCACCGCCTCCATCAGGTTCACCGCGTCCGCGCGTTCCACAAACGGGCCGATCTCCAGCAGGTCCGAGCGGAAGTCAACGTGCAGCGCCGCCCACTCGGTCGACTCACGCCCGCAGCTATCGGCGTGATACTCCTCGAACTTCTCGATCTCCGCCTCGCTCT